>NZ_LT629693.1:7135978-7436762 GCF_900099825.1 Bradyrhizobium ottawaense | reverse complement strand
GCTCAGGCTTCGCCTGCTCAATGCCTGCCAACGGTCTGTTATTGCGGTCAAACTGGACGGCATCGAGGTTCGCGTCATGGCCCTCGATAGCCAGCCGGCGGAGCCGTTCCAGGCCCGGAACGGCGCGCTGGTGATTGCGCCGGGCGGCAGGGTCGACGTTTTCGTCGACGTCACGGCGGCGGCGGGCACGGTTTGCCCGATTCTGCTCCACGACGGCCGCAGCGCCCGTCCGATCGGCAAACTGACCGTCTCGAACAAACCGCCGTTCCGCGCCGCCCCGCTGCCGGCGGCCCCGCCGCTGCCCTCCAACGGCCTGCCGGCGCAGCTCGACCTCAAGGGCGCCGCGCGGGTCGATCTGGCGCTCGGCGGGCCACCCGCCGAATGGGGACCGCCGGCCAGCTTCTCGAAAAACTCCCCGCCCGCCTTCCGGGCCAAGGCCGGACGCACCGTGGTGCTGGCGCTGACCAACCGCGCCGCGATCGCCACCGTGTTTCATCTGCGCGGCCATCATTTCCGGCTGCTGGACCGGCTCGACGACGGCTGGAAACCGTTCTGGCTGGATACGCTGGCGGTCGAGCCCGGCCAGACCCAGCGCATCGCCTTCTCTGCCGAATACGCCGGACGCTGGCTGATCGAGCAGGTCGCGACCGACTGGGCAGCGCCACGGCTGGTGCGGTGGTGCGATGTCGCGTGAAGTTCAGTAGTCGATCCCGAACGCGTCGTAGAGCCGCCGCAATACCGCCGGCAGCACCTCCGTAAGATCCTCCGCGATCAGGCCGGGTCCCGCTTCGCGCGCGCCCTCGCCGTGCATCCACACACCGATGCAGGCGGCCTCATAGGCCGGCACGCTTTGCGCCAATAACCCCGCGATCATGCCGGCCAGCACGTCGCCGGCGCCGGCGGTGGCAAGCCAGGGCGGCGCGTTGGCCGCGATGCTGGCGCGTCCATCCGGCGAGGCCACCACGGTATCCGGTCCCTTCAACAGCACTACCGCGCCGCAACGCTCCGCGGCGGCCCGCACCCGTTCGAGTTTTGAGCGGTTGGGATGCTTGTTGCTGCTGTCGCTGAACAGCCGCGGAAACTCGCCCTCATGCGGGGTCAAAACCACCTGCGGGTCTTCGCTCGCTTTGATCGATTCAAACAGACGATCCGGCGCTTCGGCAAAACTCGTCAGCGCGTCGGCATCGAGCACCAGGCCGCGCTTCGCCGACAGCGCGGTATGGACGAGATCGCGCGTTCGCGCACCGACGCCGGCGCCCGGCCCGATCACGATGGCATTGAGCCGCTTGTCGTTCAGCATGTCGGCGAATTCGATTGACGTATCGACCGCGCGCACCATCACCGCGGTCAGGGCCGCGGCATTGACGGCCAGCGCCTCGCGCGGCGACGCCACCGTGACCAGCCCGGCGCCTGCCCGCAACGCGCCGCGTGCGGCAAGCCGCGCCGCACCGGTCGACGTGAGATCGCCGGACACCGCGACGGCATGGCCACGGGCATATTTGTGGCCGTCGATCCGTGGCACAGGAAAGAATGCTTGCCAGGCTTCCGGAACGTTCTCGAAGGTCTGCGGCCGGATTTCGTCGAGCACGACGGCATCGATCCCGATATCGGCGACGCGCACATGGCCGCAATGTTTCCGTCCCGGCATCAACAGATGCGCCGGCTTGCGGCGGAAGAAGGTCACGGTCTCCACGGCATCGATCGCGGCGCCCATCACCGCGCCCGACGTGCCGTTGATTCCGCTCGGCAGGTCGACCGCGAGCACCGGCGCGCCGTTGGCGTTAACCGCCTCGATCATCTCGAGTGGATCGCCCTTCACGGGACGATTAAGTCCGGCGCCGAACAGCGCATCGATGATCAGCGCCGGCTTGCCGATCGCCTGCGGGTTGAACGGCAGCACCGGATATTTCCAGCCGCGCGCGGCCAGGGCCGCATCGCCCGAGAGGCTGTCGCGTTCGCATAGCAGAATGACCGAAACGTCCCGGCCGCGCGCCGCGAGTTCAGCCGCCGCGACAAACCCGTCGCCGCCATTGTTGCCGCGACCGGCGACCACCACGATCGGCCCCTCTGCGACCAGATCCATCGCGGCTTCGGCGACGGCCTGGCCTGCGCTCATCATCAGCGCGAAGCCGGGCGTGCCGGCGGCTATCGTCAGCCGGTCGGCGCGCTCCATTTCCGTCGTGGTCAAAACTTCCATGCCGAATCCTCAATCCGATCGCCTTTTCCGGAGGCACACGAGTCAGCTAAAAACAGCCAGTTTTATCGCAGTTGCATACGAATTGACCGCTTTGCCTATTTGCTGAGCTTCGCTATCATGCACCGCTCGGCCTGGGCTCTTCCATTTGCCTGTTAAAAGTCTGATAACGTTCCAAAATCAGGCGCCTTAACAAACTTGGCATAGACCCTGCTTTTGAGGAAGCCGGCGACCGGGCCGGCTCAGAATTGTCGGAGTTCATGACAATTGTGAACTGTTTCCGGTCCTTGCCAGACGGCGCCTCGCGCGACATCGAAACTATCTGCACTCTGTTATTTTGAAATGCCCGGGAGGCGCTCAGTGAAGAAAATCGAAGCCATCATCAAGCCATTCAAGCTCGACGAGGTTAAAGAGGCGCTTCAGGAAGTCGGACTCCAGGGCATCACCGTCACCGAAGCCAAGGGTTTCGGCCGGCAGAAGGGCCACGCTGAACTGTATCGCGGTGCGGAATACATCGTGGACTTCCTGCCGAAGGTAAAAATCGAGATCGTGATTTCGGACGATCTGGTCGAGAAAGCCATCGACGCGATCCGGCGCGCCGCCCAGACCGGCCGCATCGGCGACGGCAAAATCTTCGTCTCCAACATCGAAGAAGCGATCCGGATCAGAACCGGAGAATCCGGGCTGGACGCTATCTAAGCCGGGTGCTATCCCGCATTTTGCGACTTAAAAAGAGAAAAAGGCTGCTTCGGCAGCCTGATTTCGTTTGTGAGATCCAGGCGTTTCAAAATCTAGCCCGTTTCACTCGCGCAGTCTGATGTCGCTGAATTCTGGAAACCGCATCCAAACGAGGTATTCATGAAGACCGCCAAAGACGTCCTCAAATCGATCAAGGACAATGACGTAAAATACGTCGACCTGCGCTTCACCGATCCGCGCGGCAAGTGGCAGCACGTGACTTTCGACATCGGCATGATCGACGAGGAAATCTTTGCCGAAGGCACGATGTTCGACGGCTCGTCGATTGCCGGCTGGAAGGCGATCAACGAATCCGACATGTGCCTGATGCCCGACCCGGTCACCGCGACGATCGATCCGTTCTTCGCCGAAACCACCATGGTCATCACCTGCGACGTGCTGGAGCCGACCACCGGCGAGCCCTACAACCGCGACCCGCGCGGCATGGCCAAGAAGGCCGAGGCGATGGTCAAGTCGATGGGCGTCGGCGACACCGTGTTCGTCGGACCGGAAGCCGAATTCTTCGTATTCGACGACGTGCGCTTCTCCGCCACGCCCTACAACACCGGCTTCAAGCTCGACTCCTCGGAACTGCCGACCAATTCGGACACCGAATATGAAGGCGGCAATCTCGGCCACCGCATCCGCACCAAGAGCGGCTACTTCCCGGTCCCGCCGCAGGACTCGGTGCAGGACATGCGCTCGGAAATGCTCGGCGCCATGGCCAAGATGGGCGTCAAGGTCGAAAAGCATCACCATGAAGTCGCTTCCGCCCAGCACGAGCTCGGCATGAAGTTCGACACTCTGACGCTGATGGCCGACCATATGCAGATCTACAAGTACTGCATCCATCAGGTCGCGCACATCTACGGCAAGACCGCCACCTTCATGCCGAAGCCGGTCTATGGCGACAACGGTTCGGGCATGCATGTTCACCAGTCGATCTGGAAGGACGGCAAGCCGGTATTCGCCGGCAACAAGTATGCCGACCTGTCGGAAACCTGCCTCCACTACATCGGCGGCATCATCAAGCACGCCAAGGCGATCAACGCCTTCACCAACCCGTCGACCAACTCCTACAAGCGTCTGGTCCCCGGCTATGAAGCCCCGGTGCTGCTCGCCTACTCCGCGCGCAACCGTTCGGCTTCCTGCCGCATTCCCTACACCTCGAATCCGAAGGCCAAGCGCGTCGAAGTCCGCTTCCCCGATCCGATGGCCAATCCCTATCTCGGCTTCGCCGCGATGCTGATGGCCGGCCTCGACGGCATCAAGAACAAGATCGATCCGGGTCCGGCGATGGACAAGGATCTCTACGATCTGCCGAAGGAAGAACTGAAGCAGATCCCGACCGTGTGCGGCAGCTTGCGCGAAGCGCTGGAAAATCTCGACAAGGACCGCGGCTTCCTCAAGAACGGCGGCGTGTTCGACGACGACTTCATCGACGCTTACATCGAGCTGAAGATGACCGAAGTCGAGCGCTACGAGATGACCCCGCACCCGGTCGAATTCGACATGTACTATTCGCTGTAGCGGCGAAACCCGTCCTGCGGAAACTGCCAAAGGCGCCCCTCGCGGGGCGCCTTTCTCGTTGTGGCAAGCTACCGTATGCCTCGTCACATGGTTGCCGACAGGCCGAGATGAAGCGACCAAATCCAGGCGAGCGGTCGCTTCTGGCGCGGAGCGGACATTCGGCACACTGACTATGTCAGCGAAGAGCCAGCTCCGGACTTATGCACCGCAGCAAACTGCATCTTTATTCGATGACCTCGTCAGCGCGCCCCGGCAGTCTGTCCGCCTATCCTGGATCGCCGTTGCCTGAGAGGATTTGGGCCGCGCCGCCGATGCCGCGTCGGAAGGCCTCATCAAACGTAACGCGGCGAAGCTGCCATCGGTGCGTCCGGCCATGCCGGTCCATCCGCCACTCCGTGGCCCATCCGAGCTCTGAGTCGTCCCACTTTAGCCGCCCGACCAGGATGACTTCGCCACCCTGCTCGGCCGCCAAGGACGCCAATCTGCGGGGTGGCGTCGTCAAGAGCTCCACAGCATTGATGTTTGCTTTCGCCAATGCTGCGACATCAGGCAGCATGATCGTCATACCCCACTTTAAGGCCGCGGCGAGCAGGGAGTCACGTTGCAGGTCGGACTGTTTTGCATCTGACGTGGCGATGTATTGCCTTGAGCCCTGCTCCATCTCGACAAAAACGGCAAGGACCGGGCGGCGCGAATGCCAGGGCTTGAGGCCGAGTGACTTAAGAATGTCGTCGATCTTCCTGTCTTCGAAGTCGACAACCAAATCGTACGGCCGATCGCGGGTGCCCTGCTCATCGCGCTTCGGTGTGCCGGACATCTGGTCGTGGTAGCTAAAGCCGCTTACGAAATCAGCCGAGCGCGATTTGTACACGCCCAATCGAGGATCGCCTGCGAGCTTCAGCGCGCCGGACACCTTGATGAGAACGTCCTCGAGACAAGCGGCGAAGCCGATGATGCGGTTGGCCTCGCCCTGGCCCGTCACGATTGCCTGCGCGCGATAGAGGTTGCCCGCCGCGACGGGAAGCGTGCCGGCCCGGCACGCCAGCGCAGCAATCAGCGATATCGTGATGATGAGGGTGGCCACAACTGGGCCGATCAAGTGCCGCAGGCGCTTTGCCAACCGCCGAGTAAGCACAATCACGTCCCGATTCCCCGGTCTCAACGAAACGGCCGTTCCGGCAGCAGGATCAAGCCCAGACAGTGTACTCATCAGAGCACTCTCATAGCGGCGCGACGACGAACATCGCGAAAGGTCCAGGCAAGACGTTCGCGCCGCGACTTCCATCACCGCCTGCACCAGTTCCTCGATCGCCATCTTAAATGAAGGCACGCCGATAGCGGCAACAGAAATTGACTTCTTTTGCGGGTCAAAGTGAGAAGTCCGGGCTTGCAACTGGCGGATGGCCGCTGTCGCCCCATCGACGCGGCTCCCGCAGGAAATGGAGTCGTCAGCTCCCGCCGTGCTTGGCTGCGACAAATTGGCACGACGGGCAAAATTTCGCTTCCGCCGTCGGCCAAATCAGTCGTTTAACTTCGCCCGTCTCATCCAAATGAGGGGCGAGCGCGATCGTCACGAACGTGCGGTGGGATGCGGTGGACGCGGCAGCGCGAGAGACGAGCGCACTGCTGCGTACGGTGAAGTGGTGTGGGCCTGACGCCCCGGTGCTGGCGTCAAGTGAGTGGAAGCGAAAGTTTTCGCAGATGACGGTGGCAAGAAAGCCGATCACCGGGGCGAGCACGAAGTAAGCCGTAAAGCCATTACGCGGGGAAGGCCGGAGTGTTTCCGCTGCACCTGTATGCTCGTGTGCATTCTTGCAAAACTTCGGGCGCATCGCGCCGCGAGAATGCGAAATCGTATCTATCCTCCGTCATTGCGAGCGAAGCGAAGCAATCCATGGCTACAACGAACATGGATTGCTTCGTCGCTATCGCTCCTCGCAATGACGAAGAAAGGCAACGTGATTGCTTCGGACTCCTCGCACCGGTCACCCCTTCGGCGGATTCTCCTTCAGGAAACCCTCGACATCGGCCAGCACGGAATACGGCATCGGGATCGGATCGCCGACATGGTCGATCGGCCGATCGAGGCTGAGGCGCACCATCCGCGCCAGATCCGCCTTGCGATACGGCTTGGCGAGCAGCAGCACACCCTCGCCGACGCCGCCGTTCGAACTGAGAACCCCAAACGTGTTGCCGGAGGTGTAGAGCACCCGGAGCGGCCGCCGCAATCCGGCGACTTTCTCCGCCAACTGCCGGCCGTTCATGTTGCCGGGCATTACGATGTCGGTGAACAGAAGATCGAACGCGGTTCCGGCGTTGACGAGTGCGAGGGCTTCGGCCGCGTTCGGCGCCGATATCACGGTATAACCGAGACTCCGGAGGCGAACCGTCACGAGGTCCCTCACGAAATCGTCGTCCTCGACGCACAGGATCGTCTCGTTGCCGCCGTGCATCTCTTCATCGCCGGCTGCCGCCATCTGCGGCGAAGGACCGTTGTGGGCCTTCGGAAGATAGATCCGGAAGGTAGCGCCCTTCCCCTCCTCGCTGAAGACCACGATGTTGCCGGCGGATTGCTTGGCGAATCCAAACACCATGCTCAGCCCGAGCCCGGAGCCGGTCCCGAACTGCTTGGTGGAAAAGAACGGCTCGAAAATCCTGCCGCGGATCGCGGCCGGAATGCCGGCGCCGGTATCGGCAACCTCGATGACGACGTAGTCGCCGGCGCCGAGCCCGTTCGCCGCCGCCTCGTGTGGGTCGAAGCTGACATTGTTGGTCCGCAACACCAGCCTGCCTCCGTCAGGCATGGCGTCCCGCCCGTTGATCGCGAGATTGACCAGCGCCGAACTCAACTGGCTGCGATCGACCAAAGCCGGCCATCCCGGCTCACCGAATACCGTCTCGATCTCGATCTGCCGGCCGAGCGTCGGCAACAGCAACTTCACGACTTCCTCGACCAGCGCGTTGACGTCGGTCTTGAGCGGTCGCAGCGGCTGCTTCCTGGCGAACGCCAGCAAATTGGCGGTGAGCTGGGCGGCGCGGTTGGCCGCGTCGTCGATCATCTTGACGATCCCGGCAAGCGCGGGATTGTCCTGGACGCCCTCGGCAAGGATCTCGATCGTGCCTGTGATCACGGTCAGCATGTTGTTGAAGTCGTGGGCGATGCCGCCGGTCAATTGCCCAACGGAGTCCATCTTCTGCGCCTGGAAAAGCTGTTCCTCCGCCGCGCGCTTAGCGGTAATGTCCCGCACGAACGCGTTGACGATGAAACGATCGCCGCGACGCAACGCAGTCAGCGACACCTCGGCAAAGAATTCGTGGCCGTCCTTGTGCCGCAGGGCCGTTTCGTACCGGCCGCCGGTGGCGTCGGCCGAAGCCTCGCTCAGGAACCGGTCGACCCATTGCCGGTGCACCGCGCGCTGCGGTTCCGGAAAGATCAGTTCTTCCACGCCGACGCCGATCGCCTCGGCGCGTGTCCATCCCATCAACGCCTCGGCGTGCGGGCTCCAGTCGAGGATCACGCAGGAATCATCGGTCTGGACAAAGGCATCGAGCGCGCTATCGACGATGGATTGCGCCATCTGCTCGCTGTCGATCAGCGCCTGGTAAGCCCGCTTCTGCTCTGTCACGTTGCGGACAACGGCGACCGCCCCGCACAGCACACCGGCCTCGTCCCGCAACGGACGCGCCGACGCCGCGACATTCTCCCTGACACCGGTCGCCCTGGCCTCGACGACGAATTCCATATCGTCGATGTCCTCGCCGCGCAGCGCGCGCATCAGCGGCGAGCTCGATGCCGGCGCGCGCGTCACACCGTCAGACAGGAGATATCTGAACGGCGTCGATTGAATATCGATCGAAAGATCGACCCCGAGCAGCCGTTTGGCGGCGGCGTTGGCGATCACGATCCTTCCATCCGCATCGATCACCAACACGGCGTCGCTGATGCTCTGCACGGTATGTTCGAGCAGCGCCTGGCGCGCCCTGAGCTGCGTGAACACGTCGGCGAGAACCGCGATCTCGCTGACGCCCTGCATCGGCATCAATTCGCCGCGCGCGAGCGCTGTTGCTGCGCCGGTTATCCGAAGCAGCGGTCCGGACAGGGATTGCGCGAGGCCTGCGGCCAGCACCAACGCCAGCAGCACGGCGGCCGCGCCGCCGGTCAGCACCGCGTGGCCGATGGCAGCCGCCACGCCGTGCGGGGCCGCGGCCGCTGCGAGAAAATAATAGGTGAACGCACCCACGATGCAGGCCGTTACCACGGCCAGCAATACCATCGCGAGCGCGAGGCGGCTTGATAACGTCATAGCCTCCACCCGACACAACATGATGGATGAGCACGCGGTTTGCGGCCGATCTCGGCGCCGCAAGCGCGTCTCCCGTTGCTTAGCCGAGTTCCGGGCTATGATCCCGTGATTTACATCCCGTAGAATTACGGGGAGCCTTGGTCCCGGCGCCTGCCGGCCTCCTGATCCGCCGACCTAAACGCCGAAGATCTTGCTGTAGCGCGCCTTGATCTCCTCGCTCTGCGCCTGCACCGCGGCCGGATCGGCCTTGAGCAGTTTCAGGTTGGCCAGCGGGACATGCTCGCCCTTCTCCTTCACGTGGGCGTGGAACGAGCGATGCGCAAAGACGTCCACCAGCATCTGCTGGGTCTCGGCGCTGAAGAAGAAGCTCTGGAACAGCCTTGCGGCGTTCGGATTGGGCGCACCGCGGAAGACGCCGGAGGGAACGATGATCAGCGGCGATCCCTCGGTCGGATAGACCACTTCGACCGGCTTGCCCTGGTCCTTCAGCAGCACCAAATTGTAGTCGTTGCCGTCGGCCATCACCGCGCGCTCGCCGAGCAGGATCTTCTTCGGCGGATCGGCGGCCGACTGCACCTGCATGACCTTCTGGCGCGCCAGCTTCTCCAGATAGGGCCAGCCGAGGTCGCGCGCCAGCACGAAGGTCGTGGTCAGGATGGCGCCGCTGTAGCCGGGATGCGCCTTGACGATCTTGCCCTGCCATTTCGGATCGAGCAGATCGGCATAGCTCTTCGGCGCATCCTCGCGCTTAACAAGGTTGGTGTTGTAACCGATCGCTTCCAGCCAGGCGCAGGAGGTCGCATACATGCCGTCGGGATCGACCTGATCCGCCGGAAAATGTTTCGCGACATCATCGGGGAGATAAGGCGCCAGCCAGCCGTTCTTCTTCCATTCGAGATAATGCGCGGGGTCGGTCGAGTTGGCGACGTCGACGGCGTTGATCCCGCTGCCCTGTTCCTGTGCGATGCGCTGGAAAATCCGTTCGGCGCCGGAACGTTCCACGCGCACGGTGATGCCCGGATATTTCGCCTCGAAAGTCCGCGCCAGACGCTCGGCGGTGTTGAGTTCGAGCGCGCTGTAGAACGACAGCTTGCCCTCCTTCTTCGCCGCCTCGACCATGGCTGATGTCACCGCGGTCGGCGGCGGCGCTGCGGCCTTCGATGGCGCGGCGAACATCATGCCGGCCGCCGACGCGGTCCCCGCCACGAGCAAATCGCGCCTCGACCATTTGCGGTCCCGCATCGCATCCTCCCGTTATGACGCGACCGGTTGCTCCGGCCGCCTAGCTCGCCCGCCGATGCGCCTTGAGCGCGTCGCCGAACGCCTCGAACAGCGCGCGGTTGATCGGATTGCGCTGCGGGTCGTACTCCGCATGCCACTGCACGCCGAGCGCAAAGCCCGGCGCATCGGCGATCCGGATCGCTTCGATGGTGCCGTCTTCGGCGACGCCTTCGATCACGACGCGCTTGCCGGGATCGAGAATGCCCTGCCCGTGCAGCGAATTCACGCGAATGGTCTCGCAGCCGAGGATAGCGGCAAAGGCGCCGCCCGGCGTCAGCCTGACGTCATGGCGGTCGGCGAACACCACCGCCTGATCGGGATGAATTTCGCCGTTTTCGAGTCTCGGCATGCGATGGTTCATGCGGCCGGGGATCTCGCGAATTTCCGGATGCAGCGAGCCGCCGAAGGCGACATTCATTTCCTGCAGGCCGCGGCAGATTCCGAAGATCGGCACCCCGCGGGCGACGCAGGCTTCCGCCAGCGCCAGCGCGACGTCGTCACGGTGCTCGTCGTAGGGTTCGTGCTTCTCGTGCGGTTCGGTCTTGAAGCGCGTCGGATGGACGTTGGCGCGGGCGCCGGTCAGTACGATGCCGTCGACCACGTCGAGCAAGGCGCCGACATCGGTAATTTCGGGCGAACCGGCAAACATCAGCGGCAGCGCGCCCGACACGTCGGCGACCGCGCGCAGGTTGCGTTCTCCGACCATCTGCGTCGCGAAACGATTTTCGACGCGATGCGCGTTCCCGATCACCCCGACCACGGGCCGTCTCATCGCCAAAATTCCGCTGTCATCGTCCTGTGCAAGGATCTTCTACGTTGGGCCAAGATTCCAGCCGATCATGCCTGCGAGATCGTGCCGGATCAACATGTTATGGCCGCTACCCACGCTTCACAGGTGCGCGAGAATGCCGGCCCTCCGCGGCCCGTTCGGCTACTTGCGCGTGAAGGCCTCTTTGGCGTCAATCGCCTCGACGCCGGGCAAACCCGCCGCGCGCAGCGCCGTGGCGGCGGGATTGTCGGGTCCATTCAGCCACGGCAGCTTCGCCGCAATACCGCGCGTGACCGGCTCGCCGAGCGCGCCGCCGAAGTCGAGCGGCCAGAATCCGTTCGGAACCACTTCGGCGGTGATTTCCCCGAGGCGATAGCCGTTTCCGAGCACAGCCGCCAAATCATCGGGCAACACCGCCCGTGCAGTGCCGGGATTGGCCGGATCGGCGAAACTCACCAGCACCGGAATCAGCGCGCCCTTCACGGGAACCGTACCGGTCAGCCGGTTCATCTCGTTGAACGACACACGCTTGCCGCCGCCAGCGCCATAGGCGCGGAGCGCCACGTAGTTGGTGCCGTCGAGATCGAGCTTGCCGTCGAGATGCGCCAGCAGGGCAACGAGATTCTTGCCGCCGCCGAGGTCGACGAAAACGGCGTCGCCCACGGTGCGCGTATGGCCGCCGCGGCTGTAGCCGCGGTCGGGATGGACCGCCAGCACGCCGGATGCCGATTTGCGGCCCTGGGGGGTCTCGACCTCGACGGTCAGGCGATATTTATGGCTGGGACGGTTGATCCTGATCTGGTCGCCAATAAAGAGTGCCGCCAACAGCACGATCGGCCCGACCCATTTGAAATTCATCGTGTCCTCGAGCCCGCCGCATCGGATGGATGCATCGATTGACATACCGGACCCACCAGCGTCAAACCGGCGCGCTCGCACTGGCTTGATCCCGGCCACGTTTGTCGAAAGACTGGCGCACGATCATTCTGCAAAGGAATCAACGTGACAGGACCGGCTGACGATCGCCTTCAGGCCCGCAGCGATCTGGCGTGGGCAATATCGGTCGGCGGCATCGGCGTCGTGCTGTTCGCCGCGTTGCTGCTGTTCACCTGGACTTTCGCCGCGACCCTGTTCCTGATTTTTGCCGGCATGCTGCTCGGCGTCGCCCTGAACGCCATGACCAACCTGCTCGGGCGCGTCGTCGGGCTGGCGCATTCGCTGCGGCTCGCGATCGTCTGCCTGGTCCTCGCCGGGATGCTGTCGGGCGTCGTCTTCCTCGGCGGCGCCACCATCGCCCAGCAGGCGAAGGTGTTGAGCAATACGATCAAATCGCAATTGGTGACCGTCAAGGCGTTCCTCGAAAAGAACGGCATCGACACCAGCTACCTCGATTTCGGCAACGCGGCGGCAGCACCGGCATCGGATTCGACGACAACGACGACGCCGGCCCCGGCCCCGACCCATAACCTGCCAAGCGCCGGCACGCTCGCCTCCAGCGGCGGCGCCATCGTCAGCCAGACCCTCAAGGTGCTGCTCGGCACCGTCAGCGCGGTCGGCAACTTCTTTATCGTGCTGTTCCTGGGGCTGGCCTTCGCAGCGCAGCCCGGCGTCTATCGCGCCGGATTATTGTTCATGGCGCCCGCCAAACATCGCGCGCGCGCCACCGTGATCATCGACCGCATCGGCGAGACGCTGGAGCGCTGGCTGATCGCACAGATCGTCACCATGGCCGCGGTGTTCCTCGTGACCTGGATCGGCCTTGCCGTCATCGGCATCCAGAGCTCGTTCATCCTGGGCATCCAGGCCGGCCTGCTCGCGTTCATTCCGACCGTCGGCGCCATCATGGCCGGGCTGATCGTGGTGCTCGCGAGCCTCGCCTCGGGATGGGTCGCCGCGTTGAGCGCCTTCATCCTGTTCCTTGGCGTGCATGCCATGGAAAGCTACGTGTTGACGCCGATCATCCAGCGCCAGGCGCTCGATATTCCGCCGGCCACGCTGTTTGCGTTCCAGATCCTGCTCGGCGTCGTGTTCGGCATCTGGGGGCTGGCGCTGGCCCTGCCCCTGATGGCGATCGCCAAGGTCATGATCGACCATTTCAAGGCGGAAGGCGCCGCGCCGCAGGCAGCGGCGGCCTGACTGACCTTAGCCGGCGCTGGTCAGCGCGATTTCGGTGTGTTCGACTTCGGGCGGCGCGGCGAAATACTGCCCGACCAGGCCACGCCAGGCGGTGAAATCTTCCGAACCGCGAAAGTCCACCGTGTGGTTTTCCAGCGTTTCCCACTTCGCCATCAGCCGGTAGCGCGACGGTTTCTCGATCGACTTGTGCAGTTCAAACCCCTTGCCGCCCTTGGCGCGCAGGAACAGCGGGCGCGCCTTGGCGACGGCGGCTTCGAAGTCCTTTTCGGTGCCGGGCTTGACGTCGATTTGTGCGATTTCGAGGATCATCTGGGTTACGCCTTGTTTTGACAATGGGCGTGTCTAACCCGGCCGGCCAAAAAGAAAAAGCGCGGCGAAACCACGCGGCCATGGCCTCGTGAACGGCATCACCTTGGGAGGTTCGACGAATGATATTGACGCTCTGCGGTGATAGCTATACTCCTTAGCAACCTTAAATTTCAAATATGGTCCGATCCCCCCTGAGCATCACGCCAGTGTCTTGCGATTTCGACGCGCGCACCGCTGGTGCGCCTCGATGGTCGGCTTGACCGAGTGGCGTCCTGATTGGGAGTTGCAAAATGCCCAATGCGTTTCCCGGAACCGGACACAGGTACTTGGTCGACTTCCGGGCGTTCAAGGTCACCCCGGCCCTTACCTCGGACACATCACTGACCTACGTCGTCTTGAATTCTGACGGCTCGGCAGGCGAGACCGAAACCGTCGTCATCAAAACGGAGAACATCGCGCCCGACGTCTATTTGGTGACCTGGGTGGAGAGCGACAACGCGACCGAGGTGCATATCGAGAACTCCCGCCGCAACACGATCATCGCCAACATCACTTCGTCGCCGCCGAATTTCGGGTTCGACCAGTTTCACGGCACCTTCCCGCCAGCCGAAGGCGACGCACCGGCGACTTTGACGTACAGCCATGACATTCGGCCGCTGTTCCGCGATATGGACGTCACGTGCATGGGCCTCCGAGGCAAGCACCTCGATGACGTGGCGTGGATGTGCACACCCGCCAACGCCCAGAGCCTGTTCGACGCCGTGTCGGCCCATCGAATACCCCCGGACACCGCATGGCCGCCGGAACGAATAGCGCTTTTCAAGCAATGGATGGATCAGGGCTTGAAGCCCTGATGTCGCGTCACCCCGATGAAGATGGAAAAGGTGCGTTCGGCACGCCCGTACGTGCTAGCGAAACAGCAGCACCGTACCCACGACCATCATCGCACAGCCGGCGAACATGATGGCAGGCCAGCGCGTTCTGCGCTGATCGTAACGCCCCTGCGCACGGCGCTCGGTGATCAGCGCCATCTCGTATTCTTCCGAGGTCGAGAACATGCAAGCGAATCCGCCCCGGGCAATCACCGCCGCCGCTTCGAGCGACATCAGGGCAGCCTGCGGGTTTCGTGTGCGTCGTGAGTCCATATCGGAATAATAAGGACGGAATGGTAAACGCGGGGTTACCGCGGTTCCATCAGGTGGTTGCCGGCGCCTGCCGTACCGGTGCCGAAAGCCCGGCGGTCTTGCGCCGCCAGCTCTCCAGCGACAGCGGCAATTCCTCCGCGGCCTCGACGCGATTGCGGCCGCTGCGCTTGGCCTGATAGAGCGCGGTGTCAGCCGACGCCAGCAGCACTTCAAGTTCGGTGCCCGCCGGTCCGCCGGCCACACCGACGCTGACGGTAGTATCGACCGGACCGCTCTCGATCACGATTCCCGAAGCCGCAAACGCCGAGCGCACGCGCTCGGCCACGACCACGGCCTCCTCCAGCGAGCAGGGCAACAAAGCCGCGAACTCCTCGCCGCCGATTCGCCCCGACAGGTCGCTGATCCGAAGCGTGCTGACCACGACGGTCGCGAACAATATCAAGACCTCGTCGCCCGCAGGATGCCCGAAGCGATCGTTGATCGACTTGAAATGGTCTATGTCGAAGATCAGCACGGCCACGGGCCGGCCGGCACGGGCCTCGCGTTCGATCACACGCGACGTCGCCTCGACGAATCCACGCCGGTTCAACAAGCGGGTCAGCGGGTCCATCGAAGCCGCGGTCTTGTGCAGGGTCACCGCGCGTTCGGAGACCAGCATGAAGATGATGAAGACGGTGCCGACCGCATAGAGCACGAGCTCGATCGCAAAACCGGTGATCCAGATGTTCCCGGACAGCTTCGCGTTATACGGCCGCATCAGGTGGCCCAGCAGAATCGGCAGCATCAGCACGAAACCGTGCATCACCGGCACCAGGATCGCCACCCAGCGCTTCTGCAACGGCTTGCGGCGCTCAGTCCACAATTCGCCCGCGGTCAGCGCCGCATAAAACGCGACGATGCCGGCACCGATGGTGATGCGGATGGCGAGGGCCCCGGGCGGAAACGCCAGGGCGATGGGGATCCAGGCGATCGCGCCGAAAACCATTCCCGGAAGATTGGGTTTGCGGCCATGGAACAGCCGCGAAGCGTTCCAGACCATGCCGCAGGCGATGAACCCGACGGCATTGAGCGCCAGCGAAAGTGTCACACCGAGCGAATCGCCGGCGATCGTACATAAACCAACCGACGCAGCCCCGAGCAGATAGGCGGCGCCCCACCATTCCAGCGCCGAAATATTCTCCTGCTTGCCGAAAATCAGCAACATGCCACCCAGCATGGCCGCGATCATCGTGGCGACGAGATAGAGCGTGGAGGTATCGAGCGACATGGGCACTCCGAACGCTTGTGATGCAACTTGTCCGGCGCACGAAAAAATGCGGTTTTGCGCCATCGTCTCGCGCACCCTACGGCGTGCCGGGTTCGAATCCGGTTTGCGCGGGTGACCAAGTTTTCACGAAAAACCGCGGTAATTGATAAGTAAATCGAAAGCAAAAAGGGCGCCGAACGGCGCCCTTTTCTTCGTTTCATGAATGCAGTATTCGCTGCAAATTTTAGCGACGCGATTAGCGCTTCGAGAACTGGAACGACTTGCGCGCTTTGGCGCGGCCGTACTTCTTGCGCTCGACGGTACGGGAGTCGCGGGTCAGGAAGCCGCCCTTCTTCAACACGCCGCGCAGATCGGGCTCGAAGTTCGTCAGAGCCTTGGAGATGCCGTGACGCACGGCACCCGCCTGGCCCGACAGACCGCCGCCGGCGACCGTGCAGATGACGTCGTACTGGCCGGCGCGGGCCGCTGCGACCAGCGGCTGCTGGATCAGCATCCGCAGCACCGGACGGGCGAAATAGACTTCGACTTCACGGGTGTTGACCACGATCTTGCCGGCGCCCGGCTTGATCCAGACGCGGGCGACCGCGTCCTTGCGCTTGCCGGTGGCATAGGCGCGGCCGTACTTGTCGACCTTCTTGATGTACTTCGGCGCGTCGGGTGCGGCGACCTTCAGCGAACCGAGCTGTTCGAGAGACTGCATGGTATCGGACATCTTATGCGGCCCTCATGTTCTTGCGATTCATCGAAGCGATATCAACCGTCTCGGGCTGCTGGGCTTCATGCGGATGTTCGGCGCCGGGGTAAACGCGCAGATTGCCCATCTGCACGCGGCCGAGCGGACCGCGCGGGATCATGCGCTCGATGGCTTTCTCGACCACGCGCTCGGGGAAACGACCCTCGAGGATCGACTTCGCGGTGCGTTCCTTGATGCCACCGATGAAACCGGTGTGCTTGTAGTAGACCTTGTTGTCGCGCTTGCGACCGGTCAGCACGACATGCGCCGCGTTGATGATGACGACGTGGTCGCCGCAATCGACGTGGGGCGTGTAGGTCGGGAGATGTTTACCGCGCAGGCGCATCGCGACGAGCGTGGCGAGACGACCGACGACCAAACCCTTGGCGTCGATCAGCACCCACTTCTTCGTCACCTCGGCCGGCTTTGCCGAAAAGGTTTTCATGTGAGGGAATCCGTAAAAATGGAAATCGGCGCCAAGCGCGCCGAACTGCGCGGATTTCTAGAGAACCAGGCAGCGCGCGTCAATGTCGAAACGTACAAATTAGACCAGCAAAAACAGCGGCTTATAAATATGGTGTTATATTACCGTACAAAAGCCTATGTAGTTGGAATGGAATAGGTCGCCGTTACGTGCGCGATCGGATCGGGCGATGACCCCGACAGCAGATTGACCTCACCGACCGCGAGCCGCTTGCCCAGTTTCAACAGCTTCGCCGCCGCCAGCACGTCCTGGCCGGGCTGGCCCTTGCGCAGGAAATTGATGTTGAGATTGGTCGTCACCGCGAGGCCGACCGGGCCTATCGCCGACAACAGCACCACATACATCGCAAAATCGGCCATCGCCATCAGCGTCGGCCCCGATACCGTGCCGCCCGGCCGCAGCATGCGGTCATTGAAGCGCCGGCGCAGCAGGCAGGTCTCGCCGTCGGCGCTCTCGATGGTGATATCGCCGTCGCTGAAGGCCTGGGGGAATTCCTCGCGGAGGAACTTCTCCAGTTCAGCCACGCTCATTTTAGCTGCCGCCATGCCGTCCCCTGCCCTCGCTTCAGATCGCCTGTTACATTAGGTTGTCACAAAAGCCCAATTGAAAACCTTTGGAAACTCCGAGATGACCGCCCAGCCCGCCCGCGCAGTCGCGCCGCAACCGCCGATCCTCCTGCGTGAGAAGGTCGGCAGCATCGCGGTGCTGACTCTCAATCGGCCAGCGGCGCGCAACAGCCTGTCGGAAGGCCTGATCGCGGCGCTGCATGGCGCGCTCAGGGATATTCACGACGACACCAGCGTGCGCGCGGTCGTCATCGCGGCCAATGGGCCTGCGTTTTCCGCCGGCCACGACATGAAGGAATTGACCGCGCGCCGCAGCGATGCCGACCGTGGCCGGGCCTACTTCGCCGAGATCATGAACGCCTGCAGCGCGATGATGCAGGCGGTCGTGCATCTGCCAAAGCCCGTGGTCGCCGCGGTCCAGGGCATTGCGACGGCGGCCGGCTGCCAGTTGGTGGCAAGCTGCGATCTGGCTATTGCTTCTGAGACGGCAGGCTTCGCCACACCCGGCGTCGACATCGGCCTGTTCTGTTCGACGCCGATGGTGGCGCTGTCGCGCAACATTCCGCGCAAGCAGGCGATGGAGATGCTGCTGACCGGCGAGCCGGTTTCGGCGGCAACCGCAAAAGACATCGGCCTCGTCAATCGCGTTGTCAAAGCCGGCACCGAGCGCGATGCCGCGATCGCGCTGGCGCAACAAGTCGCGCTGAAATCCGCCTACACCGTCAAGCTCGGCAAGGAGGCGTTCTACCGCCAGGCCGAAATGAGCCTTGCCAACGCCTATCGCTATGCGGCAGAGGTGATGACGGAAAACATGATGGCGCGCGACGCCGAGGAAGGCATCGGCGCCTTCATCGAGAAGCGCGAGCCGAAATGGCAGGATAAGTGACGACGCTACCTCAGCGTCGTCATTCCGGGATGGTCCGAAGGACCAGACCCGGAATCTCGAGATTCCGGGTTCGATGCTTCGCATCGCCCCGGAATGACGGTGAAAGAACGAAATGAACCACGACGCCTATGACGACAATTACATTCGCGGCATCCTCAACGGCGTGAAGTCGATCGCGATGGTCGGCGCGTCGCCGGTCAATGTGCGGCCGAGCTATTTCGCCTTCAAGTATCTGGCGCAGCGCGGCTACGACATGATCCCCGTCAATCCCGGCCATGTCGGCAAGAGCCTGCTCGACAAGCCCTTCGTCGCTTCGTTGGCCGATATCGGCCGCCCCATCGACATGATCGACATCTTCCGCAACTCCAGCCACATCATGCCGGTGGTCGAGGAAGCGCTGAAACTGTCGCCGTTGCCGAAGGTGATCTGGATGCAACTCGGCGCGCGCGACGATGCGGCGGCGGCGAAAGCCGAAGCCGCCGGCCTCAAGGTCGTGATGAACCGCTGCCCGAAGATCGAATACGGCAGGCTGTCGTCGGAGATCTCGTGGATGGGCGTCAATTCGCGCACGCTGAGCTCGAAGCGCGCGCCGGTCCCGACGCAGGGCATGCGGCTGTCGCTGAACCGGACGAGCGTCGGTGGCGGCGCGACCGCGGCCTCCGACCGCGCCGCGAAGAACAGGAACGACCTGACCTGACGCGAAGGCGACATAATCGTTTCGAGAACGCGCCATGACGAAGCAGGCCCGTTTCTAATCGGCGATATGTGAACGCCTCGCCTTGACGGCGGACCCGGCTGCGATCAGCATGCCGCGCGTTTTCGAACTGGCCAAAACAGGATACCAAGAATGACCGATCGTCTCCCGGGATTTTCGACCCTCGCCGTGCATGCCGGCGCGCAGCCCGATCCCACCACCGGCGCGCGGGTGACGCCGATCTATCAGACCACGTCGTTCGTATTCAACGACGCCGACCATGCCGCGTCGCTGTTCGGGTTGCAGGCGTTCGGCAACATCTATACGCGGATCGGCAATCCGACCACCGCCGTGCTGGAAGAGCGCGTCGCGGCACTGGAGGGCGGCACTGCGGCGCTCGCGGTGGCGTCCGGACACGCCGCCCAGGTGGTGGTGCTGCAGCAATTGCTGCGGCCCGGCGACGAGTTCATCGCCGCGCGAAAGCTCTATGGCGGCTCGATCAACCAGTTCACCCATGCGTTCAAGAGTTTCGGCTGGAACGTGGCATGGGCCGATCCGGATGACATCGCGAGCTTCGAGCGCGCGGTCACGCCGCACACCAAGGCGATCTTCATCGAGTCGATCGCCAATCCGGCCGGCAGCATCACCGATATCGAGGCGATCGCCGAAGTCGCCCGCAAGGCCGGCGTGCCGCTGATCGTCGACAACACGCTGGCGACGCCCTACCTGATCCGCCCGATCGATCACGGCGCCGACGTCGTCGTGCATTCGCTGACGAAGTTTCTCGGCGGCCACGGCAACTCGCTCGGCGGCATCATCGTCGATGCCGGCACCTTCGACTGGTCGAAGGACAACAAATATCCGATGCTGAGCGAGCCGCGCCCGGAATATCACGGCATCAAGATCCATGAGACGTTCGGCAATTTTGCCTTCGCCATCGCCTGCCGCGTGCTCGGGCTGCGCGACCTTGGACCGGCGATTTCGCCGTTCAACGCCTTCATGATCCTGACCGGCATCGAGACGCTGCCGCTGCGGATGCAGAAGCATTGCGAGAACGCCAGGGCGGTCGCGGAGTTTCTCACCGGCCACCCGGCGGTGGCGGCGGTCAACTACTCCGGCCTCGCCACCGACAAGTACAACAACCTCGCGCGCAAATACGCGCCCAAGGGTGCCGGCGCGGTGTTCACCTTCAGCCTCAAGGGCGGCTACGACGCCGGCGTCAACCTGGTGTCGAACCTGAAGCTGTTCTCGCATCTGGCCAATGTCGGCGACACCCGTTCGCTGGTGATCCACCCGGCTTCCACCACGCACAGCCAGCTCGACGATGCCGCCAAGGTGAAGTCGGGCGCCGCCCCCGACGTGGTCCGCCTGTCGATCGGCATCGAGGACAAGGAAGATCTGATCGCGGATCTGGAGCAGGCGCTGACGGCGTAAACGTTACGACCCACGTCCCCAATGTCGTCATGCCCGGCCTCGTGCCGGGCATCCACGTCTTTGGAACGTGCTGAAGGGGGACGTGGATGGCCGGGAAGCCCGGCCATGACAGCGAATATTAATATTAGCGACCCAGGCGGCCATCTGGCCCGACACCACAAGCCTCTCGTTAACGGTCATTCCAGCATACAGTGACATGGAATAGCTCCGTATGATTCGGGAGGTGAATGATGCTGCGCTGGATAATGCCACTTCTCGTCGCGGTGTTCGCGGTCGGAACCGCTGCCGCCGACGAGCCTGCCACCACCAAGCCGGCTGACGTGCCCGTCGCGACCAAGCCGGCCAACTCGCCCGTCGCCACCAAGCACCCTGACGGTCCCGTCGCCACCAAGCGCGCCGCCGTTCGCGCCGCCAGCAACTTGCCGCCGGGACTTCCCCGCGCCCATTACACCCGCCGGACCACGGTGGCCTCGCCCCAGTATGTGCGGCGCGGCCGCCAGCTGGTGGTCGTCGAGGAAGAGGATCCCGACGTGCTGTTCACGCCGGTCGGCGTGGTGCCCTATGCGCCGCGCGTCTTCGGGACGCCGGTTCTGCCGGGCTCGTCGACCCTGCCCGGCTACTACGGCACCGGGCATTCCTACAGCTATGACGGCGCCTATTACGGCGGCCCGCAATACGGTCCGTATTGGGCCCGGCTGCCTTACGCCTGCGGCGTGTTCGGATATTGCTAGTCGCGTAACCGCCAACAACGGAGACGGACGTGGCAACGGCACTGCGAAAACCCAGGGGATCGGTGACAGCGAACGTCATCACCGCCGATCTCGTCGCCGTTCTCGCCGCCGTGACCGAGGGCGAGCCGAAGATCATGACGATCGCCAAGGCGGACGCGCTGCCGAGCGGTCCGTTTGAGTTTGCGCACCGCTCGCTGCAATCGGGTTTGCGGGCATGGGTCGAGGCGCAGACCGGCCATCCGCTCGGCTATGTCGAACAGCTCTATACTTTCGCCGATCGCGGGCGGACCGGCGACGCCAAGTCGCCGCATACGATCTCGATCAGCTATCTCGGCCTGACCCGCGAAGACCAGGTCGGCGCGGGCTTTGAGGCCCACTGGTCCGGCTGGTACGATTATTTCCCCTGGGAAGACCACCGGGCCGGCGCCCCCGCTTTGATCGCGAAACTACTGACACCCCGGCTGCGGGCATGGGCGAAGTCGGCGCCATCCGCCAACCTGCAGCGCGACCGCTGGCAGCGCGTCGCCATCACCTTCGGCCTCGACGACCGCGAATGGAACGAGGAACTGGTGCTGCAGCGCTATGAGCTGCTGTACGAGGCCTCGCTGATCCCGGAAGCCGTACGCGACGGCGGCAGCGCGGCAGCGGTCGTCCCCGGCCGGGCCATGACCGGCGATCACCGCCGGATTCTCGCGACCGGAATCGCGAGGCTGCGCGCCAAGATCAAATACCGCCCCGTCGTATTCGAGCTGATGCCGGCTGAATTCACCCTGCTGCAACTGCAACGCAGTGTTGAAGCGCTTGCAGGTCGGCTGGTGCACAAGCAGAACTTCCGCCGCCTGATGGAGCAGCAGCAACTCGTTGAGGAAACTGGCGCAATCGCCACTGAGACGGTTGGACGGCCGGCCAAGCTGTTCCGGTTCCGCCACGCCGTACTGGCCGAACGCGCCGTCGCCGGCACCAAACTTCCTCTTTCGCGCACTTGACTTCGATTATGCTCAGGCTAAGTATAAGTCAGAATATGCTCATGGAGAGTATAAATGGCCGATCTTCACGCCGCAGCGTTAGCCCGCACCGATCAGCTCTATGAGCGGGTCAAACGGGTGATCCCGCCGCCCGAATGGGCGACCTTTGCCGAGGATGTCGATGCCATCCTCGAACTCAAGAAAAAGCACAACGCCGTCATCCTGGCGCACAACTACCAGACGCCGGAAATCTTCCACGGCGTCGCCGATATCGTCGGCGACAGCCTGTTGCTCGCCCGCGAGGCCACCAAGGTCGACGCCGACGTCATCGTGCTCGCCGGCGTGCACTTCATGGCCGAGACGGCCAAGCTGCTGAACCCCAAAAAGACCGTGCTGGTTCCGGACCTGGCCGCCGGTTGTTCGCTCGCGGATTCAATCACGGCGCAGGATGTGCGGCTGATGCGTCAGCGCTATCCCGGCGTGCCCATCGTCACCTATGTCAACACCTCGGCCGCGGTGAAGGCGGAATCCGACATCTGCTGCACGTCCGGCAATGCGCTCAGGGTCGTGGAGTCGTTCGGCGCCGAGCGCGTCATCATGCTGCCGGACGAGTATCTGGCACAGAATATTGCGGCCCAAACCAGCGTGAAGATCATCGCGTGGAAGGGCCATTGCGAGGTGCACGAGCTGTTTACGCCTGACGACGTCAGGCAACTGCGCGAGAACCATCCCGGCGTCACCATTCTCGCCCATCCGGAATGCCCGCCCGAAGTGGTGGCGGAGGCCGACTTCTCCGGCTCGACGGCAGCGATGTCCGATTTTGTCGCCCAACGGCGACCGCCTCGCGTCGTGCTGCTGACGGAGTGCTCGATGAGCGACAACGTCGCGGTAGCGCACCCCGATATCGAGTTCATCCGGCCCTGCAATCTGTGCCCGCACATGAAGCGGATCACGCTGAAGAACATCCGGCACGCGCTGGAGACCGGTCAGCACGCGGTGACGATCGATCCTGCCATCGCTGCGCCCGCCCGGCGCGCCGTCGAGAGGATGCTGGCGCTATGAGCACCGACACTTCAGCCCTCAACAACCGGCCGGTGATCATCGGCGGCGGCGCCGCCGGATTGATGACGGCGCTGCAGCTTGCGCCTGAGCCGGTGCTGCTGCTTTCGAAAGCGCCGCTCGGAGCGGAAGCCTCCAGCCTTTGGGCGCAAGGCGGACTGGCGGCGGCGATGGGCGACGACGACGCGCCTGCCCTCCATCTGGCCGACACTCTGGCCGCGGGCGCAGGCCTTTGCGACGAAGCCGTCGCGCGGCGGATCGTCGATGCGGCGCCTGCGGCCGTCGAACATCTCGCCAGGCTTGGCGTCGCCTTCGACCGCCGGGGCGATGGCGGCTGGCGGCTTGGGCTGGAGGCCGCACACGGCCGCAACCGGATCGTGCATGCCACCGGCGACGGCACCGGCCGCGAGATCATGCGCGCGCTGATCGCAGCCGTCCGCCGTTGTCCGTCGATCAGTTTGCTGGAGGGCGTCGAAGCCCGACGCCTGATCGTCGAGGACAACGCCATCAAGGGCGTGCTCGCCGCCAACGCGGAGGGGCCCCTGGTGATCGACAGCGGCCGCGTCGTGCTCGCGACCGGCGGTATCGGTGGGCTGTTTCTCGACAGCACCAACCCGGCCGGCTGTTTCGGGCAGGGTCTCGCACTGGCGGCGCGCGCCGGCGCAAGACTTTCCGATCTCGAATTCGTCCAGTTCCATCCGACCGCGTTCGACGGACCGTCGCGGCCGATGCCGCTGGTGACCGAGGCCGTGCGCGGCGATGGCGCTACCCTGATCGACGACACTGGATTGCGCTTCATGGCGGACCAGCCCGGCGCCGAACTGGCGCCCCGCGACATCGTCGCGCGCGCGGTCTGGCACCGCCGCGCTCAGGGACACCGCGTCTTCCTCGACGCGCGAACGCATCCGGGTGCGGATTTCGCCAAACGCTATCCGGTCATTTCGGCGTTCTGCAAAATGGCCGGGATCGATCCCGCGACCGATCCGATTCCGGTGCGGCCGGCGGTGCACTATCACATGGGCGGCATCGCCGTGGACGCCGAAGGCCGCAGCACCGTGGATGGCCTCTGGGCCTGCGGCGAAGTCAGCCGCACTGGATTGCACGGCGCCAACCGGCTCGCCAGCAATTCGCTGATGGAAGCCATCGTGTGTGCGTCGTGGGTTGCGGAAAGCGTCAATGGCGCGGGCCGTGGACCATTGAAGACGCGCGCAACCCTTGCGGCCCTGCCCTCATCCGACGCCTCGGGGGTGCGGCCGATCCTGTCGCTAGGCCTTGGCGTGCTGCGCGACCGGCATGGTATCGAACGCACCATCCGCGGTCTCTATCCGATCGCCAGCGGCACCGGCGCGGCTTCCGATCCGGCGCTGGTCGGATTGATGATGGCGGTGGCGGCGTTCCGGCGCGAGGAAAGCCGCGGCGGGCATTTTCGCACCGATTTTCCGGACACCCTGCCTTCGGCCCTGCCGTCATCCCTCACCCTTTCGGACGCGTTCGCCGCGGCCCGCGAGATCGTCGAAACGCCATCTCTGTCTGTCGGGAGTGCCCAGCCATGACGCTTACGCCTCTTCTGCCCCTCATGTACGAACCGCTGGTTCGGACCGCGCTGCTCGAAGATCTCGGCCGCGCCGGCGACATCACCGCGGATGCGATCGTGCCGGCCGACCGGCGGGCCTCATTGGTGCTGCGCGCGCGCCAGCCCGGCATCGTGGCCGGGCTCGACATCGCCCGCACGGCGTTTCAACTCGCTTCCCCCGAGATCAGGCTCACCGCCGCGCGGCCGGACGGCAGCGTCGTCACGCCCGGAGATGTCATCGCTGAAATCGACGGGCCCGCGCGCGGCCTCCTGACCGGCGAACGGACGGCGCTGAATTTTCTCTGCCATCTGAGCGGCGTCGCCACCGCGACGGCTTCGCTGGTATCGGCCGCACAGGGCACCAAGGCGCGCATCGTTTGCACCCGCAAGACCACGCCCGGACTACGCGCGCTGGAAAAATACGCGGTCCGCGCCGGCGGCGGCAGCAATCACCGCTTCGGCCTCGACGACGCCATGCTGATCAAGGACAACCATATTGCGCTCGCCGGCAGCATCCGCACCGCGATCGAGCGCGCCAAAGCGCACGCCGGCCACCTCGTCAAGATCGAGGTCGAGGTCGATACGCTCGCGCAACTTGAACAGGTACTGGCGCTCGGCGTCGACGCGGTCCTGCTCGACAACATGACGACCGACGAGCTGCGACAGGCGGTCGCCATGACCGATGGCCGGGCGATCACCGAAGCCTCCGGCCGCATCACGGCAGCCACCGCCGGCGCCATCGCCGCCACCGGCGTCGACCTGATTTCCGCGGGCTGGCTGACGCACAGTTCCGCCGCGCTCGATATCGGGCTGGATTACCTGGAAGCCGGTTCAGCGGGGAACGCGCGCAGCGCGGCGGCGTAGGATCAGCCGGGCTGCCCGACCGGCAAGGTCAGATTCCCGCTGCCCTGCGCGACGCCGCGCGCAGCCAGCCGCTCTGCCTGAACGACCGCCAGCGTCAACACTACGATCGCGACTGCCTGGTGCGTCAAAGCCAGATCGATCGGGACCTGGCGCAGCAGCGTGAGGATGCCGAGCGTGGCCTGCAGCAGGATCGCCGCGACCAGCCACCCGGCGCCGCCGACAACGGCAGCCCCCGCCCGCGACCGCACGGCATCGATCGCGTGCAGGATCGCCAGCGCCAGCAGCGCATAGGCGGTCATGCGATGCTCGAACTGCACGGTCAGCGTATTGTCGAACAGGTTGCGCCACCACGGCTCCTCGAACCACAGCCGCGCGGCGGATGGGATGAAGCTGCCGTCGATGTCGGGCCAGGTGTTGTAGACCCTGCCGGCGCGGAGACCGGCGACCAGCGCCCCGAAATAGAGCTGCACGAAGGTCAGCGCCAGCAGCGCCATCGCCGTGATCTTCAGCCGCGCCGGTGCGACGGGCCGCGGCCGATCCGACAATCGCCGCAGCGTCCAGACGACAGCGGCAAAGATCAGCAGCGCCAGCACCAGATGCGTCGCCAGGCGATATTGCGAGACCTCGACCCGCTGCGACAGCCCCGAGGCCACCATCCACCAGCCAACCGCGCCCTGCAGCGCGCCAAGCCCGAAGATCAGCCACAACCGCCGCTTCAATTCGGCGCCGAGAACGCCGCGCCAGAGAAAGAACAGGAACGGCAGCAGGTAGACCGCGCCGATGACGCGGCCGAGCAGCCGATGGCTCCATTCCCACCAGAAGATGGTCTTGAACTCGGAGAGATTCATGCCGGCATTGAGCTCGCGGTATTGCGGGATCGCCTTGTAGCCCTCGAAGGCCTGCGCCCATTGCGCGTCGTCGAGCGGCGGCAGCGTGCCGGTGACCGGTTTCCACTCCACGATCGACAATCCGGATTCCGTGAGCCGCGTGGCGCCGCCGACCAGCACCATGATCGCGATCAGGGCGGCGACCGAAATCAGCCACCATTTGACGGCGCCAAGTTGCGGGGCCTGCTGTGCGGAATTACCGGTCATGGAATTCGAAGAACCGTGCTTGATTGAATTGCCGCGCCCCTTATAGTCCGCCCCTTCCGGCGCGCAAGCCGCGCCAACAGCAGCGAGCTTCACATATCCGCCATGACGATACGCACCCGCAAACTGTTCGGAACCATCGCCTTGCTGGTGCTGGTCGTGGTGTGGTCGCTGATGGGAATGACGATCGCGCAGACGCCGTGGCTGGCCAATTCCGGGCTGCTGCAGGCGATCTTCTACGTCGTAGCCGGGCTTGGATGGGTATTGCCGGCCATGCCGATCATTAGCTGGATGTCGCGGCCGGATCGCCAAGTCTAAGTTGTCTTTCTAAGCCAGATTGTCCCTGGTCGGTTTGACCGGTGGGAACATCATTCCGGACAGGATGACGCGCATCATGCGCAGCGAGCGCTGTCGCCCGTCCCAGCCGACGCGCGGCAGCGCGTGGAGGTTGGTGTATCCCTTCGGCTCGACGACACCGGGAATGGCCGACACCGCGCTGGCAAAGCCTATCTCCTGCGCCATCTCCAGATGCTGCCGCCGCCAGGATTCGCGGTCGCCGAACGGATAGGCGAAATGCCTGACGTCGCGGCGAAAGGCGGTCTCCGCAACCGCCTTGCCCATCGCGATTTCGCGCCTGGCGTCGGCATCCCGGAGATTCGACAGCACGGGGCAATTCACCGTCGCACTGCCGATCGTCACCAGCGGATCGGCCGCGAGCCTTGCCAGATCGTCCCAGTCCATCGACGCACTGCGCGACAGCGCTGCGAGATCGAGCGAATAGCGTTTGCAGAGGTCGTTGATGGCGAATGACAGATCCGATGGCGGCAGCGTCCGCATCCAGCTCACGAGAAATTCGAACGCGTCATGCTTCTCCGAAACATGGCGGGTGGCGAAGTGCCGCTCCTTGCGGTCGATCACCAGGCTGATGCGGCTTTCGCGCGCGATCAGCTCTTCCAGCGCCAGCCACCACATTTCGCCGAGCCCGTCGGGAAAGGCGGTCGGCAGGTAGACGACGAAGGGAACGCCGTGCCTCGCCAGCACCGGATAGGCCGCGGTGATGACGTCCTTGTAGCCGCCGTCGAAGGTCAGGCAGACAAACGGCCTTGGCTTCGGCAGCGTGACCGCCCGCCGGCACACCTCGTCGATCGTCACCAGGTCGAATTTCCAGCGCTTCAGCGCCCGGATCGTCCGGTCGAGAAATTGCGGCGTGATCTCGCCTGCCCGATGCGGCTGAAATCGCTGGGACTGCCGCGGACGCACGCGCTCGAACCGCAGGATGACGCCGGCGCCGCCGGTCTGCCGCTGCTTCCATCGCGCGTAGCCGCTGAAATAAGCGAGCTCCATCCGGGCCCGCTGCAAAATCCCTGTGTCCGACGCCAACGTCCGCCCCCAACCACGGCCGAGCGTGCGCGCCGCGACCGCAATGTTATTACGCTTTGTTGACATTTCCCTGCGAAGGTCGGGCAAAGCCGCAAATTGTAAACAATTTCATATAACACGGGTTCCGCGATGACCATGGCTGCCGCGATTGACAACGGTACGGCGGATACATGGCCGAAGTCCGGCCGCATCGCCGGCATCGATATCGTTCACGACCTCGCGTCTGCTGAAGCGGTCTGGCGCGGCCTCGAAAACCAGCAAGCCTCCTTCACGCCCTATCAGCGCTTCGATTTCGTTGCCGCCTGGCAGCGGCAGGTCGGCGAGCGCGAAGGCCTCGTTCCCTTCATCGTCATTGGCCACGATGCGGAACGCCGCCCGCTGTTGCTGCTGCCGCTCGCACTCAGGCACGCTTACGGCGCGCGCTGCGCAGGCTTCATGGGCGGCAAGCATTCGACCTTCAACATGGCGCTGTGGGACCGGGATTTTGCCGCGAGCGCGACGCAGGCCGATCTCGAAGGCCTGATATCGGCGATAGCGCAGCGCGCCGAAGCCGACGTGTTCGCGCTGCACCAGCAGCCGCTGCGCTGGCGCGATCTACCCAATCCGCTGGCGCTGTTGCCGCATCAGCCGTCGGCCAATGACTGTCCAGTGCTGACGATGGAGCCGGGTGCGGCTCCCGCGACGCTGGTCAGCAATTCATTCCGGCGCCGCCTCAAGGGCAAGGAGCGCAAGCTGCAGTCCCTGCCCGGCTACCGCTACCATGTCGCGTCGACCGAGGCCGACGCCACCCGGCTGCTCGACTGGTTCTTCCGCGTCAAGCCGCTGCGGATGGCCGAACAGAAACTGCCGAACGTCTTTGCCGATCCCGGCATCGAGGATTTCATTCGCCTGGCCTGCACGACGCCGCTTCCCAACGGCCACCACGTCATCGATATTCACGCGCTGGAATGCGACGAGGAAGTGATCGCGATCTTCGCCGGAGTGGCCGACGATTATCGGTTTTCGATGATGTTCAACACCTACACGATGTCGGCCAGCGCGAAATACAGCCCTGGCCTGATCCTGATGCGCGACATCATCGACCACTATGCCGCACAGGATTATCGCGCCCTCGATCTCGGGATCGGATCGGACGATTACAAGCGGCTGTTCTGCAAGGACGACGAACCGATCTTCGACAGCTTCATTGCGCTCAGCCAGCGCGGCAAGCTCGCGGCCGGCGTCATGTCGGGCCTCAACCGCACCAAGCGTCTGGTGAAGCACAATCCGGCGCTGCTCGGGATGGCGCAAAAGCTGCGCAACGCGTTCAGCTAATCATAACCCTCATGGTGAGGAGGCGCCAACGGGTCGCGCGAACGCGCGCCCCGTTGGCGCCGCCTCGAACCATGCGGCCAAACTGGTGCCATTCATCCTTCGAGACGCCGCTGCGCGACTCCTCAGGATGAGGTCTGACAGGGAACCGGGTGGGTTAGGCGAAGCCGTTACCCACCATCTTTGCGGACATCGGTGGGTTACGCTTCGCTAACCCACCTACGAAGCAAACCTTACGCCGCCACCATGCGCGGGCCGGGTTCGATGGCGTCCGAGGACCGATACGGCTCGTTCAGCATCGTCACCTCGGCGAAACCGACCGCCCGGAGCTGGTCGCACATCGCGGCACGGGCATCCGGCGCCATCGAGGGCTCAGGCACCACCACCGCACGCGCCTGCGACGTCAGGAGTTCCGCCGGCAGATCGGAGCCCGCGCCGACGTCCAGCAGCACGTGATCGTAAACCCGCAGCAGCGCATCGATCGTCAAGGTCAGCCGCGGCGACTGAAGCTGCGCGCGGTCGAAGCCCGGACGCCCGGCACTGACCAGATGGACCCGCGACTGCCGGTCCTTGGTGATGATCTGCGCAAACGATGTCTGACCCTGCATCAACTCCGCGAGCCCGGCCGCTGCCGGGTCTGTCGATGCCGCAGCTATCGTCGGCATTGCGCCTGCGAGATCGACGACGACGACTTTCGCCTGCCGCGCCATCAACCGTGCGAGCGTCAGTGTGGTCAGCGTGATGCTCTCGCCCGGCGCCGTGCCGAGCACGGTCAGCTTTCGCGCCGTACCGGCCTTTCCGGCGAGATCGTCGGCCAACTGTTCGATTTCGCCGCGGCCCGCCGCGGCATCCGTAAGGGAGGCATCCGCATTGGGGGCGATCGGCATCGCCGCAGGAACCTCGAGGTCTTCGACAGGCAAATCCGGAACCAGCGAAGGCGCGCGTATCGATGCCGGCCAGGCGGCGAACGCAGCGGAAGCCCGCGGCGCGGTCGTGCGCAGCAATTCGCCGGTCACGATCGCACCACTGGTGAGCAGCAGCGTCGCCAGGGTCGCGATCAGCACGATCGGCAGCTTCTTCGGATAGGCCGGAACGTTGGAAACGCTGGCGCGGGAAATGATGCGGCCGTCGGCAGGCGCCGCCTCGATGTTCTCCCGGGTGGTCGCCTCCCGATATTTGGCGAGATAGGATTCGAGAAGATCGCGCTGGGCCTTGGCTTCACGCTCCAACGCGCGGAGCTGGACATCCTGGCCGTTGTTCGAGGAGGCCTGCTTCTTCAATTGATCGAGGCTGGCGATCAGGCCCTCGACCCTGCCATTGGCGATCCGGGAGTCATTTTCCAGCGAGCGGGAGACCTTGCCGGCCTCCTCGCGCAACTGCCGGTCGAGATCGGCGAGCTGCGCCTTCAATTCCTTGATGCGCGGATGCTGATCGAGCAGCGTCGAAGACTGTTCGGCGAGCTGCGCACGCAGCGTCACCCGCTGTTCGGACAGCCGACGGATCAGTTCGGAATTGAGCACCTCGGAAGCCTCGATCGGCTTGCCGCTCTGCAGCATCTCCTTGATCAGCCGCGCCTTGGACTCGGCGTCCGACTTCAGCGCGCGGGCGTTGTTCAACTGCGTATTGATCTCGCCCATCTGCTGGTTAGACAGCGTGGTGTTGTTGGTGCCGACGAACAGGCTCGACTTCGAGCGAAAATCCTCGACGCGAGATTCGGCGTCGGCCACCTTCTTGCGCAGATTTTCGATTTCACCCGACAGCCACTGGCCGGCGGACTTCGCCTGCTCCTGCCGTGCGTTCTGCTGCAGCACCAGATAGCCTTCGGCGATGGAGTTGGCGACGCGCGCCGCAAGCTCCGGATCGCGCGACTGGAATTCGACGACGATGACGCGAGACTTGTCGACCGCATAGGCGGTGAAGCGCTCGTAATAGGCGTCGAGCACGCGCTCTTCCGGGCCCAACGAGAACGGATCGCGGCCGATGCCGAACAGGGCCAGCACCGATTTCAGCGGCGAAAATCCCTGCAGCACCGGATCGAATTCCGGGCGCTCGGCAAGCTTGTTCTTGCGGATGATCTCGCGGGCCAGATCGCGCGATTGCAGCAACTGGACCTGGCTGGTCACGGCCTCGGCGTCGAGTCCGTTACGTTGATCATCGTTGCGCTCGCCATTCGGCCGCAGGAAGACATTCTCGCGTCCGTCCACCAGGATGCGGGCTTCGGATTTGTACCGCGGCGTGATCATGTTGACGGCGGTGATCGACAGGATCGCGGCCAGCACGGTCGGCACGACGATCCAGCCCCGCTTGCGCACCAGCGCCTGCCCCAGCGCATGCAGGTCGAGATCGCCGGTTTCGGAGGCTGCGACCGGCATCGGGACCGCCGGTGCGGGCTTCGAGACCACTCGCTGCACCACCGTCTTGTCCTTGCCCGCACGCCAGAACGCTAAACGCATCGCACACTCCCGCGAACGCAACTGCTCACTTGAACGGGGCCGATTACACTCCATTAAGGTTGCTGCGGGGTTAATCCGCTCGTTTGCGGGCCAGATAAGGGCTGGCCGCGGGCGCCCGGTCATGTTTTGTTAACCATGGACGCCCTTAATCGGGCATATCGCTTTTTCAGGATTCTCGTGATGCGCGGCGCGCTCGCCCCAAACCCATTCCCGGTTGCTGCGCCCGCTCTCACGGGCCGCATGGAACGCTGGCTCTGATCATGGCTGTCGTCGAAGGCCAGCCGCTTCGTATCCTGCACGCAACGCGTGCCCCGGTGGGAGGGATTTTTCGCCATATCCTGGATCTGGCCAACGGCCAGGCCGACCGCGGTCATCACGTCGGCATCGTCGCCGACAACCTGACCGGCGGCGAGCGCGCCGAGCAGGCGTTCGCGGAAATCGCCCCTCGCCTCAAGCTCGGTGTTCACCGCCTCCCCATTCGCCGCGAACCGCTCCCGACCGACTTCCTGGTATGGCTACGCTTCCAGCGCCTGATCCGGCAATTGAAGCCGGACATCCTGCATGGCCACGGCGCCAAGGCCGGCGCCTTTATTCGCTGGACCGGTTCGAACCATACCATCAGGGTCTACACGCCGCATGGCGGCTCGCTGCATTTTCCGTTGACGACGCTGAAGGGAAATCTGTACGCCCGCGTCGAACGCGCGCTGATGGACAAGACCGACCTGTTCCTGTTCGAAAGCGCGTTCGCCCGCGACACCTATCAGCGCACCATCGGCACCCCGAAGGGGCTGGTACGCTGCGTGTTCAACGGCGTCACCGCCAATGAGTTCGATCCGGTCGTCAAGGCGGAGGATGCCAGCGACCTGGTCTATGTCGGCGAGTTCCGGCACATCAAGGGCGCCGACCTGCTGATCGATGCGGTGGCGCGACTGCGCGCCGACGGCCGGCCAGTGACGCTGACGCTTGCCGGCGATGGCGAGGAAACGGCAAACCTGAAGGCGCAGGTGCAGCAGCTCGGTCTCGGCGAGGCCGTGCGGTTCATCGGTCACGTCAAGGCGCGCTACGGCTTTTCCAAGGGCTCGCTGCTGGTGGTTCCCTCCCGCGGCGATTCCATGCCCTATGTGGTGATCGAGGCTGCGGCGGCCGGCATTCCGATGGTGGCCTCAAATGTCGGCGGCATTCCCGAGATCTTCGGACCCGACCATGCCGACGCATTGTTTGCGCCCGGGCTCGCTTCGGCGATGGCCGATGCCGTCGAGAGCGCACTCGATAATCTGGATGCGGCGCGGGAGCGCGCCAGGTCGCTGCGCGAACGAATCTTCGTGCACTTCTCGCAAAAGGCAATGGTCGAGGGCGTGCTGGCCGGCTACCGCGACGCGTTTGCCAAACGTTAACTGTTATTTACCAACGTAACTGTTTCTTCCGATTTGTCCCTTATGCCGTGATGCGGGGAATTCCGCATCGGCAGGCGCATTCCGATCTGCCTGCTCAAGAACGGACGTGGACCAGTGGAACCGATTAACGCTCGCTCGATGATCAATGCCGCGGCGACGGCCGCGATGGACGGCACTGCCGATCGCCCACCGGTCGAGCGGCGCCGAAGACTGACTCCGGCAGCCCTTGCCGTCGCCAATCAAAAGGTCGGAGGCGCCTACTCGCCGATCGTGATCGCGGGCGCAGTACGCCTGGTCGATTTCGTCATGCTGAGCCTGATCGGCATCGCACTCTATTTCGGCTATGTCGTCCGCCTCGGCGGCTTCCACTGGGAATATGCCTCCGCGATCGTCGCCATGACGGCAACCGCCGTGATCTGCTTCCAGGCCGCCGACATCTACGACGTCGACGTGTTCCGCGGCCAGCTCCGGCAGATGACCCGGATGGTTTCATCCTGGGCGTTCGTATTCCTGCTGTTCATCGGTGCCTCCTTCCTCGTCAAGCTCGGCAGCGAGATTTCGCGACTCTGGCTGACGACGTTTTTCTTCGTCGGCCTCGCGGCGCTGGTGACCGAGCGGCTGGTCCTGCGCTCGCTGGTGCGCAACTGGGCGCGCCAGGGCCGGCTCGATCGCCGCACCATCGTGGTGGGCGCCGACGAGAACGGTGCAAAGCTCGTCGAGGCGCTGAATATCCAGGAAGATTCCGACATCCACATGCTCGGCGTGTTCGATGACCGCAACGACGACCGCGCGATGGACACCTGCGGCGGCAGCCCGAAGCTCGGCAAGGTCGACGACATCGTCGAATTCGCCCGCCGCACCCGCGTCGATCTCGTGCTGTTCGCGCTGCCGATCTCGGCGGAGACGCGGATCCTGGAGATGCTGAAGAAGCTGTGGGTGCTGCCGGTCGACATCCGCCTTTCGGTCCATACCAACAAGCTGCGCTTCCGTCCCCGCTCCTATTCCTACCTCGGCGAGGTGCCGACGCTCGACGTGTTCGAGGCGCCGATCACCGACTGGGACCTGGTGATGAAGTGGCTGTTCGACCACGTCGTCGGCTTCCTGATCCTGCTCGCGGCACTGCCTGTCATGGGACTGGTCGCGCTCGCGATCAAGCTCGACAGCCCGGGCCCGGTGCTGTTCCGTCAGAAGCGGTTCGGTTTCAACAACGAGCGCATCGATGTCTTCAAGTTCCGCTCGCTCTATCACCATCAGGCCGATCCGACCGCCACCAAGGTCGTGACCAAGAACGACCCGCGCGTCACCCGCGTCGGACGCTTCATCCGCAAGACCAGCCTCGACGAATTGCCGCAACTGTTCAACGTGGTGTTCAAGAGCAACCTCTCGCTGGTCGGCCCGCGCCCGCACGCGGTGCAGGGCAAGTTGCAGAGCCGGCTGTTCGACGAGGCCGTCGACGGCTACTTTGCGCGCCACCGCGTCAAGCCCGGCATCACCGGCTGGGCGCAGATCAACGGCTGGCGCGGGGAAGTCGATACCGACGAGAAGATCCAGAAGCGCGTCGAGTTCGATCTCTATTACATCGAGAACTGGTCGGTGCTGTTCGACCTCTTCATTCTGCTCAAGACGCCGCTGGCGCTGATGACGAAGAACGAGAACGCGTACTGAAGCCGTCATTGCGAGCGGAAGCGAAGCAATCCATCTCGACGCATAAAGAAAGAATGGATTGCTTCCGCCTTCGCTCAAGAAGCTACGGCGGACAGGTCGTCGCTATCGCTCCTCGCAATGATGAGTAGTGGTTTGTTGTGGCGTTGAGTTGCGTGTGTTTGTGGGTGTGTAATGGCGTATGCGGCGACGGCCGGGGGCTCCCTACCAGCGATGACGGCGGCGCCCGGCGTGCTCGCCCTTCAGCGCGCGCTGGTGTGGCTGGTCGGTGCGTCCGGCGCCATTGTCTTCATTGAACCAAGCCCCTATGAACTCGCCACCCTCGCTGCTTTGCTGATCTTCTTTGCAACCGGCTTGCGGATGCGGCTGGTGTTCATCCCGCTGCTGCTGGCCCTGTTCCTGCTCAATGTCGGCTACACCATCGGCGCCATCCCTTTCCTCGACAAGAGCGAAGTGGCGAATTGGATCGCGACGTCCTGGTACATGGCCGTCACCGTGATGTTTTTCGCGATGGTCATCTCCGAGGACACCGAAGCCCGGCTCAACATGCTCAGGCGTGGCCTGGTCGTGGGCGCGATGATCGCCGCAGTGGCAGCACTCGGCGGCTATTTCAATCTCGTCCCCGGCGGGCATGACCTGCTGACGCTGTACGAACGCGCCCGCGGCACCTTCAAGGACCCCAACGTGCTCGGCGCGTTCCTGATCCTGCCGGCGCTGTTCTGCCTGCAAAGCGTCGTCTCGGACAAACTGGGAAAATCATTCCGCAACACCATCGCCTTCGGCATCATGTCGCTGGCGATCCTGCTGGCGTTTTCGCGCGCGGCCTGGGGCGGGCTGATTCTCACCTCCGCCTTCATGCTGGCGCTGATGGTGCTGACCAGCCGCTCGCAGGCGCAGCGCTCGCGCATCATCGTGATGGCCCTGGTAGCTGTCATTCTGGCGGCGGCGCTGGTCGCGGTGCTGCTGTCGTTCGATTCGATCGCCGAGATGTTCAAGCAGCGCGCCAGCTTCGACCAGAGCTATGACGAGGGCCGCTTCGGCCGGTTCGGCCGCCATATCCTCGGCGCCGACATGGCGCTCGATCTGCCGTTCGGCATCGGGCCGCTGCAGTTCCACAAATACTTCCCCGAAGACACCCACAATTCCTACCTGAACGCCTTCATGTCGGGTGGCTGGATCTCCGGCATCTGCTATCCGGCGCTGGTGTTCGTGACGGCGCTCACCGGTTTCCGCTACGTCTTCGTGGCTGCGCCCTGGCAGCGGACTTATCTCGCGATCTTCTCGGCCTATCTCGGCACGGTTGGCGAGAGCTTCATCATCGATACCGACCACTGGCGGCATTTCTGGATGATGCTGGGCACGATGTGGGGCATGTATGTCGCCGCCGAGCGCTGGAAGGCCAACCTCGATCCTGCCTCCACGGCGACCGCGAAGGCCTCCTAGCCCCTGTGATGCGCTTTAGGCGGGGCATCCAGTACGCCGCGGCAACTCGGCTCCATGGCGCGCGCTATTTCTCGACCGTGAACGTCAGGCCGGCGTGATCGACCAGGCGCTTGATCAGGGGATGCCCCATCGCAGCACCCGGCGTCCAGATGCCTGCGGCAACGTCCGGCGTGTCGCGCAGCAGACAGATCGCGCATTCCGAGATCATCTTCGACGTCGAGCCATAGCCGGGATCGCGGTCGCCCTTCACGGCGGCGCGCACCTGGCGGCCGTCAGGCGCAATCGCAATGTACAGGAGGTCATATCCGCCGTTCTCCCGCTCCTCCTTCGACGGCCCCTCGCCGGGCTTCGGTGCGGCGGGACCGGTCTTTCCGGCGTTGGCGGCCATCACCAGCCTGGCATTGGCCTCACCTTTTTCGCCGGGCCCGGTCAGGACCATTTCGTCGTAGACGAAGTCCTTGCCGTACGGAAAGCCCATCAGCATGTTGGAGCGGTGCACGTTGCGGGTATTGATGAGCGCCATCATGAAGGGTGCGGCCCAGGATTGCAGGTCGTCCTCCAGAAAGGGCTTGCTGCCGGCGGGCTGCTTCGGGCCTTCAAATCCCGGGGTCAACGCAAACGGGCTCTTCAGCAAGGCTACGAGGCTGAGATCCTTGGCGACCGCGTCAAACGTCGCCTTGGCGCTCGCCGCCGTGCCGCCGGACAGCGTGCCGCGCATGTCGCGCACACGGCCCTTGACGCGCAAAGCCGGTGCGCCGAACGCCCGCTTCGCCTCCTCCTGCACGAAGAAGGCCCCAAGCTCGAACGGGACCGAGTCGAAGCCGCAGGAGAATACGATGCGCGCGCCGCTGGCCTTGGCCGCGGCCTCATGCTTGTCGATCATCTGCCGCATCCACAGCGGCTCGCCGCAGAGATCGAAATAATCGACCCCGGCTTCGACGCAGGCCGCCAGCACATCGTTGCCATAAAACTGATACGGGCCGACGGTCGTGATCACGGATTTCGTCTGCGCCACCATCGCCTTCAACGACGCCGGATCGCTGGCGTCGGCCACGATCAGCGGTGTGTTAGCCGGCGCGCCGATCGCATCGCGGACGGCGACGAGCTTCTCCTTGCTGCGCCCGGCCATCGCCCATGTCAGACCGGCATCACCCTTGTACCGCGCGGCCAGATATTCGGCGACGAGCTGTCCGGTGAACCCGGTAGCGCCATAGACGACGATGTCGAATTTCGACGAAGACATAAGCTAGTTCCCTGAAGTCACCGCTAATTCTTCTGTCATTGCGAGCGAAGCGAAGCAATCCATCTCACCACAAAAAGAAAGAATGGATTGCTTCGTCGCGGAGTTTATCATCGGGCGCGCATTCGCGCGACCCGTTGGCTCCTCGCAATGACGGCCGGAGCTATTTCTTCGCGTAGGAAACGCCCATCCCGGCGCGCACGTCGGCCTGAATGCCATAGGGCGCGATCGGATAGCGCAGGCCGTTCTTGGCAAGCTGTTTCATGCCGACGATGGCTTTATTGAGATGCGAAGGCGACAGCGCCATCAGCATCTCCTCGTCAGGCACGCCGCCGTAGCGGCGTTCGGCAAAGCACGGCAGCGACAGCGAGGGCTCGCCGGTCTTCAGCGCCCTGCCCCATGAATCGGCGCAGGCGGTCTCGCCGACCACGCCCCATTCGAACTTCTTGTAGCCGGTATATTGCAGCCCGTTGATCAGGATGATCATCTGGCCAGGCGTGGCATAGACTAGGCAGATATCCGGCGGATCGAGCCGGCCGCTGGTGAGCGGGCTCACCGCCATGGCCTGATACTTCCCGTATGGCACCACATCGAGCGCTTCCTGGCGCTTGCGCGCGTCTTCGGCGGTACCATGCCAGACGCCGACATAATTTTCCCCGGCGAGCCATTTGTCGTCCTGCGGCGCGAGGCCGATGACGGCGCGGCACTGCGCGCCAACCAGATCTTCGCCGGTGATGCCGACAGTCCAGCCGAGCCGCGAGGCCATGCTGACGATCTGATCGGTGGTGTGCACCGCCAACGGCCGCCGGATCTTCGGGATCGCTTCCATTTCCTCTTTGGTGGCGAACATCTTGATGCCGATCACAGTCGTCTTCAGCCGAAGCAGGCTGTTGAGATCGGCGACCATGGCGGCCAAATCCAGCGCTTCCGGCTGCGATTGCTGTTGCATGGCGTAGACTCCCAAATCGGCGCTGAACGCGCGCTTGTCGCGGTTATACAGGTGCTTTTAGTTCGGGACCGGCCCGGGAAGCAACTCGTCGATCTTGCCAGTGGCCCGGTACGCGATCAGGCCCATCCATTCGCGCACCCCGGCGTCGGTTCGCCACAATCCTTCGAGCGCCCGGTTCGAAAACGCGAACAGGCCGTCGCGCCCGCCGACGCGCCAGTCGACCGGATAGGCCTCGATCGGAAATCCGGCCTTTCTAAACAGGCCGACCGATCGCGGCATGTGATACCCCGAGGTCACCAGCAGCCATCGCTCGCCGGGCTTGGGGTTGACCAGCGCTTTCGAGAACTCGGCATTTTCCTGCGTGTTGCGCGAACGCCGTTCCATGGTCAGCCGCGATTTGGCGATGCCGAGACCCTCGAACACTTCACCGGCAAAATCGGCCTCTCTCGCATCGTTCGACAGCAGATTTGCGCTGCCACCCGTGAACACCACGCGTGCATTCGGATAGCGGAGGGCCAACGCCGCCGCGGCAATGATGCGATCAGGCGCGGTGCGCACCACCGGCGTGCCGTGGGCGGCGGAAATATCTGCCTCGATCGATGCCCCGAGCACGATGATGCCGTCAGGTGCGCCGCGCGCGGGATCCCACGACGGAAAGCGCGATTCCAGGGGATAGAGCAACATGTTGCCGAGCGGCGACAGCCCGCAGATCACAAGCAGCAACACCGTCGTCATGACGAGCCTGCGGCCGAGTGACGCAAAGCGCGTCAGCAGCAGAGTGGCGCCGATGAAACCGAGGCCGATCAGGAAATTCGTCGGCGTCAGCAGGGAGCCGATCGTCTTGGAGAGCACAAAAAACAAGGGAAGCCTCGCATATGATCGAACTCGTCATACGCGGGCTTGCCCCGCGTATCCACCTTTCTTAGCGAAAATTTTCTCAGGAAGATGGATTGCCGGGCATCGGCGAGCGGAAGCGACGCCGTCCTCCGGACGCCTATGCCCGGCAATGACAGGACCGAGACAACATCGACATATCACCCGGTACGAGGCACACTCGCGTGCCCCGCCGCAACCTAAAGCCTTCTCATGCCCCATCATCATCTGCAGTCCAGCCCCAAAACCTGCCATTGGGGTTTTTTCGAAGCGAAGTTGAAGCCGGTGCTGACCATCGCCAGCGGCGACGAAGTGACCGTCGACACCGTCACCGGCGGCCCCGACGTGGTGCCGGACCGCGGCAAATTCCACGTTCCCCCGGAGCTTGCCGATATTCACGCCCACAATGAGCGGATGGTGCCGGGCCATATCCTGACCGGCCCGATCGCGGTCGAGGGCGCCGCGCCCGGCGACGTTCTGGAAGTCGACATTCTCGACGTCCAGCTCCGGCAGGACTGGGGCTACAATTTGATCCGCCCGCTGGCCGGCACGCTGCCCGACGATTTCCACGAGACGCGCCTGCTCAACATTCCGCTCGACCGCGAGAAAATGGTCGGCCGCATGCCATGGGGGCTCGATCTGCCGCTGGCGCCGTTCTTCGGCGTGATGGGCGTATCGCCGCCGCCGGCCTGGGGCCGCATCACCTCGCTGATCCCGCGCGCGATGGGCGGCAATCTCGACAACAAGGAGCTCGGCGCCGGCGCCAAACTCTTCTTGCCGGTGTTCGTGCCGGGCGCGCTGTTTTCCTGCGGCGACGGCCATGGCGTGCAGGGCGACGGCGAAGTCTGCGTCACCGCGATCGAGACCGCGTTGCAGGGGCGCTTCCGGCTGACGCTGCGCAAGGATCTGCGGCTGGACTATCCCCGCGCCGAGACGCCAACGCATTACATGACGATGGCGATGGATCCGGATCTCGATCAATGCGTGGTGCGCGCGCTGCGCGACATGATCGTGCTGCTGGGCGAAAAGCGCAATCTGTCGCGCGAGGACGCCTACACGCTCTGCAGCCTCGCGGCAGACTTGCGCGTGACGCAAACCGTCAACGGCTCCAAGGGCATTCACTGCATGATCGCGAAAGCGGTCGTGCACGGGTGAAGCGCGCCCTTGTGCTGCCCCGGCGCGCCCTTGTGCTGCCCGGGCGCACCCTTGTGCTGCCCGACCTGCCATCGATACAATAAGCCTGCCAACGAACAAAAAATCGGGGACGAAATATGCTCAAGGACAGGCTGTCGCCGGCCGACGAGGCGGCGCGCGAAAAGGATATGCGGGAGCAGCTTGCGGCCTGCCCGCGCATTCTCGATCTGGTGGCGCGCGGACCGCTCGCCGATCCCGCCGCGGATGCCGTGGTCTATCTGCGCAGCCCGCTCGATCCCAGTCCCGTTGTCGTCTCCAACGATCACCTGATGGGCTGCATCAAGGCGGCCGAGACGTTCTTCCGCGCGCAGGGTGTCGGCAAGGATGACGCCGTTGCGATCCTGCTGCCAATCTGCCCCGCGGCGATTGCCGCGATCTGGGGGGCTGCCGCCTGTGGCATTGCCGAGCCGCTCAACCTGCTGTTCACGCGCGCGGCGATCATCGCCCAGCTCAACGCCGTCAAGGCAAAACTGCTGCTGGCGCCGCCACCGGGCATGCCGGGCGGGCTCTCCGAGAAGATCGAGGGGCTGCAGAAGCAAGTCCCCTCACTCAAGCGGATCGTGATCGTTCCGCTCGATGGGTCGATTTCATTTGACGGCGAGGTGCTGAAGCCCGATCCGGCCTGGCGCGACGATTACGGCAAATCCACCGATGCGTCGGAGGCCGATCGGGTGGCCGTGATGCTGCCGACCGGCGGCACCACCGGGCACCCCAAGGTCGCGCGCCTGACCAACCGGGCGATGGTCGCCTCCGCGGTTTCGTCACGGATGGCGCTGGACTACCGCAAGGGCGATCGCGCCATGATCTCGCTGCCGCTGTTTCATGTCGGCGGTCTCTTTGTCGGCGTCGGCGCCTGCCTGTCCGCCGGCACCACGATCGTCATTCCGGGCCCCGCCGGTGCGCGCGACCCGGCGCTGATCACCAACTTCTGGCGCATTATTGAAAAGTATCGCCTGACCCATGCCGGCAACGTGCCGACCACGCTCGGCGCGCTGGCCGACATTCCGGTCGGCGATTGCGACATTTCCAGCCTGCGCGTCACGCCGACCGGCGCCTCGATCTGCCCGCCGGAAATCGAGCGGCGCTATCTGGCGACGTGGGGCGGCCCCTGCGTGCAGCAGGTCTATGGCATGACCGAACTCTCCGGCGCCATCACGCACGACTTCGCCGGCTTAAAGCCGCGGCCGGAAAGCGTCGGCACCAAGAACCCGCTGGTCGAACTCGCGATCCTCACCGGCAGCCAACTGCATACCGGACCGTGGCCGTCACCGGTCGGCGAACTGCTGACGCGGGGACCGCAGGTGTTTCCGGGCTATGCCGACAAGAAGCAGACCGAAGACGCCTTCCATCAGGGCTGGCTGCGCACCGGCGATATCTGCCGCATCGACGCCGACGGCTTTGTCTACATCATGGGCCGCGCCAAGGACGTCATCATCCGCGGCGGACACAATATCGATCCGCGCGCGATCGAGGACGCCGCCCTTGGATTCCCCGGCGTCGCGCTTGCGGCCGCCGTCGGACGGCCAGATGCCTATGCCGGCGAGGTGCCGATGCTGTTCGTCTCGACGCAGCCCGGCGTCCATGTCGATCCGCAGGCGCTTTCCGCCTTCGTGCTGGAGAAGATTCTCGAGCCGCCGGCACGGCCACGCGCGGTATCGGTGATCGCCGAAATGCCGGTCACGCCGATCGGCAAGATCTTCAAGCCGAAACTGCGCGAGATCGCGGCCGGCGAAGCCGCCCGCGAATTGCTGGCCGCGGAAGGCCTGGCGAACGACGTCAGTGTCGAGGCGATCACCGATCCCTCACGCGGACTGTTCCTGCGCATCAAGGCGCCGCCGGACAAGGCGGTCGCCGCGCAACGGCTGCTGCAAAAGTTTCCGGTCAAGATCGAGCTGGAAGCTTAGCATAGCGTTTTCAAGCGAAGTGGAAGCCGGTTCGCGTAAAGAAAACGCTCAAAAAATAAAGCTCCTCACAGCACCGAATGCAGCGCGAGCTTGGCGTGAAACGACACGCTGGTCTTGCCGACCAGCGCGGTTCCCTCCACTTCGGCGCCATCACCGGTGTAGCCACCGGTAAAGCCGCAAGTGACTTCGCGCCCGCCAAACAGCGGCAGCACGCCAACGGACCTGGTGTGCTCGTTGGTGGTCAATTCGCCGCGCCATTTGCCGCCATCGGCGGTGTAGGTGCCGGTGTAATAAAAATGCGAGTCGCCGCCGGCGATCTTGCCGTCGATCAAGACGAGGATGCCGGTGGCATGGCCATGCCCGCCGTCGCGCATGTCGATTTGAATTGAGTAGAGACCGTTCGTTACCGTCATCGCGCCCTGCACCGCCTTCGCCAAGGCATTCATCGTCAAGGCATCATCGTCGTTGCCAACGACGCGAGGCAATCGGGAAATCGAGCCGCAGCTGCAGCGTTTCGCCGCGTGCGCGCATGGTCCTGCCGGCCGATCTCCGCCCGCCCCGCGCCGATGCGATACCGCGCTCTACTGGATTCTCCAATCCGTCCAATTGGATAGAAAGACAATCACAACCCGATTGACTCGACCGGCCATAACTTAATAGAGTCTAAATAGATACTTTTCAGTACACCGATTAAAAGTTAGCGTTCCCCATGGCTACGGAAAAAGCCGAAACCGACCGCGTTCCAGTCACCTTGGCGCTCTCGACCATCACCTATCTCGAAAAACTGGTGAGACAGGGCACCCACGGTACCAGCGTTCCCGGCGTCGCGAAGACCCTGATCGAGGAAGGCATTCGGCTCGCCATCAAGGACGGGCTGCTTGCGATCCGCGACAACGGCAGGCCTTCCTGACGAGGAACATTGGAAAGCGGCGGTTCAACGCAATTTGGAATCGCCAACATGTTTGCCATTGGACCTACCTGGACCACCGAGCGCATCGAACTTCTGAAAAGCCATTTTGAAGCCGGCCTCTCCTGCCGCGAGATTGCCGTCCATATCGGCGTCAGCCGCAACGCCGTGATCGGCAAACTCTCCCGCCTCGGACTGACGCGCGGCGAGTTCAACGCCGAAGCGCGCCCGGCCAAAAAGGAGCGCGCCTCCAGATCCATTCCCCGGCTGCAGTATCAGATGCTGCGCACGGTCTACGAGGACGGCGAGCCCGTCCTCGCTGCGCCCGTCATCAGCGAGCAGCGTTGCTCGCTGCTCGAACTTAACAAGCAACGCTGCCGCTGGCCTATCAGCACGCCCGGCGCCGAGGATTTCTGCTTCTGCGGCAACACGCCGCTCGAAGGCGCGCCCTATTGCCCAGGACACACCCGCCTCGCCTACCGCTCCGGCTCACGCCAGCGCGTCGCGCGGGGATAACGCGCGCGGCTGGCGATAGCGTTTTCGAGCGAAGCATGCCCTCGGACTTGATCCGAGGGTGGACGCCGGTTCGCGTAGCAATCAAGCTTGCGCAGATTGCGTAGACGGTAGAAAACGCGTCAAAACATAAAGGTTTAGCCCAGCCGCCAGCCGACTTCCTCGGCAAAGCTCTGATAAAACTCCGGCGTGTAGGCCTTCTCCGGCGTCTGGCGCACGCGCTCGTCGAGCTTGTGGGCGTCGTCGCCGACCAGGATGCGCCATTGCCCGGTCTTGACCCCGTCGAGAATGATTTTTGCCGCGGCCGCCGCCGTGGTCGGCGCCTCGTCGCGGAAGCTGCGGGCGCGGTCGAGCGCGATCTTCTGGATATCATCGTCCGACATCGCAGCGGTATCGAGGCCCATGCCCTTCAGGCGCTGGCGCGCCGACAGGAGCTCGTTCGGGCTCAATTGATCGGACTCGGTCCCGCTGATGATCTTGCGCGAGTTGGAAACGATCGAGGTGCCGATATGGCCGGGCATCACCACCGAGCATTTGATGTGCGGGGCGTTGAGCCGCAGGTCGTTCATCAGCGATTCGGTGAATCCCTTCACCGCAAACTTGGCGGAGCTGTAGGCGGTGTGCGACACGCCCTGGCCGACCGAGGCCCAGAAGCCGTTGACGCTTGACGTGTTGACGATGTGGCCCTCGTCGGCCTTCAGCATCAGCGGCAGGAAGGTGCGGACGCCGAGATAGACGCCGCCCCAGCAGATGTTGAAGGTGCGTTCCCATTGTTCGCGGGTGTTGGTGAACAGGCTGCCGCCGCCGCCGATGCCGGCATTGTTGAACAGCAAATGGATCTTGTCGGTCGCCTGCTGCTCGATCAGTTCGTCGCGAAAACGCGTCAGATGGTCCTCGATCGAGACGTCGGCGACATGGGTGGTGACGCGCAGCCCCTGCGGCAGCTTTTCCGCCTCGCACAGCCGCTTGGTCTCGGCCATCGCCTCCAGGGAGATGTCGCACATCGCGACGTTGCAGCCCTCGGCAACGAGCTGGCGCGCCAGCTCGCGGCCCATGCCCGTGCCGCCTCCGGTGATCACGGCGAATTTTCCGGCAAAATCCTTCATGGAGTTTCCTACAATTTTCTTGAGATTTTTGGGGAGCCGCGAGTGGCGCAACCGTCCCGCAGCCCCATTCCCGGGGCGGGAACGCGGGCAATCTACGATCGATCCTCAGGGAGTTCAACGCGGCCAGCCATTAGCCCCGAACCGGGGAACTTTCATCGCGCGCCGTTGTTTGAACCTAATCGGTGCGACCGAGACCTAATCCACAGGGAGCACTCTCTTCCAGGAGGTTGGAATGACCCACTGGCATGACTCGATGGTCGATCAACCCGAGACCGCCGGCCCGGCCTATGCCGCTGGCTGGACCATCAGCGGACTGGCGGTACTCGGCGTCATCCTCGGCATCTGGGTTCTCGGAATCTAGCCTTCCCCTCGGCGCGTCACGCCACTGAAAAGCGAGCGTAACGGCGTCGCAGTCACGCGTCCGGTATCCGGCGCACGACCTATTCCGCCGCCCCAATCATTGACGACCTAAAGAAATCATTTCTTTGTTGCACGCTGTTTAGTCGCAGCGACGCTCCCTGCGCGTGATCCTGCGGCCGTCTTCCCGTTCAATCGTCGTTGTCTCCATGTGGCAGCGCTGTCGTGGGCTGATGGTGACACCACCTGGGCCGACGCCGACGGTGGTGTCGGAGTCGTACCCCCGGCGACGGTCCCTATCGTAGCGATCGTCGCGGTTGTAGCGGTCGTCGCGGTCCCGCCCGACCTGGACATCGACGCCTTGGGCCATCTTGACGCCTTGGGCCATGGCCGGAGTGGCGAGCGGGGCAGTTGTCAGCACAACTGCCGCTGCCGCCACGGCAAGAGTGATCTTCATCATGTGAGAGTCCTCCTTGCTCTTGAGTTAGAAGTGTAACGGGAACGAACGCTAGGGGTTCCACCGGTGGCCCCGCCCCCGACTCGCGTTTTCAAAACAGGCCACTCAGACGCGCAACATGGCTGGCTCTCCTGATTAACAATTAACGGGCGGGAGCGTGCACCACTCTCTGTCACCGATGGATGCCTGTTACGGGCGGTGATGGAACCAGCTTGCGCTTTCGAGTTCCGGGGCAGAAGCAATATTGCTCAGCGACCGGAGTTTAATAGGGCCGATGACCACGACGAAACCATCGCTCTCCTCGTCCCCGTGATCGGCGGCAAGCGCTGCGTTGACGATTATAAGTGGTCTGACGTGCATTTCTGTATCTGACCCGCAACATTTTTTTTGTTCCTCGATTGGAACAGGCGTTTTTATTCATTGGCTTCCATGCCTTCGACTACGCTGTCTCTGAGCACCCGGTTGGTGAGTCATAAGCCGCGTTGAGTGAGGCACTGATGAAGATGCTCCGTCGATTAAGGTCGCATTCGCGATGCACCGAGTCTGACCGTGCCGAGGCCGATCCAGGTGGCAACGGTCATATGAGCAGGTTTTCGTTCGCCCCCGCGTCGGTGCGGACATCGTCGCAAAAGCGGGCCGGAGTTCGGGGCGCTGCGGCGGTGCTGGGCCTGATGGGAGCAACGACCCTAACTTCTCCCAGCCATGCGCAGGCGCCGTCCCTGGGGACGGCCGCGAGCTTCGCAGTTCTGGCCGGCTCAACGGTTACCAACACAGGCTCGACTGTGATCAATGGAAACGTCGGCGTCAGCCCCGGCTCCGCGGTCACTGGGTTTCCCCCGGGCATTGTAAACGGCGTGATAAGTGCGGCCGATGCCGTTGCCGCTCAAGCTCAAATTGATAACATTACCGCCTACAACGTTTTGGCAGGCAGGCCTATTACGACTAATCTGACAGGTCAGGACCTGGGAGGCAAAACGCTGATAGCGGGCGTCTACGGTTTCAATACGTCAGCTCAATTGACTGGCACTCTCACACTTAATGGGCAAGGCAACCCGAACTCAGTCTTCATCATCAACACCGGAAGCACGCTGACCACTGCCAGCGGTTCGAGCATTTCGCTGATCAACGGTGCTCAGGGTGGCAATGTATTTTTCAGGGTTGGCAGTTCGGCGACGCTTGGCACGAGCACATCGTTCGTTGGGGACATTCTCGCACTGACGAGCATCACGCTGAATACCAACGCCACCATCAAATGCGGTGATGCTTTGGCACAAAACGGTGCGGTCACGTTGGATACCAACACCATCACAACATGCACCACCACCACGGCCTCGGCTTCGTCTGTGCTGCCATCCTCGGCCACCGGCAATCAACGCGCGGTCGCAAATTCCATTGATACCTTTGTCAGAAACGGCGGCACGCTGCCGCCGGCATTCGCCAGCCTGCTCTCGTTCCTGTCACCCAGCCAACTGCAAAGCTCATTCACGCAGCTTTCGGGAGAAGCCGGTACCGGCCCGGCGCAGGCAGGAACCCAGGCGATGAACTCATTCCTGTCGCTGGTGACCAACCCGTTCGCCGAAAACCGCCCGTTCGCCCCGACCCGCCCCGTATCTCCGATGTACGTCAAGGCTGTTCCGGGCGCTGTCGCGTCGACCCCTGATCCGCGCCCTTGGGGCGTTTGGGCTGCGGCCTATGGTGGGCAAACCAATGCAAACGGTGACGCGTTGGGTGTTGGAAGCCACGACCGGTCAGTGAGCGACGTCGGCTTTGCCACTGGCCTCGACTATCGGGTCACGCCCTACACCGTGGCCGGCTTCGCGCTTTCGGGTGGGGCTACCCGCTATGGCTTGTCGGAAGGTCTAGGCAGCGGCCGCAGCGACATGTTTCAGGCGGCCATCTACAGCACGACGCGTGTAGATGCGGCCTATGTCTCCGCCGCAATCGCCTACGGCTTTCATCAGTTTAACACCGACCGGTTCGTGACCGTGGCGGGTGCCGACCATCTCGCCGCCGATTTTTCCGCCAATGACATTGCTGGTCGGCTCGAAGGCGGATATCGCTTCGCTATTCCGAACGTGGGTTGGCCGGGTCAGTCCGGGCTCACTCCCTACGCCGCCGTGCAGGTGCAGGCCTTCCGAACGCCGTCCTACAGCGAAACTGCGCTCTCCGGCGCGTCGGTTTTCGCACTTTCCTACGACGCCAGGACGATCACCACCACCCGCACGGAGCTTGGCACCTGGCTCGACTGGAGCATTCCGATTGACTACGGCACCAGACTGACCCTGCTTGGCCGTGCCGCCTGGGCTCACGACAATTGGTCCGCGCCGAACATCACCGCCGGGTTCCAGGCGCTGCCCGGATCAATCTTCGTCGTGACGGGCGCAGCGCCGGCCACCGACTTGGCACTTGTGTCGGCTGGCGTGGAGATCGGGTTCAGGAACGGATTTTCGCTCGGCGCGCGGTTCGACGGTGAATTCGCCGAGAACTCAACGAAATACTCCGGTATGGGCCGGCTGCGTTATACTTGGTGAATCAATCTCTGCGGTGCATGAGTCCGTTGCTGGGGCACTTTTCGGACATGCCGCGATGTCCGCCCCACGTCCGTTACTCGTGCTAGAGCGGATGTCGGTTGACCGCTCCAAATTTATAGGTTCGCGCTTTAAACACACTGTCGATAAAAAGAGCGAGTCACGCGGCGACACGATCTTCCTTGTCCGGCCCGCGCGAGACAATCTTGAGCGCATCGTCTGGCAACGGCCGCTGTAGAGCCTTCGCTTCGTCCCACGGCGCGCGCATCCAAACGTCGCGTTCTTCTTCTGTCGTGAGGATCACCGGCATCGCCTTGGGGTGGATCGGCTCAACGACAGCGTTCGGGACCGTTGTAAGGAATCCATAGACCAGATGCGGGCCTGGGATCGGCTTGGACTTGGTGCCCCGGTCGCCCTTGAACTCGGTCCAGATACCGGAGCGCTGCCTTCTCGGGATCGGCATATGGTCGCTCGGTCGAGTATTTCATCGGATCACCTGTTGCGACGGCAGACGCTCGCCGCGATCCCACATGACAGGCGCCGGTGCGCTGCCTGGGAGGGTGAACTGCTTGGAAATGGAGGGACTTTGGCGGGGACTATTTGCCGGCATCACCCGGTATTTTCCCAAAATCGTTCTGATTTCGTACCCCAAGCCCGAGTGCCAAGAATGCAAAAAGCCCCGTATTACCGGGGCTTTTATTGGTCGGAGCGAGAGGATTTGAACCTCCGACCCCTAGTCTCCCAGACTAGTGCGCTAACCGGGCTGCGCCACGCTCCGATGCCGTTCCATTAGCTGCGATCAGGGTCCGGCGCAAGGCGCGCGAACGGCCTCTTTCGGCCCCACGGCAGGCCAGTTCCCCGGCCCCTCAGCCGTCCTTCAGCGCGTTATCCAGCAATTGCCGGCAGGCCAGCAGGTCCTGCAGCACGCGTTCGAGGCGCTCGCGGTCGATGCCCTCAACCGGCCGGGGGACGGGTTTGCTCTTGACGAACGACGGCACCAGGATGCCGTCCTCGTCGGTGTCGGCGAAGCGATAGTCGATCTCCTTGGATTCTTCGGTCTCGTAATCGTCGTCGTCGGTACCGACGAGCGGGATCTCGTTTTCGTCGGGCTCCTGCAGGCTGAGGCCGATCGCCTCCTCGACCGCGCCGAACGAAACCGCGGAGGTCTGGTCGGCGAGGCCCTGCACCGATTTGATGCCGTGCTCTTTCAGGATCCGCTGCACGCCGCGGATCGTATAGCCCTCGCCGTAGAGCAGGCGACGGATGCCCTTGAGCAGATCGACATCGTCGGGCCGGTAATAACGCCGGCCGCCGCTGCGCTTCATCGGCTTGATCTGGGCGAACCGCGTCTCCCAAAACCGCAGCACATGCTGGGGAATGTCGAGCTCTTCAGCGACCTCGCTGATGGTACGGAACGCATCCGGCGCCTTGTCCAAATGCTCGCTCCTCTCAGCTCACTTTTTTCAGGGTGAAGTTCTAGTCGTCCTTGCCGTCGCCATTGGCGACCGCGTGACCATTGATCCGCTGCTTCAGTATTGCCGACGGCTTGAACACCATCACGCGACGTGGCGAGATCGGCACTTCCGTGCCGGTCTTCGGGTTACGTCCGATACGCTGACCCTTCTTGCGCACCATGAAGGAGCCGAAGGACGACAGCTTCACCGTCTCGCCCTTCTCGAGGCAATCGGTGATCTCTTTCAAAACAAGCTCGACAAACGCAGAGGATTCCGTTCGCGACAAGCCTACCTTCTGGTAGACCGCCTCGCACAAATCGACGCGTGTGACTGTTTTTCCGGTCCCGGTCATCGCCTGCCCCGCACTCTCGGCGAACAATTTATTCCCTGAAATTATGAGGTTAGCACGCAATGGTCAACAGCGACCATCATGCTTGCGCATGAAAACACGCAGCAAATTTGATCGATATCTTGCGCTGACTCACCAGCGGACGAGCGCCGAACCCCAGGTGAAGCCGCCGCCCATCGCTTCGAACAGCACCAGATCGCCTTTCTTTACGCGTCCGTCCTTCACGGCAACCGACAGCGCGAGCGGGATCGAGGCCGCCGACGTGTTGCCGTGCAGGTCGACCGTCAGCACCACCTTCTGCGGCGCAATATGAAGCTTGTGCGCTGAAGCATCGATGATTCGCTTGTTGGCCTGGTGCGGCACGAACCAGTCGATGTCGTCGGCGGTGACGCCGGTGGCCTTGAAGGCGTCCACAATCACGTCGGTAATCATGCCGACGGCGTGCTTGAACACCTCGCGGCCTTCCATCCGAAGGTGACCCACGGTCTGGGTCGAGGACGGACCGCCATCGACAAACAGCTTCGCCTTGTGCCGGCCGTCGGAGCGCAGATGCGTGGTCAATATGCCGCGGTCGGAGGTCAGGCCCGGCTGGCCTTGAGGCAGATCTTGGGCCTCGAGCACGACCGCTCCGGCGCCGTCGCCGAACAGCACGCAGGTGCCGCGATCGCTCCAGTCGAGGATGCGCGAAAACGTCTCGGCGCCGATCACCAGCGCACGCTTGTAGGCGCCGCAGCGCAGGAAGTTGTCGGCGGTGGCGAGCGCAAACACGAAGCCGGAGCACACCGCCTGCAGGTCGAAGGCCGCGCCATGGTTGATGCCGAGCCCGTGCTGCACCGCGACCGCGGTGGCCGGAAAGGTGTTGTCAGGCGTCGAGGTCGCCAGCACGATCAGGTCGATCGCCTGCGCATCGATCCCGGCATGCTCGAGCGCGGCGCGCGCCGCGTTGATCGCCAGATGCGAGGTGAACTCGCCGTCGGCGGCGATGTGGCGCTGATGGATGCCGGTACGCTGTACGATCCACTCGTCGGAGGTATCGACGCGAGCCGCCAGCTCGGCATTGGTCAGTACTTTCTGCGGCAGGTAAGAGCCGCAGCCCAGCACGACCGAACGTTTGGAAATCACGAGACAGCCTCCTGCGCGGTCTGCGCTTGAGCCAGCGCACTGCCGTCGCGATTAAGCATCTGATTGATCTTGGTGAGGAGATCGCAGCGCACCATCTCATAGCCAACATCGACGGCGTAGGCAAAGCCTTCGGCGTTGGTTCCGCCGTGGCTTTTGACCACGACGCCCTTGAGGCCGAGCAGCACGCCGCCATTGGACTTGTTGGGGTCGAGCTTATCGCGCAGTGCCTTGAAGGCCTTGCGGGCGAACAGATAGCCGATCCGGGACATCCAGCTCGCCGCCATCGCCTGACGCAAGAAATCCGCCATCTGACGTGCGGTGCCTTCGGCGGCCTTCAGCGCGATGTTGCCGCTAAAACCTTCCGACACGATCACGTCGGCGGCGCCCATGCCGATCCCGTCGCCCTCGACGAAGCCGATATATTCAAGCTCCGGCAGGTTCATCGCGCGCAACTGTTCGGAAGCCTTGCGAATCTCCTCGCCGCCCTTGACCTCCTCGACCCCGATATTGAGCAGGCCGACGGTTGGGCGCGGCTTACCGAACAGCACGCTCGCCATCGCGCCGCCCATGACAGCCAGCGCCACCAGGTGATGATGGTCGCCACCGATGCTGGCGCCGAGATCAAGCACGACGGATTCGCCGCGTGCCGTAGGCCACACGCCGGCAATGGCCGGACGATCGATCCCCGGCATGGTGTGCAGGTGGAAGCGCGCCATCGCCATCAGCGCGCCGGTATTGCCCGCGGAAACCGCGACATGGGCTTCGCCTTTCTTCACTGCGTCGATCGCAAGCCACATCGACGAACTCTTGCGCCCGCGGCGCAGCGCCTGGCTCGGCTTGTCGTGCATGGCGACGGTCACGTCGGTATGGACCACGCGCGAGGCGGCTTTGAGCGCCGGATATTTCGCGAGTTGCTCGTCGATCAGCTTGCTGTTGCCATAAAGCAGAAATTCGGCGTCGGGATGCCGCCTCAATGCGATCGCGGCGCCGGGAATGACGACCGATGCGCCGACATCGCCACCCATGGCGTCAAGCGCGATTCGAACCTTTTGAGGCATGAACGTCCCGGAAACCTGATCTCTTGCGGCCCTCGTCGAGCCCGGCCGCGAACTGGAAGAGGCACCGCCGCAGCGATGCTCGGCAAGGCGCTACACAGCGCCTCCGCCGGGCCGCGACAATAGCGTGTCCCCGTCCCGACACAACCTCTTGACCACCGTCTTTTGGCAGTCGGAACCGGCGCGACCCGGACCCGAAATTGGCACTTAAACCAATATAATTCAATAGTTTATGTGCCATTCCTCGTCAAATAAGGCAACCACCTCAACCGGAATGTGGCCCAACCGCCGGCTGAAACAGCCAGTCAGTTTCCTTTGGGCTTCTTTTTGCCGGTTTTTTTCGGCTCGACCTTCAGCGCCTTCAGGGCCGCAAACGGATGATCCTCGGGATCGGGGGCCTCAACCAGAGGTTCGAAAACCGCGTCGGGTTTGCGCGGATACGGATTCACCGCGAGATACAGCGCATCGGTGGCGATCCTGCCGAGATCGATGATGCCGTTCTCGATCGCCTCCAGCGGGTCCGGCGTATCCCCATCGCTATGCTCCGCCTCGTCGATCAGCGCGGCCATTTCCGGGATCTGGTCCGGCGGCGCGAAGGTCAGATCGATCGGCTCGTCGATGTCGCTTTCCATCGGTTCGAGCGTCACCACGCAGGTCTGTCCGATCCGCGCCCGCACGCGGCCGGCGACGTGGTAGCGGCCGCCGCTCTTCGGCGTCACATCGAAGGAGGCCTGCGCCGACAGCACCTCGCGCAAATCGCCGATATCGGCGATCGCATGGCGGACGGCCTCGTCGGCCCGGAGGTCGCGATGCAGTCCCGTGTCCGGGATTTGCGCGACCGCCAAAGGGACGCGCCAGGGGTCTGGTTTCTGAGGGTCTGGTTTCCGAGGATCAGGCTTCTCTGTCATGTCACTCTTGCTCATTGCCCCGAGTCCACGCGGTCGGGCACAGGAAACTTCGCCGAACCGCCCAACAGCGCCGCATCGTCGAGGCCGTCCAGGGCGGCGATGGCCGCCTCGGCATAGGCTGCGAGGCGGCCGGCCTTCTCGATGTGTTCGCCGTTCAGGATATTCTTGCACAGCGCCTGCGCCAGCGCCTCACGGCCTCCGGTCAAAGCGAGATCATAGGCCGCGGTCCGGCCGTAAAAGGCTTCCCCGAAGGCCTGCATCTTCTTCGGTACGGTGAGGTCGCCGACCCCCATTTCGCGCAGATTATCGTCCATATCGTTGCAAAAATGGTCGAACAGCGCCTGCGACAGGGCCGCGCCACCGGCAGCCGACTTCAACCGCCGCAGAACCAGCCACAAATGCAGCAGCAGCAGGTCAAAACGGCCGTTAACCGTATCCGGCACCGCCATTGCCCGATAAAACGACGGTTCTCGCGCCTGCGTCACGATCATGCCATAGATGGCTTCAATGGTGCCGCGCAGGGGCGAGCGGGGTTTCCTGAAGTGATTGAACGGCCAAAGCATTGTGGGTTCCGGACGCGAACCCCCAAGGTTTCCTTGTTGAGAGCCGCGCATGTTGCAATCCTGCGTGCTGCCCGGTACGTCAACGCCTCGCGCGATGCAAGAGGACGGGCAAGTTCCTGATATGACTGAAACGAGCCACAGAAGCCGATGCGCGCCCTCGCCGCGCCGCCTGACCGCGCGCTGGCGCGGTTTCCGCGCGGTCGCCGCTGTCGCCCTGATGTGCGCGGCGCTCGGCGCCTGCACCGGCGAACAGTTCCAGAAGGGCTACATCCTGCCGCCCGGCGCGCTCGAGCAGATTCCGATGGGCGCCAGCCAGGATCAGGTGCTGATCGTGATGGGAACGCCCTCCACCGTCGCCACCCTGAACGGCGAGGTGTTCTATTACATCTCGCAACGCTCCGAGCGCAAAGTCGCCTTCATGAACCAGCAGGTCGTCGACCAGCGGGTGATCGCGATCTATTTCGACAAGAATCGTCAGGTGCAGCGGCTCGCCAATTACGGGCTGCAGGACGGCAGGATCTTCGACTTCATCAGCCGCACCACGCCGACTTCCGGCCAGGAGCTCAGCTATCTGACGCCGCTGTTCAAGCTGCTCAGCTTCAACTAGAGCCTTATCGGTTCTGATTGCATCAGAACCGCGCTCTAGTCTTTTGTTCTGACGCGTTTTCTTTACGCGAACCGGTCCCACTTCGCTCGAAAACGCTATAGGCGCCCGCTCCGCTGACGCCCATCGAACGAAGCGCCTGACCGCATCTTCCATGCCGTAGGCGCCGGACCTGCGCCAAGTCGTCCGCTTGCCCCGTTGGCGTGAGGTCCCTACGCTCCCTGCAAAATAACGATTCAGCAGGGAGCGAACGGGTGACCAGCAAAGTTTTTTCTCGCCGCCGCGTCTTGACCGGGGCTACGGCCATTTCGGCCGCGGCGATCTTGCCGCGCACGAGCCTTGGCGCCGACTGGCGGCCGACCGAAACCGTCCGCGTCATCGTACCGGCCGCGGCCGGCGGCACCACCGACGTGATGGGACGGCTGCTGGCGGCGCATCTGCAGACCGCGTGGGGCCAGTCCGCGGTGGTGGAAAACCGCTCGGGCGGCGGCGGCACCATCGGCACCGTCGAGGTGATCCGCCAAAAGGGCGACGGTCACACCATCCTGATCGGCAATCCCGGCCCCAACGCCATCGCCTACAGCATCTTCCGCAACCTGAACTACAAGGCGGACCAGTTGCAGGCCGTGTCCAACCTGATCCGGACACCGAACATCGTGTCGGCGCATCCCTCGACCGGCATCAAGTCGATCGCCGAACTGATCGCCTACATCAAGGCCAACCCGGACAAGCTGAACTACGCTTCCTCGGGCGTAGGCCAGAGCCCTCACCTCACCGGCGCCTGGTTCCTGCAACTGACCGGCCTCAAGATGGTGCACGTGCCGTTCCGCGGCGCGGGTCCGGCGCTGCAGGCAGCCCTTGCCGGCGACATCCAGATCCTGTTCGACAACCTGTTCCCGTCGCTTCCGCAGACGCAGGAAGGCAAGCTCACCGCACTCGCCGTCACCACGCCCGAGCGCAGCGCCGCGGCGCCGAACATTCCGACCATGCGCGAGGGTGGGCCCGAGCTGGCGAAATTCGATGTCTCGTCGTGGTTCGGCGTCTTCCTGCCGAAGGCCGCGTCTGCCCCTGTCGTCGATGCCCTCAACAAGGAAATCAAGACGATGCTCGAGCGAGAGGATGTCAAGAAGACCATCGCGGCTATGGGCGCGCGCCCGGACTGGGGCACGCCGCAGCAGTATTCTGATTTCGTCCAGGCGGAGACGGTGAAATTCGCCGAGATCATCAAGCGCGAAGGCTTGCAGATGGACGTCAACTGAGGTCGCGGCTTGAGCCTGTTCGGTTCTGATTGAATCAGAACCGGTCTCTGGTCTTTTTTTGACGCGTTTTCTTGACGCGAACCGGCGTCCACTTCGCTCGAAAACGCTATGGCTACGACGACTTGTTGATCTTCTTGACCTTGGCGTCGGTGGCTTCGATCGCCAACGCCAGTTCCAGGATCGCCTTCGACAGCAGTTCGGCGGCTTCCTTCTGATCCTGCGACTTGGCGGCGCGGAGCGCGTAATTCCGGGCGGATGAGAGCGACATCGGTTGATCTCCGTGTTGTCAGTGTCGGGTTCGCAGCGAGTGCTGATTTGTAGGGTGGGTTAGGCGAAGCCGTAACCCACCTCTTGAACACTTTGGTGGGTTACGCCTTCGGCTAATTCACCCTACGCAGGAAAAGCAAAAACCCCGCGGCTTGCACCGCGGGGTTTTCATTTTGATCGACCGTCCGAAGCTTAGTGCGCCAGGATCGCCAGCAGCAGCAGTGCCACGATGTTGGTGATCTTGATCATCGGGTTGACGGCGGGGCCCGCCGTATCCTTGTAGGGATCGCCGACGGTGTCGCCGGTCACGGCTGCCTTGTGGGCGTCGGAGCCCTTGCCGCCGTAGTGACCGTCCTCGATGTACTTCTTGGCGTTGTCCCAGGCGCCGCCGCCCGAGGTCATCGAGATCGCGACGAACAGACCGGTCACGATCACGCCGAGCAGCATGGCGCCGACGGCCGAGAACGCCGCCGACTTGCCGGCCGCACCGCCGCCCGCGATCGCGAAGATCACGAAGTAGACGAAGATCGGCGACAACACTGGCAACAGCGACGGGATGATCATTTCCTTGATCGCCGCCTTGGTCAGGATGTCGACGGCCCGGCCGTAATCGGGCTTGTCGGTACCCTGCATGATGCCGGGCTTCTCACGGAACTGACGCCGCACTTCCTCGACGATCGCGCCGGCCGCACGGCCGACCGCGGTCATACCCATCGCGCCGAACAGATACGGCAGCAGGCCTCCGAACAGCAGGCCGACCACGACGTAGGGATTGTTCAGCGAGAAGTCGGGCAGCACGCCCTGGAAGTAGGGATACTTCGCCGCGTTGGCGATGAAGAACTTGAGGTCTTCATTGTAGGCCGCGAACAGCACCAGCGCGCCGAGACCGGCGGAACCGATCGCGTAGCCCTTGGTGACCGCCTTGGTGGTGTTGCCGACAGCGTCGAGCGCGTCGGTGGCCTTGCGGACCTCCTTCGGCAGACCGGCCATTTCGGCAATGCCGCCGGCGTTGTCCGTGACCGGGCCGAAGGCGTCGAGGGCGACGATCATGCCGGCCAGCGCCAGCATCGTCGTGGTCGCAATCGCGATGCCGAACAGGCCGGCAAGGCTGTAGGTGACGAGGATGCCGGCGATGATGACGATGGCCGGACCGGCGGTCGATTCCATCGAGATCGCCAGACCCTGGATCACGTTGGTGCCGTGACCGGTGACCGACGACGCCGCGATCGACTTCACCGGACGATAGTCGGTGCCGGTGTAGTATTCGGTGATCCAGATGATCAGGCCGGTGACGACGAGACCGACGATGCCGCATTCAAACAGCGCCATGCCGGTGTATTTCACGCCCGCCAGCGGACCGAAACCGATCAGCCAGTTGATGACGCCGCCAACGGCCAGCAGCGACAGGACGCCGGTCACGATCAGGCCCTTGTACAGCGCGCCCATGATGGACTGGCTGGCGCCGAGCTTGACGAAGAAGGTGCCGATGATCGAGGTGATGATGCAGGCGCCGCCGATGGCGAGCGGCAGCGTCATCATGTTCACCAGCAGCGGCGAGGTCGCGAAGAAGATCGCGGCGAGCACCATGGTGGCGACCGCAGTCACCGCATAGGTCTCGAACAGGTCGGCGGCCATGCCGGCGCAATCGCCGACGTTGTCGCCGACGTTGTCGGCGATGGTGGCCGGGTTGCGCGGATCATCCTCGGGAATGCCGGCTTCGACCTTGCCGACGAGATCGCCGCCGACGTCAGCGCCCTTGGTGAAGATACCGCCGCCGAGACGGGCGAAGATCGAAATCAGGGAAGCGCCGAAGCCGAGCGCGACCATCGCGTCGATCACGGTGCGGCTGTTGGCAGCAAGGCCCAGCATCTGCGTCAGATAGGCGAAATAGATGGTGACGCCGAGCAGCGCCAGACCAGCCACCAGCATGCCGGTGATCGCACCCGCCTTGAAGGCCAGTTCAAGTCCGCCGGCCAGCGAGATCGTCGCCGCCTGCGCGGTGCGCACGTTGGCGCGAACCGAGACGTTCATGCCGATGAAGCCGGCAGCGCCCGACAGCACCGCGCCGATCAGGAAGCCGACCGCGACGAGCATGCCGAGGAAGTAGGCGAGCAGCGCGAAGATCACGACGCCGACCAAGGCGATCGTCATGTACTGGCGCTTCAGATAAGCCTGCGCGCCTTCGGCGACCGCGGCTGCGATCTCCTGCATGCGCGGATTGCCGGCGTCCGCTTTCAACACGGAAGCCGTCGCCCAGATGGCGTAAACGATCGAAAGCGCTCCGCAGAGCACAATCACCCATAATGCTGTCATTGACGTTGCCTCAGATTTTCTTGAACTACCCCCACGCCTTCTCCGCGAACGCGGCAGGCGCATAAAAAGGAGGCCCACCCTGCCCAAAAGGGCGGCCTCAAATTTGGCGGGACCATGCCAAAATCGTCTCCCCGGCGCAACGCCGGGAGCCGCAAAAAACGTCGATTTTCGAAAGGAATCAGGGGTAAAACCCCGTCGAATTGCCGCGCTGACCGAGGCCGGGCGCTTCGATAGCTGCAAAACGCAAAAACCCGCCCAACCCCTTCTCGGGACGGGCGGGCTCACTGGCCGTTTCAGTACATCCGTGAAACGACCGTTGGCGTTAGGCCAGCGACAGGTTTTCCGCGCTTACCTTGCCACGCATCTTGTCGGTCTTCAGTTCGAACTGAACCTTCTGGCCTTCGGCCAGACCGCCGAGACCGGCGCGCTCGACGGCGGAGATGTGAACGAACACATCCTTGCTGCCATCGCTCGGCTCAATGAAACCGAAACCCTTTTGACCGTTGAACCACTTCACTGTTCCCGTAGCCATTTTCTCTTCTCCAAAGCACATAGGCTTTTTATTCCGCACGGCGATCGCACGGATTCAAAATCCAATCTCACGACGATGTCTCTGGAAGATGCCCTAACAGGCGCGTTCAAAAAAGCTCGGCGGTAATCGAATGCCCGCATAGCTAAAGGTTTCAGCCGAAATTTGCAATGGCTGCGGGAAAATAAAGGGCGCGCACGCGCCAGGGTGGTTACCGCCACAAACATCAGAAATGACTGTAGGACAGCCGTTCCAGCGCGACTTCCCTGCCCTGCTGGTCGATGAATTTCGGCGCCGAGGTTCCCCCGACCACCGTTCCGATCGAACTCACCGCGATGCCGACGCTTTCCGCGGCGACAGCAAACGCCTCAACGCGATCCTCCGGGATCGTGCACAGAATCTCGTAATCGTCGCCACCGGCGATCAGCGCTTCCACCCCGGCAACGCCGCGCGATACCAGATCCCGCGCGGCATCGGACAGCGGAATCGACGCCAGATCGATCACGGCGGAAACACCGGACACGCCACAGAGCTTGGCGAGATCACCCGCCAACCCGTCGGACACGTCCATCGCGGCACTGGCATGCGCGCGGACGATTTCGGCGAGCCTCACGCGCGGCTGCGGCACGCGGTAGCGCCCGACCAGCATCGCGCGCGCGGCTGCGTCACTCGCGGCAGCGTGAACCTTGCCGCCCTTCAGTACGGCAAGCCCCAGCGCGGCATCGCCGATGGTGCCCGTCACCATCACACGCTCGCCGGGCCTGGCCCCGCTGCGGCGAACCATTTTGCCCGCCGGCACGCGACCGAAGGCCGTCACCGAAATCATCGCCGGCCCCGGCGTCGAAACCGTGTCGCCGCCGAGCAGCGGACAGCCGAACTGCACAGCGTCCTCGCCGAGCGCGGTGGCAAATGGCTGCAGCCAGCCTTCGTCGGCGCTGCGCAGCGCCAGCGTCAGCACGAAACCGGCCGGCGTTGCGCCCTTGGCCGCGAGATCGCTGAGGTTCACCCGCAGCGCCTTGCGCGCGATGGTGTCGGGCGGATCGTCGGGCAGAAAATGCACGCCCTCGACGATGGCATCGGTCGTCACCACGATGTCGTCGCCGTTGGCCCTCAACGCCGCGGCATCGTCGTCCAACTGAAATGCGCCCGGGTCGGTCGCGATCGGCCTGAAATAGCGCGCGATCAGCGAATCCTCGCCGGACGCGGGCTTGCCGCTAGCCACGCGCGAACTCGTCGGCGCGGAATTGCCGCGCGATCTGGTCGAGCACCGCGTTGACCATGCCGGTCTCTTCGGGATCGACAAAGGCGTGCGCGACGTCGACATACTCGGAAACGACAACGCGGCCGGGTACGTCCTTGCGGTGCTCCAGTTCGTAAGAGCCTGCCCGCAGCACCGCGCGCAGAATCGCGTCGATCCGCTTCAAGGGCCAGCCCCTCGACAAGGCGTCGTCGATCAGGGGATCGAGCTTGGCCTGATCGCGGACCACGCCGGATACGACGTCGCGGAAGAACGCGGCTTCCGCCGGCAGATAGGTGTCGCCCTCGACCTCGTTGCCGAGCCAATGGCTTTCGAATTCGGCAAAGATGTCGTTGATGCCGGCGCCGCCGATATCCATCTGGTACAGCGCCTGCACGGCAGCGAGCCGCGCCGCGCCACGGCGGTTGGCTTTCTTGTCGGGGTTCTTGGCCGGCTTTTTGTTGTCTGCCATCATCAGGCCCTTGCCAGCCGTCGCTTGATACGCAGCATCGCCAGCGCCGCACGCGCGGCGTCGCCGCCCTTGTTGAGTTCGCTGGCCCGCGCCCGCGCCCAGGCCTGCGCCTCGGTGTTGACGGTGATGATGCCGTTGCCGAGCGGGAATTTTCGCAACACCGCAAGGTCCATCAGCGCGCGCGAGGATTCCATCGAGACGATCTCGAAATGGATGGTATCGCCGCGCACCACGCAGCCGAGCGCGATCGCCGCATCATAAGGCTTGCCGTTATTTTCGGCAGCGTCGATCGCAATTGCGATCGCGGCCGGAACCTCCAGCGCGCCGGGAACGGTGATGACGTCATGCGTCACGCCGGCCGCCTTCAGCTCGGCGACGGCGCCTTCCAGCAACGCGTCCTGAATATCGTCATAGAACCGCGCCTCGACGATCAGCGCGCGCGCGCCTTTGATGTCGGTCTGGTCTTTCAGCGGTGCGCGCCGTGCGTCTGCCATAGTTCAATCCATCTCCGTGCGTTGACAATTTATGTCGGTGCTGATTGTCAACATCGGCGCGTTTTAAGCGCCGTATGACCGCATGTCACTTCATTTCCGACAGCCGCGCCGCGTAGCGGGCCATCAGGTCGACCTCGATATTGACCTCGCTGCCCTCGCGCCAGCCGCCCAGCGTGGTGACGCTGAGCGTATGCGGGATGATCAGCACCGAAAACACGACGTCCTCGACCGTATTCACGGTGAGCGACACCCCATCCAGCGTGATCGAGCCTTTGGTGGCGATGAAACGCGCGAGTTCGCGGGTGGTGCGCAGTTCGAACCGCGCCATATCGGGCAGATCGTCCCGCTTGACGATGGTGGCGATCCCATCGGCATGTCCCGCCACGATGTGGCCGCCGAGTTCGTCGCCGATCTTCAGCGCCCGCTCGAGATTGAGTTTTGTACCCTTGGACCAATATTTTGCCGTGGTCATGCCGAGCGTCTCGGCGGCGGCATCGACCTCGAACCAGGTCTTATCCCCATCGACGCCGGAACCGACCACCGTCAGGCAGACGCCGTTGCAGGCGATCGAGGCGCCATCGGCAATCGTCTTCTGATCGTAGACGCAGGCGATCCGCATGCGGTGCAACTGCCCCTGCGCGGTTGGCGTGAGCTTGGCGATCTCGCCGATATCGGTGACAATTCCAGTGAACATTAGAGTCTCTTTATTGGACCATGATCTTATCGGAAAACCGGTTCCCACTTTTCCGGATCATGGTCTCTCGTAGATGGTCAGAGTGTCGTTTTGCAGCATTTCGCTAGCACGTGTCTTGAACGCGGGCGACCCGGTAATGGCCGACAGGGGCAATGCGTCCAGCGCGGGAATGCCGTCGGCGCCGATGCTCCCCGGTCCGCGCAGCAGCCAGATTTCGTCAACGAGGTCAGCGGCAACGAAGGACGACGCTACCCGCGCGCCGCCTTCAACCAGCAGCCGCGAAATGCCCTTCTCCGACAACGCATGCAACACGGCCGCCAGATCGAGTTCCGGCGGGTTGGCCGTGGCGGCGACGTGGATCACCTGCGCGCCCGCCGCGCCGAGTTTGGCGGCGGCCGGAGCTTCGGCAAGGTCTAACGCCATCACCCACAGCGGCGTCTGGCGCGCGGAATGAACGAGCTTGCTGGTGCCGGGTATGCGCAAGGCGCGGTCCAGCACCACCCGCACCGGCGAGCGCGCTTCCATGCCCGGCAGCCGGCAGTTCAGCAAGGGATCGTCGGCCCGCACGGTACCGATGCCGACCAGGATGGCATCGCATTGCGCGCGCAGCAGGTGCACGCGGGTCCTGGCTACCTCGCCGGTGATCGCTACCGGCTTGTGGCCGGCGGCGGCGATTTTATCGTCGGCGGAGACCGCGAGCTTCAGGATCACATGCGGACGTTTGTTGCGGATGCGCCGGAAGTGCCCGGCATGGTCGCGCGCGGCTTCGGCAGCGCCAAGCCCGACATCGACCACGATGCCGGCGGCGCGCAATTTGGCATGGCCTTGCCCCGCCACTTCCGGGTTGGGATCCTCGATCGCCGACACCACCCGCGCAATGCCTGACGCGATCACGGCATCGACGCAGGGCGGCGATTTGCCGAAATGCGAACAGGGCTCCAGCGTCACGTAGAGCGTGGCGCCGCGCGCAGCTTCACCGGCGCGCTTCAAGGCCTCGGGTTCGGCATGCGGCCGTCCGCCGGGTTGGGTCCAGCCGCGGCCGACGATGACGCCGTCCTTCACCACGACGGCGCCGACGGCAGGATTGGGCCAGGTGCGGCCCTGCCCGCGGCGGCCGAGCGCCAGCGCCAGCTGCATGAAGCGCTGGTCGGCGGCTTTCGCTTCCTTGGATTTCTGGGCGTACTGGTCTTCCAGAATGCGGAAGATCATTTGCGCAACATGGCGACCCGCGCGTCGTCTTCGGCGGAGAGTTCGCCCAGCACGGCTTCAAAGTCCTTGGCCTCGCGAAAATTGCGATAGACCGAGGCGAAGCGGACATAGGCGACGTCGTCGAGCCCGCGCAGATGCTCCATCACGATCTCGCCGATCGCCTCTGAGGAGACTTCCGCCTCGCCGCCGCTTTCGAGTTCGCGCACGATCGCCGAGACCATCTTCTCGACCCGTTCAGGGTCGACCGGCCGCTTGCGCAGGCTGATCTGCAGCGAGCGGACCAGCTTGTCGCGGTCGAACGGCACCCTTCGGCCGTTGCGCTTGATCACGGTGAGTTCGCGCAACTGCACGCGCTCGAAGGTGGTGAAGCGGAAATTGCAGGCGATGCACACCCGCCGCCGCCGGATCACAGCCGAATCCTCGGTCGGACGCGAGTCCTTCACCTGGGTATCGAGACTGTTGCAACTCGGACAGCGCATTCCAAACGACCTTTACCGCGAGACCTTATTGATAGATCGGAAACTTGTCGGTGAGCGCCTTGACCCGTTCCTTGATGGCGGCTTCGACCAGCGGCGCCTTGCCATCCGGCGATTGCGCCAGCGCAGTGAGCACTTCGGCGATCATGCCGCCGACCTGCTTGAATTCGGCGACGCCGAAACCGCGCGTGGTCGCGGCCGGGGTGCCGAGACGAAGCCCCGAGGTGACGAACGGCTTTTCCGGATCGTAGGGAATGCCGTTCTTGTTGCAGGTGATCGCGGCGCGCACCAGCGCCTTTTCCGAGACGTTGCCCTTGAGGCCCTTCGGCCTGAGGTCAACCAGCATCAGATGATTGTCGGTGCCGCCGGACACGATATCGAGGCCGTGGCCCCGCAGCGTCTCCGCCAGCGCCTTGGCGTTCTCGACCACGTTCTTGGCGTAGATCTTGAAGTCCGGACGCAGCGCCTCGCCGAACGCGACCGCCTTCGCGGCGATCACATGCATCAGCGGGCCGCCCTGCAGGCCGGGGAAGATCGCCGAGTTCAGCTTCTTGGCGAGCGCCTCGTCATTGGTCAGGATCAGGCCGCCGCGCGGACCACGCAGCGACTTGTGCGTGGTGGTGGTGGTGACATGCGCATGCGGCACCGGCGAAGCGTGGACGCCGCCGGCGACGAGGCCGGCGAAATGCGCCATGTCGACCAGCAGATAGGCGCCGACGCTATCGGCGATCTCGCGAAAGCGCTTGAAGTCCCAGGCACGCGAATAGGCCGAACCGCCGGCGATGATCAGTTTCGGCCGCACCTGCTCGGCCAGCTTGGCGACCTCGTCCATGTCGATGATCTGGTCCTCGCGGCGCACCGTGTAGTGCGCGGCCTTGAACCACTTGCCGGACATGTTGACGGGCGAACCGTGGGTGAGATGGCCGCCGGCGGCGAGATCGAGGCCCATAAAGGTGTCGCCGGGCTGCAGCAGCGCCAGGAACACCGCCTGGTTCATCTGGCTGCCCGAATTGGGCTGGACGTTGGCAAAGCCGGCGCCGAACAGTTTTTTGGCGCGCTCGATCGCCAGCGTCTCGGCGACGTCGACCCACTCACAGCCGCCGTAATAGCGCGCGCCCGGATACCCTTCCGCGTACTTGTTCGTCATCACCGAGCCCTGGGCTTCCAGGACCGCGCGGCTGACGATGTTCTCGGAGGCGATCAGCTCGATCTCGTGGCGCTGGCGGCCGAGTTCGCCCTTGATGGCGGCGGCGATTTCCGGGTCAGCCTCGGCCAGCGTGGCCTGGAAGAACGAGTCGGGCGCGGAAGCGGTTTTTGCGCTGGAGGATGAGGAGGTCATGGGCCAAATATCTCCACCGCCGCAAGCCCTTAGGGGCAAAGCGGTCGGTCACGTGTGGCGGTCGAAAGAAGCATTTGCGAGATACCACATCGCCCGGAATTGGCCAAGCACTTGCGGTATGGGCCTGATATTTATGCAAGATATGGTGGATGGGGCGGGTTCCAAGCCCGTCGCCCCGGCCTTGAGCCCGGGGGCCATAACCACCGTCGGGAATTGGGCGGCGTCTGCCAAGGTGCGCCTTCCGACGGCCGCGGCGTATGGGTTCCGGCTTTCGCCGGAACGACGGAGAATTACACAAACCGGCCCCCGCCCTTCTCTGCCCCCTGCACCGTCGGCGGCGGTTGCCAGGTCAGGCCCTGCTCGGACAGCAAATCGGTGCCCCACGCCGCGACAGGCGCCAGCAGACGAACCAGCGCGTGCCCCTTCGGCGTCAGCCGGTAGCGCGAAACGCGCAACGCTGCCGCGCCAGCGCGCGCGATGAGTGCATCCGTCTCCAGTTCGCGTAACAGGCTCGACAGCACCTGTTGGCTGACGGCGCCGGTCGCAGCCTTGATCTCGCTGAAGGCAAGGTCCTGCCGCGACAGCAGATAGAGCACGCGCACCTTCCATTTGCCGGAGATCATCGCGACCACGGTTTCGACCGGACATGGATCGAGCGGAGGCTTCTTGCGCTGATAGGTCATGTTGCCGGCTCTCAGTCAGAAATTTATGTGGCTGGCCGGGCCGGGCCCGATTTGTAGAATGCCGACGCCAGACAAGTATCAGGGAGTGCATCGTGCCGCGCAAACCGGTCCGCAAGTCCGTGAAGATCGACCGGCGCAGCGCGCGCGACGCCGGAGCCGACCTGATCTTTCATTCCGGCAAGATCTACACGGTCGACAGGCAGCGGCGCTGGGCGGAGGCGGTGGCGGTCAAAGGCGGCAAGATCGTTGCGGTCGGCAGCGACCGGTCCATCCAGCGGCTGCGCGGCAGCCGCACCCATGTTGTCGATCTCGCCGGCCGCATGGCGATGCCGGGCCTCGTGGACGTCCACAACCATCACACCCGCGGCGGCCAGCTCGACCTCTTCGAGGTGTCGTTTCCCGCCAGCCTGTCGTTCGACGACATTCTCACGCGGGTCCGGGCGCGGGCCGAAACCATCGCACCGGGCGAATGGATTTCCGGCGGCATCTGGAGCAGCGAACTGATCGGCCGCCTCGCCACACCAGCCGCGAAGGCCGAACTGGACGCCGCCAGCCTTGGCCACGCCGTGATGCTCAGGGACGACAGCCTGCACAACCGCTGGGTCAACAGCGAGGCCCTCAGGATCATGGGCGTCACCAAGGCGACACCCGATCCGGCCGACGGCGAGATTGTGCGCGACGGCGCCGGCGGCGAAGCGGTCGGCCTGCTGGTCGAGAAGGCGTCCGCGCTCGCCGAACGCGCGCTGCTCAAATCCCTCGGCAATACGGCCAAGCGCGACATCGCCTCGACCCGCCGCGCGGTGGAGATGCTGAACTCCTACGGCGTCACCGCCTATCAGGACGCCAATACGACGCTGCCGATGCTCAAGGCGTTGAAGGCACTCGACAGCAAGGGCCAGCTCAACGCCTGGTGCGTCGGCTCGCTGCCGGCGTTCGACACGCTGACGGGAACCGAAGTCTTTGGCGAAGCGCTGATCGCGCGCCGCAAGCAGTACCGCACCGCCCATCTGCGGCCGGATTTCGTCAAGCTGTTCATGGACGGCGTGCCGATGACACGAGCGGCGGCGATGCTCGATGCCTACAAGGCGGATGCGTCGGGACATGCCGTGGTCTGCCATTCGCTGCTCCCGGTGCCGGAAGTCGTGCGCTGGATTGCGCGGGCCGAGGAACTGGGAATGGCGGTCAAGGTGCATTGCGCGGGCGATGCCGCCGTCCGCGACATCCTCGACGCGGTCGAGATCGTGCGCGACTTTCGCGGGCCCGGGCCGGCGCACCACATCGCCCATGCCAGCTATGTCGATCCGGCGGATATCCCTCGGTTCAAGCAGCTCAATGTCGTGGCCGACCTCTGTCCCGCGATCTGGTTTCCCTGCGCGATCACGGTCGCCAACAACGCCGTGATGCCCGAAGCGCGCGCCAACCGCTATTGGCCGAACCGCGATCTGCAGGAGTCCGGGGCGTTGCTGGCGGCGGGCTCGGACTGGCCCGTGGTCGGCCTGCCCGATCCCTGGTTCGGCCTCGAGGGCATGGTGACCCGCCGCAATCCCAAGGGGACCTATGACGGCGCGCTGTGGCCCGAACAGGCGCTGGATCTGGCGACCGTGTTCGAGATCTACACCCGCAATCCGGCGCAGGCGATGGGGCTCGGCGCGATCACGGGATCGATCGAGCGCGGCAAGTCGGCCGACCTGATCGTGCTGGATCGCAATCTGTTCGAATGCGATTCCTTCGATCTCGCCGACACCAAGGTGCTGGAGACCTGGTTCGAAGGCCGCCAGGTGCACGCGCGCTGAGGCGGCGGCTACGTCAGGTCGCAAACCGGTACGCCCCGCCCTTCTCGACCGAACGTTTGAAGGCCGGTCGCGCGTGCATCCGCGTCAGCCAGGCCGCGAGGTTCGGATACGGTCCGAGCTTGTCGAACACTTTTGCCATCTCGCCGACAAAGCTCATCTGGATATCGGCGCCCGTCAGCGACGGGCCGACGAAGAAGTCACGGCCCTTCAGCGCGGCGTCGACATAGCCGAGATGGTTGGCCATCTCGCTGTCGATGCGCGGATGCAATGGCGCGCCGGCTTCCTTCAACCGGCCGACATAGAGGTTCAGCATCAGCGGCAGCATCGCCGAACCTTCGGAATAATGCAGCCACTCGTTATAGGCCTCATAGTCGGCACTGCCGGTGGCCGGCATCATCGCGCCCTTTCCATAACGGCGAATGATGTAATCGACGATCGCGGCCGATTCCGCGATTCTGACATCGCCGTCGGTGATGACGGGCGACTTGCCGAGCGGATGAATTTTCGAAAGCTCCGGCGGCGCCAGCCGCGTCGTGGCGTCACGCTGATAGCGCTTCATCTCATAGGGGGTGCCCAGCTCTTCCAGCAGCCACAGAATCCGCTGCGAACGGGAGTCGTTGAGATGATGAAGCGTGAGCGTGGGAATTTCCTCGGGGGGTTATTGTTGTGTGAGACTGTCATTGCGAGCGAAGCGACACAATCCAGTTTGTAGTCTGTAGGATGGGTGGAGCGAAGCGATACCCATCAACACTGCCCGTGAGGCGATGGGTGTCGCTTCGCTCCACCCATCCTACGAATCCCGAATACGACTTCGCATTCTCGCGGCGCGATGCGCCCGGAGTTTTGCTGGAAACCTCACCCTCGAAAAACAGAGGGCGCAGGGAAGACCGGGTGCGCGCTGCACCCGCGGTCTCATGTGCGATGTGCATCAAAAAATGCTGCACATGAGCATACAGGTTCAGCGGAGAACACCCGGCCTTCCCTGCGCAATGGCTTTACGGCTTATACGATTTCGTCCTGGTGACCGGCTTTCTTGCCACCATCATCAACGTAGGCTTTCGCTTCCGCCAACTTGACGCCAGCACCGGGGCGTCGGACCCAAACGATTTCGCCGTACGCATCTGCCGCGCTCGTCAGTCGCAGCCTTCGCGTCCACCGCTCCCTGCCCCTCGTTTGCGACGATGGCCTACGCCCCTCTGGCGGGACAGGATGGCGGGAGTCGTAAATCTGATTTGCCCGACGGCCCTAGCGGAATATTTTTATCCGAGGGGCTGGACAGACTTTTGGTGATTTGCCCGTCGGGTTGATTTGTCGCAGTTGCTGCTGAAGATTCCGCTTGCACTGCGGACCCGGGCCGCTGGCGCAGTAGAGAAATCAGGCGCTACGAAACGAGTGCCCGCACCAGCAAAAACCCACCCGCCGCGCACAACGCCACGCCGGCGAGGCGGCTGAGCGCACGGCCGATCGGCAGCAACTTCTCGACGGCGACATAGAGAGCGATGCCAGCAATCCAGGCAAGGTTCATGACCCCGCCGACGAACAACAGCGCCATCAGGAACCAGCAACAGCCGAGGCAGTAACCTCCATGCCGGAGGCCCATGCGCAACGCACCCGCCGCACCGGGTTGCCAGTACCGGCTCAAGAACAGGACCGGGTTCTGGCAATAGTGCAGGCAGGCGGTCTTGAGCGGCGTGAGCTGATAAAGCCCTGCGGCAAGCAGAACGACACCGCCGAGCACGGCGCTGGTGCTTGCCATGGCCATGGACAACAGCCCGGCATGTCCCAGCGCCCACTGCGCCAGCACCGCGAGAAGGCTGAACCCCGCCCACATCAGCAGATAGCCGCCGCAAAAGATCCAGGCTTGCGCGGAGGGATGATCCGCCGGCCCCTGCTTGCGCCGGATGGCCGCAAACAGCAGGATCGTCGGGGCGGCGCTCGGCACCATCATCGCGATCATCATGACCCACCACATGACGAACACGAGCGCGGCGTAGAACGGCGACCACGGCATCGGCATGTCCATCGCCATGTCGGCCATGTCGGTGTCCATGCCTGCCCCGGCGGCCAGATAGACCCACGCCAGCGCCACCACGACGGCGAGCCCCGCGGCAACGACCAGGCGGTCGCGCCGCAACAGGTATTCAAGCGCCAACAGCTCAGCCATCAGGCTTCACCCTAGCGTCAAGGACAGCCTCTGCACCGCATCACGCCGCAACCCCGTCAGGCGTCTGGACGACGTTGGCGAGCGAGCTGTGCCTGCCCTTGGTGTCGAATTTGATCGCCCCGGTCGAGTGGATGTTGGAAGAGGCAACCTCGGCGGACCTGTGCTCGAAGCCTTCGGGCATCACAACCTGGATTCGATGCGGCGCGCCGGTCACCGGGTTCTTGATCGGCTCGACATCGGTCTCCAGCACGCCCTTGGCGACGAGCCGCGCGACGCGTCCGTTCCTGTCGAACGAGAACTCAAAGGGCACGAACAGTGGATCATGGATCTTGCTGACGATCAGGCTGAAGATCTGGAACAGGGTGCCTTCGGCCGAATTCTTGCCCGACATGATCTCGAAAAGGGCCTGGCGCTGTTCCGGCGTGGCGCGCTCATCGATGATCGGCTGCATCTGCCCATTGCCCTCGTGCAGCGCTCCGGGAAAATCAACGGTGGCCGCGAAAACCAGGCCATCGAGCCTGGTGCCTTTGAAGTGCCCCTTGGTGATCCTCATGGCCACCATGCCCTTGCAGGAGCCGTGAGTCGGCAGTGCATTGAAATCGCAGGGACAGCCGAATGCGCAATTGCAGTTCTTGATCCATTCGCCTTCGAGACGCCAGTCGGATGCAGCCATGACGCACCTCCCATCGCGTTGCCCGCGGGACCATGCAGCCGCCTGAAAATGCCTTGCGTCGAAAAATCCGGCGTCGAAAAATCCGGATCGATGCGGATCGGGACTTGATGTGAACGACCTGCATCGTTCCGGGAAGCCGTGCGACGGCTAAGCGGACCGGCGACCTGCTATCCCAATCAGGCAAGCATATCAGCCGGCGTCCCGGGCGTACAGGTGGTACACCCGGGCGTACAGGTGGTACACCCGGGCGTACAGGTGTTGCGATGCTCTGCCCGGACCGCTGCCCGCGATGCGAGAGGCTCGGGCTGTGCCTACAGCCCGGTAAATCCGGCCTTCACCGGATCGGTCGAGCCGTCGAGCTGACGCAGGTAGGTCAGCCCGCACACCGTCAGGCGGTGCGTGTCCTTTTCGCCCGCCTCGAACAGCGTCTTCACATAGTCCGTTACCTTGGCGCGCGCCTCTTCGCTGGCCGCGGTCGTGCGATTCAACAGCAGATCGTAGGTCTGCATGATGCGGTCGATGGCGGCTTCCATGGTGTTCTCCTGAAGGTGATGCGATCAGGCTGAAAGGATGGTGATGGGTCGGGTCTCATAGAATCTGTCGGCTTCGAATTTGGCGATCGCCTTGTTGGCGAGCCGGATCCGGTTGAACTCGCCGCGCTGGAACAGATTGACGATGATTTCGAGCAATTGCTCGTCGGTGGCGAAGGTGTCCGAAATGGTGCCGGCCTTGCGGAGATAGTTCGACGCGATGGCATAGGCATCGCCGACCACTTCGACATTCATGACCTGCAATCCGCGCTCGACCAGCATCGCTTCAGTCCTCCAGCACGGACTGATAAAGCGCAGACCCCGCAACCGGTTCCATGTCGGGGGCAACTTATTTTGCAGTGCCGAAGCGCGGCCAGTTGCGCCGGTCATGGAAGCGGTTTATGGCGGATTATTGCGGGCTGAAATCAATTTCCAAGATCAACTTGAGGGGCAATATCATGATCCGGACCATCTGCGCCGTCCTCGTTCTGGGCCTGGCGACGCCGGCCTTGACGCCGGCATTTGCCGATACGCTCAAGCTGGCCTCGACCTACGACGAGGTCGGCACCAATGCCGACGGCTCCAAATACACCGGCACCGCGACCGTCGATGTCATCTCGGACACGACGTTCTCGATCAAATGGAAGATCGGCAGCACGCTCTACAGCGGGTTCGGCATGCGCCGCGGCGACACGCTGGCGGCGACCTACCAGGTCAACGGCCAGCCCGGATTGATCATCTACACGGTCGGCGAAGGTGGCGTCCTGACCGGCAACTGGTCGATCCGCGGCGAGAGCGGCAATGGCACCGACCGCCTGACGCCGCGGAATTAAGGCCCCCTAAAATACAAAAACGCACCGGTCCCGGAAGAACCGGAGCCGATGCGCCCTGGGCAGGGCTTGCTGCCTTGCCAGTTTGTTTGACCGCTTCTGTTGGCTGCCGGTCTTCTAAGCGGCCGGCTTGGCCGTGAGGCGGTCGAAAGTTTCTTGTCGAGCTCTGTGTATTCTCAGAGCCGATACAGGATCTGGTCGGTCCAGAAGCGCTCGAGCCGATGCAGCGACTTGTTCAGGGTCGCAAACTCGTCGTTCGAGATGCCGCCGACCTGTTCAACGGTCTTGACGTGCTTCTGATACAGCGCGTCGACGATCTTGCGGATTTCCTGGCCCTGCGCGGTGAGGCGGATGCGGACCGAGCGACGATCAACGCGGCTGCGCTGATGATCGAGGAAGCCGAGCTCGACGAGCTTCTTGAGGTTGTAGGAGACGTTGGAGCCGAGGTAGTAACCGCGCGTGCGCAGTTCGCCCGCGGTCAGCTCCTTGTCACCGATGTTATAGAGCAGCAGCGCCTGCACCGAATTGATGTCGGCGCGACCGCGGCGATCGAACTCGTCCTTGATGACGTCGAGCAGGCGGCGATGCAGACGCTCCACCAGAGTCAATGCTTCGAGGTAGAGCGGCTGCACCGGAGCTTGACCGGCAGAGCGTTCAGCGGTTTCCACCGCCGTTGCAACGGCTTTGATCATGACACTTCCCCTGTTGTCGTTTTTATCGACTTATTTCGACGAAACTTTTGTCCCGCCTGATAGCCACAACTTAAGGGGAGCGTTTGAAGATCCGCTTAAATAAGACAATAAAGAGATCATGAATTTAAGACAGTGAATCGTGCATTAAGCCCACGGATAAAGGGCTTTTCGCAATCTTTCATTGACGGTGAACGACCGCTGTTCACGCTTCGTCTGCACCCCCTGTCGCATTCCAAAACAGGTGCGTCTGAATTCGAAACGCCCGCGTAACAAGTGTGATGGAACCCTTTACGGTGACTGAAAGGTTACCGCGAAAATTATCGAAAATTGTTCGGAACGGCGAGGCACGCGCGTAAATTGGGGGTGAACTCATAAATCCATGGGGCATTGGCAGACGTTCGTTTTGGTGGGCATTACGGGTAGAGTCGAAGTGTGACGCGGTAGTTTTAGGTTCGAACATATCTGTTTCCGCCCCTTTCGTTTGGCGGTGCCTTACTGGTTCGACCATGGCCCCGTTTTCACACTCCGCTCATCGAACCGGACAGGCGGATTTCCCGCATCCGGCTCTCGGACAAAACGTCACGCCTTCACCCACGGCACGTCGTGCCCAAGCATGCTCAGCCGTACGAGCCCGAAGTGCCCGTAGAGATGCGGGAGTGGATAGGTCCCGCCCTTGCGTCGCCTGACCTTGTGCTTGATGCGCAACCACCGGCGCAACCGCATCGCGGTGTAGCTATCGAGTGCCCGATACGCCTTGCTGACAGTGCCTACTTGGAAGTAGTTCGACCATCCGCGCAGCGTGCGGTTCACCTTGCCCACCAGCTTTGTGGTTTCTTGCCATGTCCCCGTTCGGTCTGTCAGTGCGTGGATTTTCTCAACCATGCGCTTGATGCTCTTCTTCGATGGCCGGTATCCCAGGCGCGCCTGGCCGGTTCTCTCTGAGAACATCCGTCCGAACGTGTAGCCCAAGAAGTCGAACTCACCTTCCGGAACCCTGCAGATTCGTGTCTTCTCCTCGTTGACCGTGAGCTTCAGCTTGCTCATGATCTTGCGCAGTTGCTGCAAGGCTTCTTCGGCTTTGCCTCTCCGACACAGGATCACGAGATCGTCGGCGTAGGTCACGATACGAGAGCCGAGGCTTTGCTCCAACCCGAGCATATTCCATCCCAGCACAAACCGGCGCATGTAAATATTCGCCAGTAGTGGGGAGATGGGTGACCCTTGCGGGATGCCTCGCCGGTTGTCCCGGGCTTCGGTCGTGCGTGTCTTCCTTCCTCGATCATCGGTTTCTTCTACGGGGCATTCCAGCCACATCTTGATCAGATGCAGCACGCGCCGATCAACAATCCGGCGCGCTACCGACTTTAGTAGTTCGGCATGGGGGATGCTCCCGAAGTAGTCCGCGAGGTCGGCGTCAACGACTTCCGGATGGCCTCGGAACAGCAGCCGGTCCACCTCAATTACCGCCTGCTGGGCATTTCGCCCAGGACGGTACGCGTACTGTTCGGGTGGAAGGTCGGCTTCGAAGATCGGTTCCAGCACCAGCATCGCTGCCGTCATGCAGACCCGATCCCGCACGGTCGAGATGCCCAGCGGCCTGAGCTTGCCGTTGGCCTTCGGGATGAACACTCTTCTGATAGGATCCGGTCGGTAGCTTTCCTCCCGGAGCGCAAGCGCCAGTTCGCCAAGCCATCGCCCTACGCCATACGCATCGATATCCGCAAAGTCTTGACCGTCCACACCCGGTGCGCCCTTGTTGGAGCGGCACTGGGCATAGGCATGGGCCAGAATGTCCTCGCGGCTGATCTTGTCGTACAGGGCATAGAACCGATAGCCGGCTTCTGCCTTCGCTTTCGCGTGCAACGCCTTCTGCAGTTTCTGAACAGTTTTCGGAGTTGATAGGTTACCCAATCTCCAAATCCCTCACTACTTGTTGCGTCTGTCTTGAACTGAGGTCCCTTCCCTCCACCGGCGTTACCCGGCTTCAGCGGTACTGCGAACCTCTCCGCCACCCCAAGGCGCCCGACCTGTCCCTCGCGGGCGTTCGGTTGGTCATCGCTGGCCACGCCATGGGGCTTCCCGTGTTGCGTACGCTTTCCTTGTGTACATGCCGTCGCCACTACCCCGGCGCAGCGGCTGGGAGTATTAATTCGCTCTTGCACCCAACCGTATCAGCCTTCCCCGAAAGAGTGGTCGGGTCGGCCTGCGCATCGTCCTTTTCGAGGTTTGCTCGGCGTTTACTCGCGTTACGGCCTGCACACTCGCGCTGTCACCAATTCGTGACACGCATACCGAAGGCTTCAGCCACTTTGTTACCTCCATGACTGCTCCGGTTGCTTCCGGCTGGAGCGGTTGCCGGGTGGGACTTACACCCACTGGAAAGCGCCGCCTTTCCACGGCGCACACTCAAGTCGGACATCTGGCGAGGTCCGAAAAGCGCCAACAGCCGGACATGGAGCCATTAGCTGGTTAGCTGGATGCAAAGAGGCCGCCAACTGAGGCGGCTACCTCTTTGGTGCCAACCAAATCTCAGTCACATTGCTTTCGATGATGTGCCGCTGAACTTGTTGGCATTGAGGGCAAGTAAACGTTCGCAAGTCCTGGCCCAACGTGCTCGGCTCAATCGCCGTCAACTTCATTGGAGAATCGCAAGCCGTGCACTCGGGACCCTGGTTTTGTGTGTCGAGCATGCTTGCTCCTCTGAGGTCAGCCCTCAGTTCGGCGTCCTGAGTTCGCCAGCGAGCCAGCCGGCCGCATTCGATTCGAGTGGGTCCGATGCAATGACGCTTGTCTCAACGTGATTGCACCTGGCGCATTCGAACAACCGGTGCTCGAAACCAATTGGCCCCGATGAAACGCGTTCCAGCATCATCCGCGTTTGGCAACGAAAACAGCGAGGGCGCTCAATAGCGGTCAAGAATTGTCGGGATGAAGGCACGATGCTTCCCTGCGTTGGGCGAGAGCATTGCCGGCTCTCTGTCGCCGATGGATACCGATGGCGGGACGGCGATGGAACTATCATGCTGGAACGCGCTGCCATTTACTGGTCAGTATTGCTCACATTCAAAAATTGATAGTTAGGACAACGCCGGATCCAAATTAGGACACGCTTTGAATTCGGACAGCCCCGGAGTTTCCGTTTAGATTGCTCTCTGTCGTCGGGCTGCACTTTTTTCGGAGCTGACATCGTTTCGTTCCGAACACGTTCGGATGCGGCTCCCTAATTAGGACACGCCCGGGAACCAATGCCGCCGGGGTAACTTAGTGACGAGCTACCGGATGCCAATGCGCCCCCGAGGCATCCGATGAAATGACGGCCCTGGCATGTCCCCCCAAAGCCGGGGCCGTTTTTTCGGGGGACGGGATTGCTTCTAGTCATCCTCTGTTAGCTGCGGCTTCTCATGCAAAACCGCGCTCAACAGCGAATTGTGAACCTCGATATGCCCGTTGTAGCTGATGAAGCCCAGCTTGCGAAATTTGTTCATGAAATGGCTGACGCGGGATCGGGTAGTGCCAATCATCTCCGCCAATGTTTCCTGACTGATATTCGGACTGATCGCCTGCGGGTTGCCTTCCTTGCCGAAATTCGCAAGCAACAACAGCAGCCGCGCAAGCCGCCGCTCACTCGAATTGAATAGCTGGTCGATCAGATCTTCCTCAATCCGGCTGTTCCGGGTCAGGAGATACGCCATGAATAGCTCCGAAAATTTCGGCTCATCATGAATAGCCACGATCATCGCGTCCTTGGTGATCGACGTGATGACGCAATCATCCATCGCTGTTGTCGTCGCGATGCGCAACGGATGGCCGTTCATGCATCCTTCGCCAAAGAACTGGCCGGGCTCGAGGATTGCGACGACCGCTTCCTTGCCCTGCTCAGACACGACAGTAAGTTTGACCTTGCCCCTTTGAATGTAAAAGATCGTGTCCGCGACATCGCCTTGCTCGAACACGTGCTCGTTCTTGCGAAATTCGAGGATTGTTTTCCCCGCGCCTACCTTGGCGAGAAATATTTTGGGGTCAAATATGTCCTTGGTTGCCTTATCCACCGGAGCCTCCTTTTGGCGCAACGAACTGCTCGACTTTGGTTGGCTGGCAGACGCCAAGCCAACTTTCGCGCTGAGCGGCGGGCTACTGCTCCAACCAGGTCATCACTTACGGGTCTGCGCCGTTTCGCAGAGATTACCCCCTGATTGTCGGCAGTTCTACGGGAAAGGCCTGCTTTTTTCAGCGCGTCGTTTCGCTGCGCGCCGGGCGACATCGCTGATCTAATGCCGGCGTGAGATCGGCATGGGGGCGATTTCCGAGTTTGGGACGCGTGGTCTTGGGTTGCCGTCAGCCAGTTACTTTCGGCACGCCGTTGGGCTCTTTCGACATCAGCAAAGTTTTCATGTCTGCAGCCACGCGAAGTAGCTCGGCTTTTCTGATGGCCTGGGATCGCCGCGATCCGGGCGGCAGCTTTTTTGCCTGGATCAGAGCCTCGGATGCCCGGGCAGCCCAATCGTGAATGTTGAGATCGTTGCGCGTCAATTCTGTCATGTCATCGTCCTTGCTGCGACCCTCACAGGTCGCTGTGCTCCCAGCCGACAGCATCGGACTTCGGCGGGTCAGCGCTTATCTGAATAGGGCCGCACTCAGTGCACCGCAGGGTCCAGTGCGCGAATCCGGTACGGGGCTGCGGCAATGCGCTGAACCTCCATGCCCGACCGGCATCTGGGACAGCGTTTCGCCGCCGCACGCGGCGATAGGGTGGGCGTCTGCGGATCAAGCATGGTGGCCCTCCCGCATCAAGCGGAGCATCACCGATGGGTGCGGTGATGGAATCGGGATGCTCTTCCGAGCTCCGGAGTCGCAATATCGCTCACTTCAAAAAAAATTAATGGATTGGTCAGCACTCGTCCCTGCCGAACCGATTCCAGCCGCTGGGTCGTTTGCCGCGCGTAGAATGCGTTACCACCAGCGCCGACCCCAGCCGCCGCTCCACCTACTTCCCCAGCCGCCGCCCCACCTACTTCCCCAACCGCCGCCACCTCGAACGAGTCGCACGACGAGGAGCAGCAATATCGCACCAACGGTAGCGTTGACGATTGCACTGATCACTCCCGTGCCGAGATGGACGCCTAGCTGAGGCAGTAGCCAGCTTCCGACAAAGGCGCCCAAAATCCCGACGATGAGGTCACCAATGATCCCAAAACCGGTCCCTCGCACGATTTGGCCGGCCAACCAGCCTGCAACGAGACCCACAAACAATATGACTAAAAGGCTTTCGCTCGACATATTCATGGTGCCACCTCAACATTTTGGTTCAGACGCAGCGTCGCCACCTGATCCGCTGCCGTCTGTCCAAATTCGATCGGTTTGCTGCGGTTCGCGTTCGGCGCCAAGTGCGGCTGACGCAATCAATCTACGTCATTGAGAGAGGCCGCGAATTTCTCCGCGGCCTTTTGGATATGACCTTCAGTAGCGGCCGGTGCCGATGCCCACGCTCACGCCGGGAGCACTGAAGCCGATACCGCCACGTTCTTCATAACCACGGCGCTCGATATAACGCTCACGAGGAGCGTATCCGTATGAATCGTCGGGGTCACGGATGATGACGCGGCGTTCACTGCGTTGGCGCCAGCAACGGCCGCTTTCGTCGCAGACCATGCGAACGTTTTGAATGTTGCTCTCCGGTGTGACTGACACATCGGCGGAAAGCGGCGCAGCGGACGCAGCAGTCACGAAAAGCGCACTTGCGCCGACTGCCAGAGAGATCACGAGCTTGTTCATGGCATTTCTCCAAAAGTGATTTGTCAGGAAGCCAATAGACTCGCGAGCCAATGGTTCCGGCCGACACGCGAATTCCGCTGGCTCGCTTGATACGGAAGCACAGCTGACCGAGCAAAAGAGCTCATCCGCGATCTCGCGGCGAGCGCGGATTGGATCGCAGCGGTACGAGAAATAATCCACTCGGAGGAGGGGCTGCAATCTTCGGTTGAGGTAGAAAAACAAATCCATTATCGCCGGAACCTTTGTCAGCTGGCTCCATTTGCTCCGTGTTCAATACTGGACGCACGACAACCGGTAGACACCATGAAGACAATTCTTTTAGCGACCGTCGCCATTCTCGCATTCGCTACAGCATCATTTGCGGCTGAGCCGGAAAAAACTGTCGGTCAAGCACCGCCAGCTGCTGCTTCCTCGTTCTACCTGGCTCAAGATACCGCGACGATGAAGTGTCAGATCGTCAATGCCCAGCCGGCCGCTGGTGGCAGCATGAAAGTTGTCGGTGCGGCTCATCCGACACAGGCATCGGCACAGACGGCTTTGGCAGCTGATAAGACTTGCGCCAGGTAAGGAAGTAACGGCGTGAGTACGGCGGGTGGGTCAATTGGTCTGAAGAAACTGAGACCCGCCCCGCCCAGCCCTGTTGCCGACCATGACGAGGCGATCTGGCGTGAGTACGCGGGCTCACTGGTGCGCAATGGCTTTACGTTGAATCGGCGCCGGCACTGGTTCACCTCGCCGCGCTTGCGGGGCGAGAGAGAAGTGGTCCACCTCGCCTAGCCTATGGCGGCCGTTCGCGCGCGGCCATCCAGGCGAGCGCGAGATAAGCGGCGAGCATCACGGCTTCGAACGCCACCACCGTGAGGCTGCCGCCATAGATGCCGGGGAACATCAGTTCGATCACCGCCATCGACACCACGGTCGTGAGCCACACCACCGCGCCCCACGGCGTCGCCAGCCAAAGGCCGACGGCGGCGACCAGTTCGATCACCGCGAAATAGATCGTCGCGGTCTGCCAGGCCATCGACTGGTTTTCGAACGCCTCTTCCTCGCCGCCGATGAAGCCGGTGACCTGCGCCCAGTGGTAGAGGCCCTTGACGATCGAGATGATCGCCATCACGCGCAGGAACAGCACCAGCCGGCGCGTCCATCCGTTGTCGTCGGGCTCGATCCGCTCGGAGGAGATCGCCGCCACCGACATCGCGTTGTCGCGGTCCCTGGCATTGTCGCGGGCCTGGTCGCGCAGGGTGTCGCGTGCTGACGTGTCAGACATGACGGTTTGTCCGGCGGCGCCTTGGCGAGCTGGTGTCGGAATCAGGGCGCATGGGCGGCAGGAATGATCTCATAAGGCGAGTCTTGGCCCGCCGGGGCGGCAAAATCAATTGCTTATGATCGGGATCAAGGCCGCGGTGACGGGGCAGCCGCAAGATGCTAGAACCGGAACAAGTCCAAATCAGCCTCCAAATCAGCCGTGCGGGAGTACCTCAGAGATGGCGATCAAATTCGGGCGTCCGATCGAAATGCGCGACACGCCCCGGCGGCCGACCGCCCTCTCCTCGCAGCCGCTCGACCTGGTCACGCGTCCCCGCCGCAACCGCAAGGCCGAATGGGCCAGGCGGCTGGTGCGCGAAAACGTGCTGACCACCGACGACCTGATCTGGCCGCTGTTCGTGGTCGACGGCCACAATACCCGTACCCCCGTCGCTTCCATGCCCGGCGTCGACCGCATCACCGTCGACCAGGCGGTGCGCGATGCCGAGCGCGCGGCGAAGCTCAACATCCCCTGCATCGCGCTGTTTCCCTATACCGAAGCGTCCTTGCGCGACGAGCACGGCTCCGAGGCGCTCAACCCCGACAATCTGGTCTGCCAGTCGGTGCGCGCGATCAAGAAGGAATTCCCCGACATCGGCATACTCTGCGACGTGGCGCTGGATCCCTTCACCAGCCACGGCCATGACGGGCTGATCGAGGACGGCAGGATCCTCAACGACGAGACGGTCGCGGTGCTGGTGCGGCAGGCGCTGGTGCAGGCCGAGGCCGGCTGCGACATCATCGCTCCGTCAGACATGATGGACGGCCGCGTCGGCGCCATCCGCGACGCGCTGGACGAGGCCGGCTTCCTCGACGTGCAGATCATGGCCTATGCGGCCAAATACGCGTCAGCCTTCTACGGGCCGTTCCGCGACGCCATCGGTTCTGCGAAAACGCTGACCGGCGACAAGCGCACCTATCAGATGGACAGCGCCAATTCCGACGAAGCGCTGCGCGAGGTCGAGCTCGACCTCGCCGAGGGCGCCGACATGGTGATGGTGAAGCCGGGGATGCCCTATCTCGACATCGTCCGCCGCGTGAAGGACACGTTCGCGGTGCCGACCTTCGTCTACCAGGTGTCCGGCGAATACGCGATGATCGCGGGCGCCGCCAACAACGGCTGGATTGACGGCGAGCGCGCGATGATGGAAAGCCTCGTCGGCTTCAAGCGCGCCGGCGCCGACGGGATCTTGACGTATTTTGCGCCTGTCGCGGCGGAGAAGCTCAAGGCGGAGAGGTAACCCCGTTCAACGTGCCGCCCCGGCGGCGGGATTCGGTCCGCATAACGGGCGGAGCGCCTCGCGCTCTTCCCGCGACAACACGGTGACGGGATAGGCCGGCTCGCCCTTGCCTTTCTTGAAGAACGGGTGCGGCCAGGCTTTTCCGCGCAGGCGCCAGCCGAGCACCTTGCCGATGGCACGCAACAGCAGCGGAAGGTTGAGGCCGGTCGAGCCCGGCGGCGGCGTGCCGATCGCGTACTTCCCGAGAATTGCGCCGGTCGGCGGCCCGAAGACGTCGTCGGCCCGGTGCGTCGCATGGTCGAAAGCCTGCGCGACGATTCCGACGAAGGGAATAGCCGGCGTGAGCGTGTTGCCGACGGGGGTATTGCAGCAGCTTGCGTACCACCGGAACAGGCCCTTCGGCGCCAGCCGCAGTCCGACGATGCGGTGCTGCCCCTGCAGGAACGCGAGGGAAGCCGGCGCGAGCTGGACAATGTCGCTGCCGCCTTGCGAATTGAGCAGATCGGCGCGGTCGAGCTGGTGGGCAAAGGCCTGGCAGTCGTCGCAATAGCAAACCACGCGACTGACCGTCCGTGGCGAGGCACCCGAGACCAGCGCCCGGACTTCGCCGCAGCGGCAACGCAATTCCACCTGATCGCCCATCGAACTGCCCTTTCGGTAAGTACTCAACCGATATCGCGCGCCAGCATGGTTTAAATCACCCGCCGCGCAAGTCCGGCCGGCCGCCAAATCGCCCGAATATTGCGGCGTGTTAATGTTCGACGGCCCTTGGCACGCGCCCGGCCGGTTCCCATGTGACGTTGCGGGAATATGCGGTCTGGAGGACTGACGATGTCTTATGGCGGTTCGGGTAACGACGGCGGCGCCTCAAATGCTGGCGGCGCCCCTGCGCATGCGTTCGATCCTTATTTGCAGCCGGAACTGTTTCGCGGCGTGCTAACGCGGCGGGTGTTTGCGTTCCTGATCGACCTCGTGGTGCTGTCGATCCCGGTCATCCTCGGCTACCTCTTCATCGCCGTGTTCGGCCTGATCACGCTCGGGCTCGGCTGGGCGCTGTTCTGGCTGGCGTGGCCGGCTACCGTGGTCTGGGCCATCGTCTATTACGGCGCCTCGATCGGCGGGCCGCATTCGGCCACCATGGGCATGCGCGTGATGGATCTGGAGCTGCGCACCTGGTACGGGCAGCCCGGCTATTTCGTGCTCGGAGCCACCCACGCCGTGCTGTTCTGGGTCTCGGTCTCGTTCCTGTCGCCGCTGGTGCTGCTGGTCGGCCTGTTCAACGGCCGCCGCCGGCTGCTGCACGACATCATCCTGGGAACCGTGGTTATCAACAGTTCGATCCGCACCCAGGTCGCACCTGCCGCGCGCTCTTATTGATTAAGATGCAAATTAATTGACCGTTAGCCTCCGGAGCGCGATGTTATCTTGATCTGCTTCGGAGGTCTGACAACCTGACGTGACCCAGCACTCCCGTGACACCCCGCAATTCTACCTGACGGCGCCCTCGCCGTGCCCATATTTGCCGGGCCGGCACGAGCGCAAGGTGTTCACGCATCTGGTCGGCGACAAGGCCGGCGACCTCAACGACCTCTTGACCCATGGCGGCTTCCGCCGCAGCCAGTCGATCGCCTACCGCCCGGCCTGCGACCAGTGCCGCGCCTGCGTGTCGATCCGGGTCATCGCCAACGAGTTCCGCCCGTCGCGCAATTTCCGCAAGATCCTGGCGCGCAATGCCGACGTCATCGGCGAGCAGCGCAGCGCGGTGCCGACGTCGGAGCAGTATTCGGTGTTCCGCGCCTATCTCGACAGGCGCCATCGCCATGGCGGCATGGCCGACATGACCGTGCTCGACTACGCGATGATGGTGGAAGACAGCCATGTCGAAACCCGCATCATCGAATACCGCAAGCGCGGCATCGACTCCGGCATTACCGGCCGCGGCGACGAGCTGGTCGCGGTGGCGCTGACCGACGTGCTCAGCGACGGGCTGTCGATGGTGTATTCGTTCTTCGAGCCGTCGGAGCAGAACCGCTCGCTCGGCACCTTCATGATCCTCGACCACATCACCCGCGCCCGAAGGCTCGGTCTGCCTTACGTCTATCTCGGCTACTGGATCGAAGGCTCCAAGAAGATGGACTACAAGGGCCGCTTCCTGCCGCAGCAGCGGCTGGCGCCCTCCGGCTGGCTGCGCGTCGATGCGACCGGCGGCGAAGGGTTGGCCGAGCCGCAGGATTAGTTCTCTGTACTAGCGACAATCACCGCTTGTCATCACCCGCGAAGGCGGGTGCCCCAGTACGCCGCGGCTTATCGATCAATCACAAACGTCTCTGGAATACTGGGTCGCCCGGTCATCTCTTTTGAAGACGCGCTTCGCGCTTTTGCCGGGCGATGACAGTTGGGCTCAGCCAAAGAGCGCATCGAACAGCAGCTTCAGGTTGAGCGCGACGATAATGCCTGCGACGATCCAGGCCAGTATCGCGACGGAGCGCGAGATCGCGAATTGCCCCATCTTGTTCGGATCGGACACGAACCGCACCAGCGGGATCACGGCGAACGGCAATTGCATCGACAGCACGACCTGGCTGAACACCAGAAGATCTGCGGTGCCGCGCTCGCCATAGAGCGCGGTGATGATCACCACCGGCACGATGGCGATGCCGCGGGTGACCAGCCGTCGCGCCCAGTTCGGCAGCCGCAGGTGCAGAAAGCCTTCCATCACGATCTGGCCCGCCAGCGTCGCGGTCACGGTCGAGTTGAGGCCCGAGGCCAAGAGCGCGACGGCAAACAGCGTCGAGGCGATGCCGAGGCCGAGCAGCGGCGACAGCAGCTCGAACGCCTGACCGATTTCGGCGACATCGGAATGGCCGCTGGAATGGAAGGTCGCGGCGGCGACGATCAGGATCGCGGCGTTGATGAACAGCGCCAGCATCAGCGCGATGGTGGAGTCCGTCGTCGCCCATTTGATGGCGTCGCGGCGGCCTTCCTCTGATCGTTCATAGGCGCGGGTCTGCACGATCGAGGAATGCAGATAGAGATTATGCGGCATCACGGTGGCGCCGATGATGCCGATCGCGATGTAGAGCATCTCGGGATTGGTGACGATCTCCGGCGACGGCACAAAGCCGCGCAGCATCGCAGCGACTGGTGGTGCGGCAGCGGCAATCTGAATACCGAAGCAGACCGCGATCACGACCAGCAGCGCAATGACGAAGGCTTCGAGAAAACGAAAGCCCTTGTTCATCAACAGCAGCAGCAGGAAGGCGTCGAGGGCTGTGATCAGCGCGCCGCCGATCAGGGGAATGCCGAACAGCAGTTTCAGCGCGATCGCCGTGCCGATCACCTCGGCGAGGTCGCAGGCAATGATGGCGGCTTCGCAGGCGAACCACAGCAGCAGGTTCACCGGCTTCGAAAAGCTGGCGCGGCAGGCCTGCGCCAGGTCGCGGTCGGTGGCGATGCCGAGCCGGGCCGCCAGCGCCTGCAGCAGGATCGCCATCAGGTTCGACAGCAGGATCACCGACAGCAGCGTGTAGCCAAACTTCGAGCCGCCCGCGAGATCGGTCGCCCAGTTGCCGGGGTCCATGTAGCCGACCGAGACCAGATAGCCGGGGCCGACGAAGGCCAGCAGCCGCCGCACCCAATGGCCGCCAAAGATGGGGACCGGGACGGTCGCATTGACCTCCGGCAGGCTGCGCTGGACATCCGCCGCCGCATCCGCGCGCCAGCCGGCGGCGCTCGCAGGCACGGTCAGAGGGTGCAATTCGGGGGTTCGTGCATCCATTTCAACAGGATGACCGAACTTCGATTTTATTGCAACTCATTTGCAACTGCATCTAGCCCCCCGCATAGCCGGGTTGCCGGACCGGATGACTCTTAATCATCGGGCCCCCTTGTCGGGAAGCGGGTGGGTTTGGCGGAGCTGAGCCCGGACAATGGGGACAGATCGAATTTTCAGGGAATCACGCCCAATGAACCTCACTATGTCCGCCGCCGAGACACCCCGCCTGCCCCCGACCTTCAACCGCCTGGCCTGGTCCAACCTCGCCGCCCAATCGGCCGAGCAGATCGCGCTGGCCGCGGCCCCCATCGTCGCGGTGCTGCTGCTCGGGGTCGGCGAAGGCCAGACCGGACTGCTGCAGACCGCGCTGACGCTGCCCTTCATCCTGTTCGCGATCCCGGCCGGCCTGCTCGCCGACCGCATTTCGCGACGTGCCGTGATGGCGGGTTCGGAAGCGTTGCGCGCGGCCGCGCTTGCCGGAATTCTTCTGCTGCTCTGGCTCAACCTGATGACGCTGCCGCTGCTGGCCCTGCTCGGCTTCGTCGCAGTTTGCGGCACGGTTGCCTACAGTGTCGCTGCACCCGCGCTGGTGCCGTCTCTGGTGAATGCGCAACAATTGCCAGCGGCGAATGCGCGGATCGAGCTGGCGCGTACTGTCGCTTTTGCCAGCGGTCCCGCGCTTGGCGGCGTACTGGTCGGATGGGTCGGGGCTGCGCCCGCGTTCGGTTTTGCGACGGCTCTGTCCGTGATCGCCGTCGTGCTGCTGTCCGGCATCTACGAGCCCGCGCGTTCTCCGGCGCCGCGGCGTCATCCGCTGCAGGATATCAAGGAGGGCGCGGCCTTCGTGCTGCATCACCCGCTGCTGCGGCCGGTGTTCATCACCCAGTTCATCTTCAACACCGCCTCGTTCCTGTTGCTCGCCGTATTCGTGCCCTATGCAGTGCGCCATCTTGGGCTTTCGGCGACCGGCGTCGGCACCACGCTTGCCATGTACGGCGTCGGCATGGTGGTCGGCGCGCTCTCCGCGACGCGGGTGATGAAGCGTTTGGCCTTCGGCACCGTGATTGGCCTCGGACCGGTCACCGGCTTCGTTGCGGCCTGCGTGATGGCGCTGACCACGGTCGCGCCGATGGCGCTGCTGGCGGGCGTGAGCTTCTTCCTGCTCGGCGTCGGCCCGATCCTGTGGGTGATCTCGACCACGACCCTGCGGCAATCGGTGACGCCGCCGTCGCTGCTCGGGCGCGTCTCCGCGATCAACATCATGAGCTACGGCGCCCGCCCGCTCGGCTCCATGCTTGGCGCCGTCGTCGGTGGCTTTTACGGCGCCGAGGCCTGCCTCTATCTGGCCGCTGCCATCTTCGCCGTCCAGGCGCTGGTGATCCTCGCCTCGCCGGCGGTGTCGCTGGCGCGGCAGCCGGACATGGTCGGCGACGGCCCGGCCGCCCTGCGGGCGTGTTGAGCAGGAGAAGATTCCGCCTGCTTTCCGACCCTGTCGCGAAATAGCTCTCCGTCATGCCCGGGCTTGACCCGGGCATCCACGTTCTTGCTATCGACAACGAAAGACGTGGATGGCCGGGTCAAGCCCGGCCATGACAAATTAGAGGTCTTTGCCGCTTCCCTCACCCGCTTTATATGATACACATAATTTAATATCAGAAAGCGGGAACCCTGAATGGCCGACCAGACCATCGCAATCGACGCCGGCCCTCGCCCGGAGACTTCCTCGACGTTCGTGCAGATCGCGGTGCTGGCAGGCCTTGCCGCGACCGGGACGCTCGCCACCAACATCCTGCTGCCGTCGCTGCCGCAGATGGCGGCATCGCTGAATGTGACGAGTGCGGCGGTCACCTCGGCCATCACCATCTTCCTGGCGGTATTCGCGCTGGGCCAACTCGTGGTCGGGCCGATCTCGGACCGTTACGGCCGGCGCTGGCCGGTGCTGATCGGATTTGCCGTCTTCTTTGCCGGCAGCGTCTGGTGCGGGCTCGCCACCGACCTGCCGGGCCTCTTGACCGGCCGCATCATCCAGGCGGCCGGCGCCTGCGCCACCTCGGTGCTGTCGCGCGCCATTGCGCGCGACATGTTTTCGGGCGCGGCGCTGGCGCGCGCGATGGCGCTGATCATGATCGCGATGGCGGCAGCGCCCGGCTTCTCGCCGCTGCTCGGCGGCGCGCTCGATCATTATTTTGGGTGGCGTTCCGAATTCGCATTGGTGGCCGGCTTTGCCGGCCTCGGGGCGCTGGCCTATGGCAGCGTGTTCGGCGAAACGCATCATGCGACGCGAACCCCGCTCGATCCGCTGGCGATCGCGAAAAACTATCTTGGCCTGATCACCGACCGGCGCTTCGTGGTGCCAGCCACCACCGTCAGCCTGATCATGGGCGGCCTGTTCGCAATGTTCTCGGCAGCACCCCGGGTGCTGATCGAGGCGATGCAGTTCACGCCGATCCAGCTTGGTTTGTTTTTCGCCGGCACCGTGATGATCGTGTTCGCCGCCGGCATGCTCGCGACCAAGCTCGCCCCGCGCTATGGGCTCGACCGCTCGATCCGCGGCGGATTGTGGGCCGCCGCCGCCGGCGGCATCGCGATCCTGCTGGTGTCGCTGTACTGGCCCTCGTTCCTACCGTTCCTCGGCGCAATGTGCGTGTTCCTGCTCGGCATGGGCATCGTCAATCCGTTAGGGACCGCGCAGGCGCTCTCGCCGTTCGGCGACCGGGCCGGCGCGGCCTCGGCGCTGGTCGGCTTCTTCCAGATGATGTCGGCGGCGATCGGCGTCTGGCTGGCGGCGACGATTTCGCATCAGGCGCTGTTTGCGCTCGGCGTGGTGCTGACGGTGTTTTCATTGGTCGCGTTCGGCCTGTACACGCTGCGGGCCAAGACTGGCTAAAAAGCAGACCGCACGCTTCAGGCGTAGGCCACCCAACCGCGGAAGCTGAAGGCGGCGTAGAACAGACTGACATTCGAGAAGCCGGCCTCACGGAGGATCGCTTCGTCCTGCTCCGGGTCAAGAATGTGCGTTTGCGTGTCGATCGCCACACGGGCGTTCGCCGCCTTCTCGGGCTCGAGGCCGGAGGCGATCAGGAATGCGGCGTGTCGCGACAGCCACAGCGCGCGCTCGTCTTCCCCCTGCGGGAAGCTGAGGTGGGCAACCACGAAGGGCGAGCCTCGCTTGAGGCGGCGGCGGACTTCGATAGCCGTACGCCGCCGCTCCTCGATATCCATGAAGTGCAACGTCAACAGACAGGTGGCGGCATCGAACGGTCCCTGCGGCGCACCATCGATATAACCCTGGTGCAGACGCGCGCGCGTCGCGAGCGGCCCTAGAGTCTGTTCGGCCAGCTTCAGCATCTCGGCAGAAGGGTCGATACCATCAAAAGTCCAGCGCGCATGGGCCTGCGCAAATACCTTCAACTCCAGCCCGCCTCCGGCGCCAACAACCAGCACGCGGGCATCTTCCGGGACGCGCTCGGCCAGCAGCAGCGTCGTCATGCTTTGCATGACGCTGTAGCCGGGCACGAAACGCGGTGGTCCATCGGCGTAGCGAGCCACCGCCTCGGGATCGGAGAATGCGGTGATCCGCGCTGCGACTGCGTCACGACGCATGGCCATTCTCCAGACGATGAGATCCGCCACGGGCGATGACGCGCTGGTGAAGATCGGTGCTCAGCATGGCCAGCGTCACTTGCCCAAGACGCGCGAGCAGGTGCGCCTCCGCATCCCAAAATGCCTGATTGAGGGCGGCATTGACCGCCTGTTCGACGAGGCAGCCGGGCGCCTCCGCCCGGTTGCTCATGGCGAGAAGCGCCGGGCTGCCGAGCGCGGTATAGATGTCGCGCATGGTCACTTTCGACAGGTCGCAGGCCAGCGTCCATCCGCCACCATGGCCTTTTTCCGACCGGACATATCCCTGGTCGCGCAGGCCGGCCATGATCCGGCGTATCACCACCGGATTGGTGTCAATCGCCTTCGCCAGAATTTCGGAAGTCACGGGGCCGCTCTGCTCTGCCATGTGCAGCAGGACGTGGAGCACACCCGACAATCTGCTGTCTCGTCTCATGTCACTGCATATGTTACATGATACGGACGAAGTCAAGACGTTGGCGCCGGTCAGGACTTGCGCCACGATCCGCCGTCGACCGAAACCTCGCGGCCATTCCAGTCGAGCCCGCGGACGTTCAGCTTCTCGTCGTCGAACGACAACGTGTACTTTTGCTCGGAGAATCCCGCACCCAAGATCATGCGGTTGAGCACGAAGGTGTGGTCGTTCGACCAGCTTCCCTTCGCCGCCGAAACGCCGGCGGGGGTCGTATCGCCCTTTTGATATCGCCCATCGAGTCCGATCGGACCGCCCACCTTGCGCGACGGCGCCGTTGGGTCGCGATCAAAAAATTCCACATCGATGCGCGGCTGCGAACCGGTCAGCGTCAGCGAAAGCGATTTCAGACCGAGGCCGTTGCCGGGAAATGTGTAGACCTTTCCCGAGATCGCCGCCGCGGTCTCTGGCGCGACACCGACGTCGCTGGGCTTTTCCGTAGAGACTTCGCGGACCGCGCTGGCCAGCAGCGTTGCGCCTTCCGGCGACGGCGGCAATGCGGTGTCCGATTTCACAGCGCCGGCAATATAGTCGGTCACGACGCCGAACGGATAAAAGTCCCTGGTCGTCGTCACCGCCACAATGTCCAGCGCCGGAAACACCATGATGACCTGGCAGTGATATCCGACCGCCATATAGACGTTCCGGTTCGGAAGCGCCCAGAAGTAGTTGGAATACCTGAACGCCGGCTCGAACTTCAGGTTCATGTTGATCGTGGCGCGGCTCGATCTTTCGACAAAAGCCGGCGGCACCAGCGTCTTGCCTTCCCATTGGCCGTTGCGCAGGTAGAGGTAGCCGATCTTGGCCATGTCGCGCGGCAGCAGCGCCAGGCCGTTGCCGCCGGTCGAGATGCCTTGCGGGTCTTTCCGCCATTTCCAGTTGGTGATCCCGAGCGGACCGAACAGCTTGGCCTTGGCGTAATCCTCGGCGCTCATTCCCGTCAGCTTGGTGAGAATGGCTGACAGAAGCTGCGGATTGCCGCTGTTGTAGTTGAAGATATCCCCTGGTGTGTTCGACATCGGTCGATCGAGAATGAACCTGGTCCAGTCCCGACTGCGCTCCATTTCGAAAAACGTGACCGGCCGCCCGTCCGTCGGTTCGCGCCAATCTATTCCCGACGTCATGTCCAAGAGGTGCTGCACCGTGATCGCCTGCCTGCGATCATCGACGTTGGCGAGACTGCGGTCCGCAAAGAAGTCGAGCATCGGGTGGTCCGTGCTGTCGAGCAGCCCGTCTTTCATCGCCATCGCCGCCAGGGTGCCGATGACGGCCTTGGTGGACGAATTGATGATGTGCGGGATCTCGGCGCTGTACGGCGCATAATACGTATCCAGCACGATCTTGCCGCGCCGTGCGATCAGCAGGCTGTCAAAACTGCGGCCGGTCCCGTAGGCGACCAGCTTGGCCAGATCAGCCGAATCCATGCCCTGCTCTTCCGGCGAGGATGTCTGCCATCCCCTGGTCGGCCAGACCGGCTCTGTGCCGCCTTGCGATTTGGCTTGAGAATTTTCCTGAGCGGCAGCGCCACAAATCGACGCTGTCAGCATGACCATGGCGAGGACCATCCTCAAACCGGAAACGCGTGGACTTTTCATTGACGGCCTCGTCGAGAGGTTACGTACACGGTCCGATGGACCACCGGCCGGTCCGCAAGTGATGCTCAGTCAAGGTATTTGGCGCAATCCACCCAGTACATCGTAGGGCCGAGGGGAAGTAAAATTACAAGTCCGCAACAATATCGGGGGTATCTCAAACCCGGGTGGACGACAAATCAAAGCTTCCTGAAAGTCTTTTTCCCGCACTGCGGTCATGTTGTCAGCATTCTCGCTCCGGCGAGTCTTTAAACAGGATGACAGCCATGACCATGACTACCAATATCCCCAACTCCGCGGATACCGTCCCCATAGGCCGAAAGATCGCAGCCTATCTCGGCGACTGCATCAACAACTGGCTGGCGGCGTGGATCGCCCGTCAGGAGCGCGAGGCGGCGCGCAAGGTGCTGCTCAGCTTCAGCGACCGGCAACTCCGTGACATCGGAATTTTCCGTTCGCAGATCGAGTACATCCTGAACAACCCGCAGAAGCGCGACTGAGCGCATGCCCGCCGGTCAGAGCCTTTTCGGTTCTGATTGAATCAGAAGCAAAAGGGCCTGCCGCAAGGCAGGCCCTTCGCGTTCAGGGTAACATTTCCGCGCCGTCTGTTGCCGCGCTGTCAGGCGGCCTTTGAAAGCCCCTCCACATCCGCCAGCGCCTGGTCGAGGTCGGCCAGGATGTCGTCGATATGTTCGATGCCGATCGAGAGCCGGACATAGCCCGGCGTCACCCCGGTCATGGCCTGCTCCTCGGGCGAGAGCTGGGAATGCGTCGTCGAGGCCGGGTGGATCGCGAGGCTGCGGGCGTCGCCGATATTGGCGACATGATAGAACATCTTCAGCCCGTCGATGAACCGGCGGCCGGCTTCCATGCCGCCCTTCAGTTCAAAGCCGAGCAGCGCGCCATAACCGCGCGACAACACCGCATCGGCGCGCCGCCTCGCCTCCCCGGTCACCAGCGAGGGATGAATGACCTTGGTGATTCCCGGGTGCTTGGCGAGATGCTTCGCCACGGCATTGGCATTCGCGCAATGAACCCGCATCCGCAGCGGCAGCGTCTCCAGTCCCTGGATGAACATGAAGGCGTTGAACGGCGACATCGGCGCGCCGACATCGCGCAGCAGGGTGACGCGGGCCTTGATGATGTAGGCAATCGGCCCCATCGGTTTCACGGCCTCGGTCCACACCGCGCCGTGATAGCTCGCATCAGGCGTATTCAGCATCGGGAAACGATCCTTGTGCCTCTCCCAGTCGAAATTGCCGCCGTCGATAATGACGCCCCCGATCGAGGTGCCGTGGCCGCCGATATATTTCGTGGTCGAGTGCACGACGATCGCCGCGCCATGATCGAGCGGCCGGCACAGCACCGGCGCAGCCGTGTTGTCCATGATCAGGGGCACGCCGAGCTCGCGGCCGATCTTCGCCACTTCGGCGATCGGAAACACCATGAGTTTGGGATTGGGAAGCGTCTCGGCGTAGTAGCAACGCGTGCGCGCGTCGGTCGCCCGGCGGAAATTCTCGGGGTCGGCGGGATCGACAAAGCGGCATTCGATCCCCATCGTCTTCAGCGTGTTGGCGAACAGGTTCCAGGTGCCGCCATAAAGGTCGGTGGAAGCGACGAAATTGTCTCCGGCATGGCAGATGTTCTGCACCGCAAATAGCGAGGCGGCCTGCCCGGATCCAAGCGCCAGGCCCGCGACGCCGCCTTCGAGCGCGGCCAGCCGCGTCTCCAGCGCGTCGCAGGTCGGATTGCCGATCCGACTGTAGATATTGCCGAGTTCCGCCAAGGCGAACAGGTTGGAGGCATGCGTGGTATCCCGGAATTCGAAGCTGGAGGTCTGGTAGATCGGAACCGCCACCGCCGTCGTCGTGGGATCGCTGCGGTAGCCGGAATGCAGGACGAGCGTTTCCGGATGCTTGCTGTTGGCCGGCATGTTTGTTCTCTCCGTTGTTACGAACTTCATCCAATGTCGTTGCGGGTGCCGCAGGCCATCGCCAGGGAGGCCGGCACCCGTTGGCGCGTCAGGACTTTTCTTCCCCGACCCGGCCGGATACCGCGCGTCGCGCAAGCCGAAGCGGCGGTTCCGGGACGTCGATCTGCGGATCGTCAATCTGATTGCGTCCAAGCGAGAGCCCGGCAAGTGCATCCGCCCGTGCAATATGCTTCGCAATCTCCGGATTGATCGTGGATGCATGGGATAGCGCCAGCATGTGGCCCGCGTCGGGCAAATGCCTGCTCTCGGCGCCCTCGACGACCGCGGCCAGACGCCGGACGATGCGCTGGGTGAAATACGGCGACGTCCCACCCGAAAACAGCAGCGTCGGGACCCGAAGCGAGGCCGCCGCGATGGTGACGTTTTCTTCCGCCAGCGCCGCCGTGAAATCGAAGGCCAGCTTGTCGGCGCGTTCGATCATGCGCAGGCGCGTGGTCGCCGGCAGCGGGTCCTGCGGCCCGGACCCGTTCCAGAACTCGATGAACTGGTCGATCGCTTCCAGCACCGATCCGTTCCAGAGATCTTCGGAAACGTCCCGCGCGAGCTGCGCGAAACGCGCATGAAGCCGCCGGTCGGAATCAGTCTCGAGCAGCAGCGTCGGCAGCACCGGCTCGATCAGGGTCAGGCTGCGCACCCGGTGCGCGAAGGCTGAGTCGGTCGCGATCTTGAAGGCGATGGCGCCGCCATAGGAATGGCCCACGAGATGGATCGGCCCGGTCGCATCATTGAGATGACCGCTCATGCATCTGACCTCTTCCGCCAGCGTCAGCGGCAGGTCCAGCGCGCAGGTGTTGGTGCCGTAACCGGAAATATCCGGGGCGACGAAATGGTGGCTGCGCCCGAGTTCGTCGGCAAGCTTGGTCCACTGCCGTCCCGAACCGAGCGAGCAATGCAGCGCCAGCACGGTGGTTTTGGCGGGCTTGGCGAATGAGGCGTGAATCACTGATGTCATCGAAGTGTTCCTGATTGTAGATCGGCGTTGACTTGAGCTTTGCGGTTGGGCTTTGCGGCACGACGCGGTTCCCGACCCGGACCGCATCACGGTCTGGATCGGGAAACGTTGGTCGCTATTCCCAGGCTCAACGTTTGGTGATGACGACCTCGAGATATTCGCTCGGCACCACCATGGTGGCGTCGCCGGACCGGTTCATGCGCACGATCAGCGCGTGCAGGTCGTTGTGCAGTTCTTCCTGTCTTGCCGGTTCGAGGGCGGCGAACGCTTTCAGCACCGGGCCATAAAAGGTCTTGAATATGTCGAGGAAGTGCGTCGGCGAACGGTAGCGAAAATTGTACAAACGTGATTCCACCTTGATCGAGCGCGCGCCGGCGTCGAACATTTCGGTCATGCGTGCGTGCGTGCCCCACAGGGCCGGCGACCTGGCGCCGGCTGGCGGCGGCAAATATTTGCCCAGTATCTTGAAGACCTGCCCGATGAAACCTTCAGGCGTCCAGTTTGCGAGGCCGATCTGCCCTTTCGGCCTGCACACGCGCATCAGCTCGGCGGCGGCCCGGTCCTGGTTCGGCGTGAATATGACGCCGAAGGTGGAGACCACCGTATCGAAGCTGTTGTCGTCGAACGGCAGGTTCTCGGCGTCGGCTTCCTCGAAGGCAATCGTCATGCCTTCCGCCGCGGCACGCGCGCGGCCGCGATCGAGCAAGGCCGGCACGTAGTCGGTCGAGGTGACGTCGCACCAGCGCCGCGCCGCAGCCAGACTCATCATGCCGTTGCCGGCGGCGACATCGAGCACCTTCGAGCCGGACTTGAGATCGAGGGCTTCGCAGAGCTGCTCGCCGACGATCTGCAGGGTCGAGCCGACGACGGCGTAATTGCCCGACGACCATGCGGCCTGTTGTCGCGTCTTGAGCGCGACCAGATCGGGGGCAAGACCGGAAGATTGGGGCGAATTGGTTGCTGCGGACGCCGGGCGGGCCATCGGGGTCTCCTTTCGAGATCGCACAGCGGCTACGCAGGCAACCGCGATGAACCGAACATGGCCTTCCGCAGACCTAAAGACTCTGACGGCGGGCTGATTTTGCCTTGAGGGCACCGTGATTTTTCAATGAGATGCCGCCTTGTGTGAGATTTCGCACTGGCCGGGCTTAACAGGCGGCGTAAATGCCGATGGAGGCCTCCGAGGACCCGTCACACCGGGATTCAGGATGAAACACGTGCGATTCTGCTTTGCCGAACATGTGCTTGATGTCGACCTGCGCGAATTGACCCGCGCCGGCGAAGGGATAGCTGTCGAGCCGCAGGTGTTCGACCTGCTGATCTATCTGGTCGAGAACCGCGAGCGGGTCGTCAGCAAGGACGATCTGATCGAGCGGATCTGGGACGGCCGTATCGTCTCCGAATCCACCCTGACCAGCCGGATCAACGCCGCCCGCAAGGCGGTCGGCGACAGCGGCAAGGACCAGGCCGTGATCCGCACCATCGCGCGCAAGGGCTTTCGCTTCGTCGGCGACGTCCAGGTGCAACAGGGCGGTGCGGAAGCCTCGGTCGACCGGCTGCAGCCGCCCGAGCAGGCGAGCGAACCGCCGCGCCATCAAGTCCCGGCGCTGGACCGGACCGCCATTGCCGTGCTGCCGTTCGTCAACATCAGCGGCGAACCCGAACAGGAATATTTCTCGGAAGGCATCTCCGAGGACATCATCACCGCGCTGTCGAAGCTGCGCTGGTTCTACGTGATCGCCCGCAACTCGTCCTTCATCTACAAGGGCAAGTCGGTCCATCACCGGCAGATCGGCGAGGAACTCGGCGTCGGTTACGTCGTGGAAGGCAGCGTGCGCAAGGACGGCGACCAGGTGCGTATCACCGCCCAACTCGTCGACGTCGTCACCGGCAGCCACCTGTGGGCGGAACGCTACGACCGCGATCTCGCCGACGTCTTCGCCGTGCAGGACGAAATCACCCAGGCCGTGGTGGCGGCGATCGAACCGCAACTCTATGCCGCCGAGGAATTTCACGCCCGCCGCAAGACGCCCGACAACATGGACGCCTGGGATCTGGTGATGCGCGCGCTGTCGCATTACTGGCGCGTGACGCGGCAGGACAATCTGGTGGCGCAGGCGCTGCTCGAAAAGGCCATCACGGTCGATCCCGGCTACGGCCAGGCGCTCAGCCTGCTGGCGTCCTGCCACACGTTCTCGGCCCATATGGGCTGGGAAGAGATGCCGAATGCGGTCCCGGTGGCGGAACGCGCGGCACTGGCGGCGATCCGCGCCGACAGCGAGGACGCCTGGGCGCATTATGCGCTGGCCAGCGTCTATCTGTTCACGCGACGCTTCGACGACTCCATCGCCGAGTTCGAACTGGCGCTGCGGCTCAATCCCAATTTCTCGCCCGCCCGCGGCCTTTACGGCGTCGCGCTGTCCTATCGCGGGCGCTGGGAGGACGGCGATCGCGCCGCGCGCGAGGCGCTCAGATTCAGCCCGCGCGATCCGTTCGCCGCGATTTATTGCGGCGTCGCCGCCTACTGCCAGTATGTCGGCCGCAATTACGCGGAGGCGATCCGGCTGGCGCGCGAAGCGATGCGGCAGCGAAGCGATTTCTCCGGCGCTCACCGGGTGCTGACCGCGGCGGCGGGAATGGCGGGTCAGCGCGACGTCGCGACAGCGGCGTTGCAGGAACTTCGCCGCGCGCAGCCCAATATTTCGCTGGCCTGGCTCGCAAGCCAGATGCCGTTCGAACACGACGCCGAACGCAAGCATTATATCGAGGGGTTTCGGCGCGCCGGCCTCACTTAGCCGGCGTCCGCTGCCCCGGCGCAGTCGATAAAAAGCGTAGGGTGGGCGAAGCGCAGCGTGCCCACCATCCGGGAAGACGCGGAGATCGATGGTGGACACGGCGCAAGTGCGCCGTTGCCCACCCTACGGCTCTCCTCGCCATGCCACTTTGCCAGGCAAGGCGATGCCTCTTCCATATTTCATGAAGGCCCGGACAAAAGCGTCTATGGTCGTTGTCGATCGCAAGACAAGGATGAGCATGAGGCAGCTCCATTGCCCCAAATGTCGAACCGCAACGTTCTTTGAACTTGGGCAGTGCTCGACTTGCGAGACCCTGCTGGCCTTCAATTGGAAGCTGTTCGCATTCGAAGCGCTGAAATCTGCGGTGCCGTGCGCAAACCGCACGTTGATCGGCTGCAACTGGTCGGTCGATGACGGCCATCCGTTCTGCCATTCCTGCCGTCTGACGCGAACGATTCCCAATCTGGGATCGAACCGCAACGTGATGCTGTGGAAGCGCGTCGAGACGGCGAAGCGGCGCCTGGTCTATGACCTGACCCGGCTCGATCTTCCCCTTGCTATCCCTTCCGGTCCGCAGATTTCTTTCGACATCCTGTCGGACGAGACCGCGGGATTTCCGATCATGACCGGACATCTCGCCGGCCTCATCACGCTCAACTTGGCGGAGGCCGACGACGCTGAACGTGAATCCCGTCGTGTCGCGTTTCGAGAACCCTATCGAACACTGCTCGGCCATTTTCGCCACGAGGTCGGACATTTCTATTGGGAGGTACTGGTCGGCCAGACCAGCCTCAAAAGCGCCTTTCAGCTGATTTTCGGTTATGAATCGCGCAGCTACGAAGCCGCCTTGAACGACTATCACCAGCGAACCGAACGATCCTACGACCGGGAGGCGTTCATCAGCGAATACGCCACATCCCATCCCTGGGAAGACTGGGCGGAGACGTTCGCGCATTTTCTGCACATCGTGGCGACGCTGGATTCCGCCGCCGCGCTTCCTTTGTCGCTCGACGAACGTTCCCGCCGGACGCTGGAAGATCCCTACATGGAAGCCGATTTCGAGGCGTTGCTGGCGTCATGGAGTCCGGTTGCCTACAGCATCAATGAACTCAACCGCTCCATGGGCCTGAACGACGCCTATCCGTTCCGGTTGACCCCGGCCGTCAGGGGCAAGCTTCACTTCGTCCATATGGCGATTCTGCATTTCAGGCAGCCGACGGAGCCCGGTCCAGATGCAACCGAAGCGCCGCAGACCGCAGAAGAATGACGATCTAGCCCGCCAGGTAGCGCTCGTATTTCCCGGCCACGACCTCGTCGGCGGCAATATCCGGATCGAGCGTGTAAAGCTCTTGGGCGCGGCTGATACCGCGCAGTGCAAAGCGGCCGGTCGAAACCAGGTAGTTGCGCCCCGCGGCATCGAGCCCGCTGCGGAAGGCCGACGACATCAGCAATTCCCGCTCGACCGAACGGCACATCGAGGCGATGCGGCTGACCTCGTTGACGGCGGGGCCGACCACGGTGAAGTCGAGCCGGTCCTCGCTGCCGATATTGCCGTAAAACACCTCGCCGACATGCAGGCCGACATGGGCTGTCGTCACCGGCCGCTGGTCCGCCGCGCGGCGGGTGTTGAGGGTGTGCATGTTGCGGCGAAAGCGATGTTCGGCGCGCAGCGCCGCGCGTTTGGCGACCGCTGAATTGTCATGGGTGAACATTCCGAGCACGCCGTCGCCGATCAGCTTCAGCACCTCGCCGCCGGCCTCGTGAATGGCGTCGATCGAGGCCTGCGCGTAATCGTTGAGGAACGGGATGATCTCGGACGGCTCCATGCCCTCGCTGATCGCGGTCGAGCCGCGGAGGTCGGAAAACCACAACACCGCATTGATGCGCTCGGTGACGCCGCGCATGATCCGCCCGCCCAGCACCTGTTCGGAGGCGTCGCGGCCGAGATAGACCCGGCCCAGCGTCTTGGCGATGTCGGCCTGGGCGGCGGATTTGATCGCCAGCCCCAGTACCGGCACCAGGTCGCGCAGCGCCGCCATGCCCAGCTCGCCAAAACCGTCGTCGCGCCGCGTCGTCCAGTAGGAATAGACGCAGTCCATCTGCCCCATGGCGCCGGCCTCGCCGAACTGGTGCACATAGGACACGAAATGCTTGTGTCCCTTGGCGGCGAGATCGTCGATCATGCCGAAATCCTGCGCAGCACCTTTGGCGAGATCGAGCGCCATTTCCTGCTGGCCGCTTTCGAGCATGTGGTAGAACACCGAGCGCCGCCAGTTCTGTGCATTGACGCCCTGCTCGGTCGATCCGTATTCGAACACGTCGCTCTCGTTGGTCGCGGTGTCGTTCCAGCGAAAGCCGCGGCCTTCGAAGATCGGGTGCAGCGTGTCGATGAAGACCATCGCGCGCGACAGGTCGAGCCCCTCGGTGCGACAGCGCTCGCAAAAGCCGCGGATCAGATCGTTTTCGGGCAGACCTTCAAGGCCCTGGCTGACCAGCCAGTTCATCAGTTGCAGGCGGGGCGTGAGTTCCATACGCCATTATGCCGCGCAATCGCTGCGGACGGAAGTCTGCCACTGTTCCGCCTTCCCCGGACGCAGCGCATCACGCCGCGTTGGCGGCGTGATGCGCTGCTGATCCGGGGTCCACCATGGGTCCCGGCTCTGCGGTGCACCGCTGAAGCAGCGCTGCACCGCGTCCGGGACACGCTAGGGTTTCGCGCGCACGACGGCCTCGCCGTCCTCCTTGACGAAGTTCGCCACAGGCCGGTCGAGCAGATCGAGCACCCGTTCCGACGGCCGGCAAAGCCGCACGCCCTTCGCGGTCACGACAACGGGCCGGTTGATCAGGATCGGATGCGCGAGCATGAAATCGATCAGCTCGTCGTCGCTCCATTTCGGATCGGAAAGCCCGAGCTCCGTATAGGGCGTGCCCTTTTCGCGCAACAGCTCGCGGGGCGAGATGCCCATCGCCTGGATCAATTCCACCAGCCGGGCGCGGCTCGGCGGGGTCTTCAGGTACTCGATGATCTCGGGCTCCTCGCCGCTCTGCCGGATCATCGCCAGCGTATTGCGCGAGGTGCCGCAGGCAGGATTGTGATAGATCGTGACGCTCATGGGTGAGCCTCCTTCGTGATTGCCTTGCCGCCTCCATGCAGCAGCCAGCCCATGAAGATCATGGCGACGATGGCGCCGCAGGTCTCGGCTGCGATGAAGCCGGGCAGATCCGCAGGCCGAATGCCGGAAAACGTATTGGTCATCGATCGCGCGATGGCAACGGCCGGATTGGCAAACGAGGTCGACGCGGTAAACCAATAGGCCGCCGTGATGTAAAGGCCCACCAGCCACGGTACCGCTGACCGGTTGAATCGGATGCCGGCCAGGATGGTCGCCACCAGCCCGAACGCAGCGACGGCTTCCGCCAGCCATTGCGCGCCGCCAGTCCGCACCTTCAGCGAAGCATCGACCAGCGGCAGCGCGAACATCGCGTGCGCCATCACCGTTCCCGCGATGCCGCCGGCGACTTGCGCTGCGACATAAAGCAGTGCGTCCCGCGGCGCCAGCTCCCGCCTCAGCGCAAATACCAGCGACACGACCGGATTGAAATGCGCCCCCGAAATCGGACCGAGAATGGTGATCAGCACCACCAGGATCGCACCGGTCGGCAAGGTATTGCCGAGCAGCGCCAGCGCGACATCCTTGGTCAGGCTTTCGGCCATGATGCCGGAGCCGACCACGGTCGCCACCAGGAGTGCCGTTCCGAGCGCTTCGGCCGCGAGGCGGCGTGGTAGATCGAAATTCGGCACCTCAAGAATCGCAGCAGGCTGACGCGGTCGCGACGGGTGCGGCTTGCGGAACGCAACATGCGCTCTGCTTTTCGTGGGCCACCCGCACCGCGCGCTCGCCGGTGCCATCGCCGTAATCGACGCTTTCGCCGGTCGTCAGAAAGGTCTCCCACGCGATCCCCGCCGGATCGTCGATCCAGGACTTCTCGGATTTGGCATAGCAGCAAGCGGTGGCGCCCTGCTCGATGACCTCGCCGCCGGCCTTGTGAAGGCGCGCATAGACTTCCTGCAGTTCGCCGGAATTCTCGACCTGAATGCCGAGATGATCGAGGCCCGGCTGCCGGCCTCGCGTCGAGATGGCGAAATTGACCCGGGGATCTTCGAGCATCCACTTGGCGTAATCGGCTTTGACCACGGCAGGCTCGGCTGCGAACAGCGCCGAATAGAATCCGATCGATCGCGGCAGGTCTTCGACCGCCATGTGAATGTGAAGGCGCTTCATGACATTCTCCCTCAGGCCGCAGCCTTGGCGCGCTTGCCGCGCGCGGGCTTGCACGACGCGACGGGCGCGCAGAGATCGGCGCGACCGCCACAACAATCCTCCACCATGAACGATGTCAGGCGCTGAAACGCCGCCAGATTGGCCCGGTAAATGATGGAACGGCTCTTCCGCTCGCTCATGACAAGTTCCGCACGCGCCAGCACCGCAAGGTGCGCCGACATGGTATTCTGCGGCACCGCGAGCAGCCGCGCGATGTCGCCGGCCGCCAGTCCTTCCGGCTCGTATTTCACCAGCAGCTTGAACACGCTCATCCGCGTGGATTGAGCGAGGGCGGCGAGTGCAAGAATGGCTTGCTCTGATTCCATATATCCGGATATATCGATATATAGGCCTCCGGTCAAGCAAATTGCTCGATGTCCGAATCCCCCCTATTCGATATCACTGGAAACACGAGCACCCATCCGGATGCGATCGACGCCGGCAAGGAATCAAGATGGCGACTAAGCCATGAGCACGCGCCCCGTTCCCATCATTCTCGCACTCGGCACCACGCAGACGCTGGCCTGGGCCTCGAGCATGTACCTGCCGGCGATCCTGGCCGATCCGATTGCACGCGATCTCGGGGTGTCCCCGAACTGGGTATTCGCCGCCTTCTCGGCGTCGCTGGTGCTGTCGGCCCTGCTCGGCCCGCGCATCGGGCGTCAGATTGATCTGGTCGGCGGCCGCTCCGTGCTGTCGATCTCCAATCTGGTGCTGGCGGCAGGACTGGTGCTGCTCGGCTTCGCGACGTCGGTCTCCGTGCTCGTGATGGCCTGGCTGGTGCTCGGCGTCGGCATGGGCGCCGGCCTGTACGATGCGGCGTTCGCCGCGCTGGGGCGCATCTATGGCGACGCGGCGCGGCGCTCGATCACCGGCATCACCCTGATCGCGGGGTTTGCCTCGACGGTCGGGTGGCCGCTGTCCGCCTGGGGGCTGGAGACCATCGGCTGGCGCAATACCTGCTTTGCCTGGGCCGCCGCACATATCCTGATCGGCCTGCCGCTCAACTGGCTGATGCTGCCGGCGGTGACGGGCGCGAAGGCGGCGGCAGCCATAGCCGTCAAGCCGCAGATCGCGATCGATCGCACCATGGTCGTGCTGGCGTTCGTGTTTGCGGCGGCCTGGACCGTCACCGGCGCCATGGCCGCACACCTGCCACGCATTCTGGAAGCCGCGGGCGCGACCGCGAGCCAGGCGGTGTTCGCTGGCGCCCTGATCGGCCCGGCGCAGGTTCTGGCGCGTATTTTCGAGGCGAGCTTTCTCAGCCGTTTTCATCCGCTGGTCTCGACCCGTATTGCCTGCATCACGCATCCGATCGGCGCCGCCGTGCTGGCGCTGGCCGGCGGCGGCGCGGCCAGCCTGTTTGCGATCTTTCACGGCACCGGCAACGGCATCCTGACCATTGCGCGCGGCACGCTGCCGCTCGCGATCTTCGGGCCGAAGGATTACGGCTATCGCCTCGGCATCATCGGCGCGCCGGCACGGATGGCGCAGGCGGCAGCACCCCTGCTGTTCGGTCTTTTGATCGACACGATGGGCAGCCGCGTCCTGATGGTGTCGTCCGCACTCAGTCTCGCAGCACTGCTGGCCCTGTTCCTGGTGCCTACCACCCCGCCCCGCCCGGAAGCGTGAATAGGCTTTGTTTGACGCGCTTTCTTTACGCGAACCGGTGCCCACTTCGCTCGAAAGCGCTATGGCTCGAAATTGCGCTTCCATTCGCGACAGTTTCGCGCAAAAACACCTCATGAACAACGACAGCAAAAAGCCATCCGACGACAAAAACTTCCTGCAATGGGCGATCACGCCGCCGCAATCCTATGCGCTCTACCTTGCCGCCCTGATCCTGATCTTCGTGTCGTCGTTCTACATCGGCACCATGAAACCGAAGAACGCCGTCGGCCTGACGCCGCCGCCGGTCTTCGTACCGCGCAATTGAGCCGGGCACAAACAGCATGACCGGCGATACGACGCCTGCGATCACCCGCCTCAACAAGCCCGAGCTCGGTACGCCACCCGGCTATTCGCAGATCGTCGAGGTTACCGCACGCCGCATGATCTTCATCGCCGGCCAGACCGCGCTCGATGCCGACGGCCATCTGATCGGCAAGAACGATTTCACCGCACAAGCCGGCCAAGTGTTTGAAAATCTCGCGGTCGCGCTGCGGGCCAGCGGATGCACGGCCGCCAATCTGGTGAAGCTTACGGTGTTTCTCACCGACATGGACAACCTCGCCCGCTATCGCGAGGCGCGAAACCGCTTCTTCAACTCGGCGACACCGCCGGCCGCGCCCGCGGTCACGCTGGTCGAGGTATCGAAATTGTACGGCCCCGACTTCCTGATCGAGATCGAGGCCATCGCGGCGGCGTGAGCTTACGGCTTTTTGGCGTCGGTGGTCGCGATCCATATCCCCGCAAAGACCGCGACCAGGCCGAGCACGAGATTGGGCGTGATCGGCTCACCGACCAACTGGGTCGCCAGCAGTCCCGCTGCGAGCGGGTTGACGGTCATGGTGGCCGCGACGCGGGTCGGCGACGCCCGCTCCAGCGCCAGCACCCAGAGGATGAATGCCAGCGCACCGCCGGCAATACCGAGATAGAGACCGGCGATCCATTGCGGCGTCGTGAAGTGGCTCAGTGCCGCAAAGCTGCCGGTGAGCGATCCGACCACGATCAGGGCCGCGGCGCCCGTCCCCATTCCGACGGCAAGGAAGCCGAGCGCGCTGGAGCGCCTGATGAACGGCCGGGACCAGACATTGTAGAAGGCCATGCACAGCACGGCGCCGGTCATGATCAGTTCGCCGCGCCACGCGCCATCGGGCGCGCTCGACAGTCCCGCGGCGAGTGCTGCGATGACGCCGAGCACGGCGACACCGACGCCGATCGATTTCCGTTTCGTCAGCGGCTCGATGCCGAGCAGCGCGATCGCGACCCCGACCCACTCGCCCAAGGCCGCTCCCCCTCTGTCGCGCCGCGCAACTACCGTGCGATCAGTTGCAGAACCAGAACGCAGCTCATCCGCGCGAAGCTGAACATGTGATCTCGGCAGATCGCGCGCGCCAGCCGCGATTGCTCTTCCGCCGGGTCCTGAGCGCTTCCCAACCGGCGGGCGTTCGGGACGGTGCGGGTCATCGTAGGCACGAAACCAAAGCCCGCCAAGAGCAGCGAGCCCCAGCCGATCCACCATGCGTATTCGCCTTGCACGACCTCTGCGCAGATGGCGGCAAGTGTCAGCAGCATGACCAAGGCAATCAGGCGGTTCATCGGATAGGCGTCCGTGGTGACGCGCCGGTAATAGTTCGAGATCGAGGTCAATATTTCCGGCGGCAGCACGTCGCCGGTGTGCTTGCGCGTTTGTACGTCGAACATCAGGTCGAACCACAACACTGCGAGCAGAAATCCCGCCCCCGCGGCTGCGAAGCTATGCATGACGATCCCCCCTTGGTTTGCGCGCCAGTCTAAACCATTGCGGGCGCGATCGGACATGGCGATGTCCCGGGCATCGGCGCCAAGGGCGCGATCCCCCGGCCCACGGGCCTTCAGCCCTGCTCCTCCGGCGGCTTGATGTGGCGGAACGAGAACAGCAGGGCGATGTCGTAGGCGATCTTGAGCGTGCCGCAGACCACCAGCGGCAGGCCGGAAAACGCCGTCATCAACAGCACGCCCGAGATCGCCGGGCTGATCGCGGATGCAAGGCTTCGCGGTACCGCGGTGACGCTGGCGGCGGCGGGACGTTCGGCGGGAGTGACCACGGCCATGACATAAGAGGTGCGGGTCGGCACGTCCATTTGCGACAGCGCCGAGCGCAGCAGCAATAGCCCGAGCGCCAAATAGAGGTTGGGCGAAAACGCAGCCCCGATCAGGAACAGGCTGGAGGGTATATGCGTGAACACCATGGTGTTGACGAGGCCGACACGTTTGGCGATCCAGGCCGCGACCGGATAGGAAAAGGCGCTCAGCGTGCTCGACCAGAAGAAAAACAATCCGGCCGCGGACAGCGACAGGTCAAAGCGTTCGAACAGCCAGAGCACCAGCAGGGACTGGGCGACGAAGCCGCCGGCGAAGGCATCGATGCTGAACAGCGCCGCCAGTCTGTAGACGGTGCCGCGCGAAGGCCCGAGCGGCGCCTGCGGGGCCTTTGCCTCGCCGCGCTCATGCGGGACGTAGCGATAGAGCGCCGCGCAGGCGACGCCGAGCGCCGCATAGGCGAAGAACATCAGGCGGAACGCGCCGAGCTTCGTGCTTCCGTTTGCCATCAGCACGTCGGGCAACGCCGCCGCCAGCGAGCCTGCCGCGGTGCAGAGCGCGCCGATCAGGCTGTAGCGCGCAAACACCTGGGTGCGGCGCGCGTCCGTGGTGCTGTGCGCCAGCACCGCGTGTTCCAGCGGCACCAGCACGCCGAGATCGCCGCCGGAGGGGTTGATGGTACCGACAAAGGCGACCAGTACAATCAGCACAAAATGCTCGACGCCGGGAAAGGCGATCCCGGTCGTCGCCATTAGACCTGCACCGAACATCAGGAGCGGGCGCAAATCATGGCGTGGCGCGATCCAGCCCACGATCAGCGTCAACAGCGCGGTTCCAAGCAGCGAGGCGGTTGCAACAATGCCGACAGCGACGGCGTCGTAACCCAGCGCCGTCATATAAGCTGGGAGGATGATGATGGCGAAGCCGTCGCCAAATCCGCGCAGCCCCCTCGCCGTATAGAGCAGTGGGATCAGCGTGCTTGCAGATGATGTTCTGGGTTCAGTCAGGAGATCGGTCATCCCAGCCATTTCCCTAAGGTAGCACGCTGATGGAGATCTGATCGAAGCGCGTCACGCTGTCGGACTTGGTCCACAGCGCGATGCCGCCAGCCTCCGCAAAAGTAGCGTCCGCCGCCGTGAACAACGGCTTGCCATCATAGGAGACCGTGAAGCGTTTTCCTTCTGCGCGCAGGCCGAGCCGATGCCACTCATTCGCGGTGACCTTGAGATTAACGCCCTCGAGTTGTTCGCGGCGGCCATCGACGACGCGATAGAAGCGGACGTTATCCTCCAGCGCATTGGCGCGGGCGACGTAATAATTGTCGGCGTTCATCAGTCGCACCGCAATGCCTGCAGCCTGATCGGTCTTGCCGGCCACCGCCTTGAAACGGATCTCAACGTCGACATTGGCCGCCGACAGGCTCTCGTGGATCGCGAGCGGAAATCGGTAATCGGTGCGATCGGTGCTGGTTTGCTCGATCGCATGTCCGGCGGCGGCCGTGCGATCGGCAGTGACGGACCATTCGCCCTCCTTGCCCCGGCCGGTCCGCGCAAACGAAAATCCGGCCGGAGGCGATCCGAGCGTCATACGATCGATGGCAATCATGGCGGCTCCTGTCTGTGCGGACGCGGCTGGCGCGAACGCGAGCGTGCACGCGACGAGAGCGGCGCGGAGATTTGGCCTAATTCGACTTCCAATGAGATAGGGAGACACCGGCCGGTTCCCGTCCATGCGCAATCCTCGACACGTCGAGTGGTGCGCAGAGCTTGGACGGCGGCCCGCCTGACGGGGAGCCTGCTTTATCCCCGAATGTTGCAAAGCTAGGTCCGAACGTCGCGTTCTGCAAGTGGTCCGTTCGAGGCCCGGCGTTCGCCGGCCAACAAGTTCCGCTCGCCAGTTGACAGCCGAACCGCCGAGCGGTTAATTCGCGCCATGGGGACTTTGCGATCTCCCCACGAGGCGACAAGCCCAAGCATCGCGTCCCGTTATTTCTTACGAGGGCGCAGCTATGTCATCCCACACTTCGATATCCCTGGATAAGCTTTCCCGCCTGGTCGGGACGGCGAAGACTCCCGTCCTGATCGATGTCCGGACCGAAGAAGATTTTGCCGCCGACCCGCGGCTGATTCCCGGCGCGGTCAGGCGCAGCCATCAGGACGCCGCCGACTGGGGCGGCGAATTTGCCGGCAACTCAGCGATCGTCGTCTGCCTGCGCGGCGAGAAACTGGCGCAGGGCACGGCGGCCTGGCTGCGTAACGCCGATGTATCGACAGAAACGCTGGAAGGCGGGTTTGAGGGCTGGAAGGAGGCCAACCTGCCGCTGGTAAACGCGTCCAGACTGCCGCCCCGCGACGCCAAGGGGCGCACGGTCTGGGTCACGCGCGCACGGCCAAAGATCGACCGCATCGCCTGCCCCTGGCTGATCCGCCGGTTCGTCGATCCGAACGCGGTGTTTCTGTTCGTGGCGCCCTCCGAAGTGATCGCGGTCGGCGAACGCTTCAACGCCACGCCGTTCGATATCGAGAACGTATTCTGGAGCCACCGCGGCGAACGCTGCACCTTCGACGTCATGATCGAGGAATTCGGCCTCGCGACACCGCCTCTGCTGCGGCTCGCGACCATGGTGCGCGCCGCCGACACCGGGCGCCTCGATCTGTCGCCGGAGGCACCGGGGCTGATGGCGGCCTCGCTCGGCCTGTCGCGGATGTACGACGACGATCTCGAGCAGCTCGAGGCCGGCATGACGCTCTATGATGCGTTCTATCGCTGGTGTCGCGACGCGACGGGTGAAACGCACAACTGGCCGACGAACAAGGCAAAAACGTAATGGACTCGACGATGAAAACGACCGCCGAAGCCGATGCCGGCAAGCCGTACGATCACGGCATCAGCTTCGGTGAAGCCTTCCGGGTCTGGCTGCGGGTCGCCGTGCTGAGTTTCGGCGGCCCGGCCGGCCAGATCGCGGTGATGCATCGCATCCTGGTCGAGGAGAAGAACTGGATCTCGGAGAGCCGGTTCCTGCATGCGCTGAACTACTGCATGCTGCTGCCGGGGCCGGAGGCGCAGCAGCTCGCGACCTATATCGGCTGGCTGCTGCACCGAACCGCCGGCGGCATCATGGCCGGCGGCCTGTTCATCCTGCCCGGCATCATCTCCATCATGGGGTTGAGCTATATTTATGCGGCCTATGGCAATGTCGGGTTCGTCGAGGCGGTGTTCTTCGGGCTGAAGGCCGCGGTGCTCGCGATCGTGGTGCAGGCGGTGGTGCGGGTCGGCAAGCGCGCGCTGCGTAACCGGGTGATGATCGCGCTCGCCGCGATCGCCTTTGTCGGGATCTTCTTCTTCAACATCCCCTTCCCGATCATCATCATCGCGGCCGGCGTGATCGGCTATTTCGGCGCGCGCAGCGGTCGGCCGGAATTCGCCGCGGTCGAGCATGGTGGCGGGGGGAAAGAGACCGCGGCGGTCGACAGCATGCTCGGCGAGGAATTGCCTGACCATGTTCGGCCCAATGTCGGGCGGTCGCTAAGAGTAAGCACGGTATGGCTAGTGCTATGGGTGGTTCCGGTGGCAGCCCTATTGATCGGGCTTGGTCAGGCCAATGTGTTCAGCCAGATCGCGCTGTTCTTCAGCAAGATGGCGCTGGTGACGTTCGGCGGCGCCTATGCGGTGCTGGCCTATGTCGCCCAGCAGGCGGTCGAGCATTATCACTGGCTCGGGCCGCGCGAGATGCTTGACGGACTCGGCATGGCCGAGACCACGCCGGGCCCGCTGATCATGGTGCTGCAGTTCGTGGGCTTCATGGCCGCCTTCCGCGATCCCGGCACGCTGTCGCCAATGCTCGCCGCCACGCTCGGCGGATTGCTCGCGACCTGGGTCACCTTCATCCCCTGCTTCCTCTGGATCTTCCTCGGCGCGCCCTACATCGAGACGCTGCGCGGCAACAAGGGGCTGGCAGGCGCACTAACCGCGATCACCGCTGCCGTGGTCGGTGTGATCCTCAACCTGTCGATCTGGTTCGCGCTGCACACGCTGTTCCGTAAGACGACGCCGTTTCGCTCGTTCGGGCTGTCGTTCGACATGCCCGACTGGTCGAGCCTCGACCTTGCAGCGTTCGTGCTGGCGGCAGCCGCGGCGACCGCGATCTTCCGGCTCAATATCGGCATGCTCTGGGTGCTGGCGGGCTCCTGCGCGGCCGGCGTGGCATTGCGGTTGGTGGGTATGGCATGAACGCGGGAATCGTAGGGTGGGTTAGCGCAGCGTAACCCACCCTACAATTTACACCACGTGTTCCGGCGCCAGCCGGCAGACCTCGGCGCTGATCTCCACCTGCAGCGTGGCGTGGTGGATGCTGAAACGATGCGCGAGTTCCTCGCAGACGTGATGCAGGAATGAATCATCGTGCCCGCCCGGCCGCACCAGATGCGCGGTCAACGCGGTCTCGTTGGTGCTCATGGCCCAGATGTGCAGATCGTGCACTTCCGTGACGCCTTCGAGCCCGCCGAGATAGATCCTGACGTCCGCCAGCTCGATGCCGCGCGGCACGCCGTCGAGCGCGAGGTTGACGCTGTCGCGCGCGAGTCCCCACCCGCTCCAGAACACCACGGCTGATATGACGAGGCTGGTCGCGGGATCGAGCCACAGCCATCCCGTCCACATGATCACGAGCGCTGCGACCACGACCCCGAGCGAGACGCCGGCATCGGCCGCCATGTGCAGATAGGCGCCGCGAACATTGAGGTCGCCGTGACGGCCGCGCATGAACAGCAGAGCCGTGCCACCATTGATGGCGACGCCCAGTGCCGCGACGGCCACGACCGTCCAGCCGGCCACGGGCGCGGGCGCGTACAGGCGATTGACCGCCTCGACGACGATGCCGCCGACTGCCACCAGCAACAACCCGGCATTGAACAGCGCCGCCAGGATCGAGGCTCGCCGATAACCGTAGGTGTGGCGCTCGGTCGGCTTCCTCGCGGCCAGCCAGGCCGCGCCCCACGCCAGCAACAGCGCCACCACGTCGGAGAGATTGTGGACGGCGTCCGAGATCAGCGCCAGCGAATTGGCGGCATAGCCAAAGTTCAGCTCGGCGATGACGAACGCGGTATTGAGCGCGGCGCCGATCGCAAATGCCGCGCCAAAACTGTCCGGCGCGTGGCTGTGCCCGGCATGGCCGTGAGCGTGGCCATGCGTGTGGGAATGATCGTGCAAGGAATCGTGATGGTCGTGATCGTGCGCCATTCCGCGGTTATAGCGCGCGAAAATTCGAATACTATTACAGCGAAACCGCGATCAACTCCTCCGCCAGCGTACCGCCACCGACCGGAAACACGATGAACTGCCGGCCGCCGGCCAGGTAAGTCATCGGCGCGCCGGTCGCGTTGGCCGGCAATTCCATCTCGGCAAGCATTTCGCCGCTCGCCTTGTCGTAGACCCACAGATGCGGATCGAGATCGTGCAGAACCCTGACCGGCAGGTTCAGGCCCGGCACAAAGCGCGGCGCGCTATAGTAGCCCGTCTGCACGACGATCATGACCGTCTTGGTCAGCAGCGCCCAATTCCGGAACGGCAATCCCAGTTGTTCGCGAATACCCAGCGCCAGAACCGGGGGTATCGCGATGCTGCGTCCCACCGGAATCCGCCAGCGATGCTCGCCGGTGTTCATGTCGATGGCGACGATGCTGCCGAACGGCGGCTTGAGCAGCGGCAACCCGCGCGGCCCGGCCGGATAACTCGGCAGCCCGATGAAATCGTAGGTTCCCTGCCATGACTCCGGCTTCTGGATCTTCACGACCGTCGGGAGGCGATAGGTGCCGACATAGAGCGTACTCGTTTCCGGATCGATCGCAGCGCCGGACCAACTGGCGCCGCCGGCATTGCCGGGCACCTGAATGGTGCCACGCTCCGATGGCGGCGTGAACAGCCCGCCGCGATCGTAGGCCGAGGCGATCTCGATGGCTTCCTTGTGGATCTGCGGCGTCAGCGCGATCAGATCCTCGTCGCGTGCTCCCTGCAGGTCGAACGGCGCCGGCTTGCTCGGCACCGGCTGCGTCTTCGAGGCGCGCTCGCCGGGAACACTGGAGGCCGGCACCGCCTGCTCCTCGATTGGCCAGATCGGCTTGCCGGTGACGCGATCGAAGGCGTAGACGTAGGCCTGCTTGGTGACCTGCGCGACCGCCTTGATGCGCTTGCCGTCGACCGTGATGTCGATCAGGTTCGGCGCCGCCGGCGGGTCGTAATCCCAGAGGCCGTGATGGACGAGCTGGTAGTGCCAGACTTTCTTGCCGGTCGCGACGTCCAGACAGACCAGGCTTTCGCCGAACAGCCCGTCGCCGGGACGCTGCCCGCCAAAATAGTCGTTGGTCGGCGTGCTCACCGGCAGATAGACATAGCCGAGCTCTTCGTCGGCGCTCATCGGCGCCCAGACATTGGCGTTGCCCATCTCTTTCCAGGAATCGTTCTCCCAGGTCTCGGTGCCCGCCTCCTCACCCTGGGCGACCGTATGGAAAGTCCAGAGCAGCCGCCCGCTGTTGATATCAAAGCCCCTGACGTCGCCGGGCGGTGACGGCCGCTTGGCCCACCAGTCGAACACCGAGGAGCCGACCACGATGACACCGCGCACGATCACCGGCGGCGAGGTCATGGTGTAGTAGTTGCGGTCGACAGGGCGGCCCAGCCCCTCGACAAGATCGATCCGGCCGTCCCTGCCGAATGACGCCGCCGGTTTTCCGGTCTTGGCATCGAGCACGATCAACTGCGCGAACGCGGTCAGCATCACGATGCGTTCGTCGTCGCCATTGCGCCAATAAGCCACGCCACGGTGCAGCCAGCCGAGATTGGCGGGCATACCGAGACCGTTTTCGTAGATCTTGGGGTCGTACACCCATTTGGTCTCGCCGGTCACGGCATCGATCGCCGCGACCTGCGACAGCGAGGTCGGGGTATAGAGCACCCCGCCCACCATCAGCGGCGTCGATTCATTGGCGAAGCTTGGCCCGATCGTGGGATTGGCGGCCCTGACCGACATGTCGGGCGATTTCCAGCGCCAGGCAACATGAAGGCTCTTGGCGTTGCTCGCATCGATCTGCATCAACGGCGAATAGCGCGAAGCCGCATAGGTCCCGGCATAGGCCGGCCATTCGCCCTGCGTGAGCGCGTGCGCGGATTCGGGAAGCGCTCCGGGAATGGTTTGCGCATTGGCCGCGCAAGAAACGCCCAGCAACGCGGCGGCGATGCAGATCGTCAGAGTGCGAGGGATCATGTTTTCCTCCCTGCTTCCAGCCTACCCTACACGAAAAGTATTGACCATAAAGCCGGTATTGTCTAGTGTACTAGTTAATGCATACAGACTTGCTGAAAACCCTCCGGCTCGAAAGCTCGGGCGTCCCGATCTACGTCCAGCTCAGGGAGCAGATTTTGCGGCAGCTTGGCGCCGGCGTGCTAACGGCCGGCGACCAGATGCCGACCATGCGCGAGGTGGCAGTCGCGCTGAAGATCGACCTCAATACGGTGCGGCACACCTATGACGAGCTGGAGCGGATCGGCGCCATCACGCTGGTGCGCGGCCGCGGCAGCTTCGTCGCCAAGCCGCCGCCCGCCATGGGCGCGCGCGCGCAGCAGGCACAGACCGATGGTCTGGCAAAGCAGGTTCTCGCTACGGCGGCCACGATGGGGATCGACCCCCTCGCACTGGCCGACCGAATAAAGGCCCTCGCGAAGCAGAAGGAATAGTCGTCATGAACAACTATTTTAAGGCTAACGGCGCCAACCAGCCGGCGATCGTACTGGCTGCCTTGTTCGCGGCTGCCGCCGCGCTCTGCGCGTGGTTTGGTGAAAGCACGGGCGTGCGCAGCTACTACTGGGCGACCGGAATCCTCGCCGTGATCGCGGCGCTGATCCCGCAATCCCTCATGGTCGCGGATCAATGGGAACGCGCCGTGGTGCTGCGGCTCGGCAAGCTCACGGCCATTCGCGGCCCGGGCGTGTTCGCGATTCTGCCATTCATCGACAGTGTCGCCTCCTGGCTCGACCAGCGCATCCAGACCACCGAAATCAATGCCGAGAAGGCGCTGAGCAAGGACACGGTGCCGGTGAAATCGGCGTGCCGCCGGCTCTGCAGGACGCCATGAGCCGGCAGGCGCAGGCCGAGCGCGAAAAACTGGCCCGTGTGCTGCTCGGCCAGGCCGAACAGGAGATCGCGCAGAAATTCGTGGAAGCCGCTGATCTCTATGCCCGCAGCCCGGCCGCGCTGCAGCTCCGCGCCATGAACATCATCTATGAGACCACCAAGGAGCGCGGCGCCACGATCCTGATCCCGACCAGCATGGTCGACAGCATGAATCCGGCCGGCGCGCTTGGCCTGGTCGCCGCCGCTGGCGTGTTGCCGAAGGGCGCCTGACCGGCGCCCTACTCCACGCCGCGGAGGAACTTGTTCGACTTCGGCAGGCCGCCCGCAAGGCGGCCGGCGTCGGCGCGGTTGCCGCGCCAGTCGGCGAGGTCCTTCCAGCTCATGCTCTGGTCGCGTCCGGCCGAATCCTTCCAGGTCAATCCCGCCTTGGATTCGAACACGGCGACGTCGGACAGTTTGGCGCCGGAGTATTTCTGCAAGCGCACGCCGCGACCGCGCGCCATCTCCGGCACCTGGTCGAGCGGGAACAGCACCATCTTGTGGTTGGTGCCGATCACGGCGACCGTGTCGCCCGAGACCGTACAAATCGCACAGGCCTCGTTCGGCATCTCGACATTGAGCACCTGCTTGCCCTTGCGGGTGTTGCCGACGCAATCGTCCTCGTTGACCACAAAGCCCTGCCCTTCAAGGCTTGCGATCAGGAATTTGCGGCCGCCGGTGTTGACGAACAGCGAAACGATCGCCGCGTCCTGCTCCATGTCGATGAACATGCGGATCGGCTCGCCATGGCCGCGCCCGCCCGGCAGCTTTGCCACATCGAGCGAATAGAACCGCCCGTTGGTGGCGAACACCAAGAGCTTCGACGTCGTCTCGGCGAAGAAGGCGTGGTCGAGCTTGTCGTCGGTCTTGAAGGTGAGCGACGACAGGTCGGCAACGTGGCCCTTCAACGTGCGGACCCAGCCCTTCTCGGAAATCACCACCGTGCACGGCTCGCGCTCGACAAAGGCTTCCTCGATCGCGGCAAGATCGTGCTCGGGCGCGTCGGCGAACACGGTGCGGCGCTTGCCGAGCGGCGTCTTCGGCCCGAACATGTCGCGGACCTTGCGGACCTGATCGGCGACCCTGGACCATTGCTCGGCCTCGGAGCCGAGCAGCGACTTGATGCCCTTCAACTCGTTGCGGAGGTTCTTGTCCTCGGTGCGGATCTCGAATTCCTCGAGCTTGCGCAACGAACGCAGCCGCATGTTGAGGATGGCGTCGGCCTGGACTTCCGTCAGCTTGAACGCCTTGATCAGCGCCGGCTTCGGCTCGTCCTCGGTGCGGATGATCTTGATCACCTTGTCGATGTTCAGATAGGCGATCAGATAGCCAGCGAGCACTTCGAGCCGGTTCTCGATCTGGGTCTTGCGGTAGTTCGAGCGGCGCAGCAGCACGTCGCGCAGATGGTCGAGCCATTCGCGCAGGCACTCGGCCAGGCCGATCACCCGGGGGATACGGCCCTTCACCAGCACGTTGAGGTTCAGCGAAATCTTGCTCTCGAGCTCGGTGAGCCGGAACAGCGATTCCATCATCAGCGCGGGATCGACCGCGCGGGATTTCGGCTCGATCACCAGGCGCACGTCTTCGGCGGACTCGTCGCGGACATCGCCGACCAGCGGCAATTTCTTCTCGTTGAGCAGTTCGGCGATCTTCTCGACCAGCCGCGACTTCTGCACCAGCCACGGGATCTCGGTGATGACCACGACCCAGGTGCCGCGCGCGCCTTCTTCCTGTTCCCATTTGGCGCGGGTGCGGAACGAGCCGCGCCCGGTGACATAGGCTTCGGCGATGCTTTCCTTGGAATCGACGATGATGCCGCCGGTCGGAAAATCCGGACCCTTGACCCATTTCAGCAGCGCTTTCGACTTCGCCTCGGGCTTGTCGATCAGATGCAGCGCGGCGTCGCACAGCTCGGCCACGTTGTGCGGCGGGATCGAGGTCGCCATGCCGACGGCGATGCCCTGCGCGCCGTTGGCGAGCAGGTTCGGAAACCCGCCGGGCATCACCACCGGCTCTTTGCTCTGGCCGTCGTAGTTGGGACGGAATTCGACGCCGTCCTCGTCGATGCCCTCGATCAAGAGCTGCGCGACCGCGGTCATGCGCGCTTCGGTGTAGCGGTAGGCGGCGGGATTATCGCCGTCGATATTGCCGAAATTGCCCTGGCCGTCGACCAGCGGATAACGCGAGGCGAAATCCTGGGCGAGGCGCACCATGGCGTCGTAGATCGCCTGGTCGCCATGCGGATGGAACGAGCCCATCACGTCGCCGACGATTTTTGCGGATTTCTTGAACGGCGTGCCGGGGTCGAGCCGCAGCAGGCGCATGCCATAGAGGATGCGCCGGTGCACCGGCTTCAACCCGTCGCGCGCGTCCGGCAGCGCGCGATGCATGATGGTCGAGAGCGCATAAGCGAGATAGCGCTCTTCCAGCGCATCGCGCAGCATGACCTCGTGGATTTCCGCCGGCTCTTCCGGCGGTAGCTGTCGTTTTCCCATGGGCAGGCGTTAAACTTTTGCGGTGAATCGGGCAAGACGCGAATCGGGGCATCCGCAGCCCCTGCGTTCGTGGGAACCCATAACCACAGGTGTTTGTGGCGAAAAATGGCTGGCGCCACAGCCCCGATTGAACGGTGCCGTGGCAGGGGTCCCCGCGTTCGCAGCGGCGACATGTCGGGATAGCGGGGTCACCCCGCCGAACTGATTCGTAGCCTGTGCCGGGTCACGGCGTTGATGAACCCGTCCCGTGCATCCGAATGGCCCTGCCCGCGCGGCTCCAGCACGTGGCGGAGCAGAAACATCCCGGTCAGCCGAAAGCCGTCCTGAAGGTCCTGGTCGGACCAGCCGTTCGACCCGGCTTCGCCTTCGCGCAGGAACGGCGGCAGCCGCAGCAGGCGATCACGGTACGGCTCGCCGGCGCCCCGCGACACCGCGCCGCCGGATTTCGGCGAGACGTAGATCAGGTCGGCGGTAGCGCCGGTGGCGGCGCAATTTTCCAGATCGAGCCCGAAGCCGAGCTCGGCGAGCATCGCGAGCTCGAACCGGACCAGATGCACCGCGGCTTCGCCGACGTCGTCGAAATCGTCCAGCGTGCGCTCGAGCATCTCGTAAATGTCCTCGTGCGGATCGCGCTCCGGCAACAACCGCACCAGCGAGGCCAGATGGGTGACGCCATAGGTCGCGTGCGCCGACGCCAGCAAGGTCGCCGCGCGCAACCGCGTGCCTTCAACGACGTAATAGCCGAGATGCTCATCGAGCCGCGCCCGCCACACTGTCGTGACGCTGTTGCCGGGTTGCAGCAACGGCCGCATCCGCTTGCCCGCGCCGCCGCGGACGAGGCCGAGGTGCCGGCCGTGGCTGCGCGTTAGGAGCTCGACAATGGCCGAGGATTCGCCATGCCTGCGCACCCCCAGCACGATGCCCTCGTCGGTCCATTCCATGGGGCGGAGCTTACAGGATTCCGGTGGGAGGCGCAGCTATCGCAGTCCGCGTTCCCCGGATGCTGCGCAGCGCGTCAGCGGTGCGCTGCTGGTCCGGGGTCCATCTACTGGGTCCCGGCTCTGCGGTGCATCGCAAGCGCGCTGCACCGCGTCCGGGACACGAGGGCGCCTCACGTGTTGAACCAGCCCACGGCATCGCCGGTGAAGGAGAAGTAAAGCCCGGCCGCCGTCAGCGCGCAGGAGATGACCTCGATGGCGCTGTCGAGCTGCACGCCGCTTTCGCCGATCACCTGGATCAGCGAGATCACCGACAGCACCAATGCCGCGGCCAGCGCCCAGCGCGGCCAGTTCTTGCGATGCTGCGCGGCGAGCCAGACGAAATAAACCAGCAGTATAATCAGGCCGGCCGCCATCACCGTCGCCACATTGATCATCTGCTCGGTCATGGCAGCGGTCGGCGTACGGTCCTGGAACGCCACCGACACCGCATCCAGAGTCAGCGACAGATACAGCAGAACCTCAAACCACAGCACGTTCCTGGGTACGTTCATCGGGGCGCCGGTTTTTCTTTCTTTTCCTGATGATTCCCGGATCATTCTTTGGGAAAATCCAGGCCCATTTCCCTGTAGCGGTCGGGGTCGTCGCCCCAGTTCTCGCGCACCTTGACGAACAGGAATAGATGCACGGGGACGCCGACGATCTCCGCGATCTCCTTGCGCGAATCCGCGCCGATCGACTTGATGGTGGCGCCACCCTTGCCGAGCACGATCTTGCGTTGGCTTTCGCGCTCGACAAAGATCGTCTGCTCGATGCGGATCGACTTGTCCTTGCGCTCGGTCCAGCTATCGGTCTCGACGGTGGATTGGTACGGCAGCTCCTGATGCAACTGGCGAAAGATCTTTTCGCGGGTGATTTCCGCCGCCAGATGCCGCATCGGCGCGTCCGACATCTGGTCTTCGGGATAATGGAACGGCCCCGCCGGCACCATCATCGCCAGCGTCTTGCGCAAGTCTTCGACGCCGTCGCCCGACAGCGCCGAGATCATGAAGGTGCTTTCGAATTTCATTCGATCGTTGGCGGCCTGCGCCAGCGCCAGCAACTTCTCGCGCGGGATCAGATCGATCTTGTTCAGCACCAGGATTTTGGGATGCTTGACCGTGGCGAGCTTGCTCAGGATCGCCTCGGCCTCTTCGTCGATGCCGGCCTTGGCATCGAGCAGCACGCAGACCAGGTCGGCGTCATGCGCCCCGCTCCAGGCCGTCGACACCATGGCGCGGTCGAGGCGCCGCTTGGGCGAGAAGATACCGGGCGTGTCGACCAGGATGATCTGGGCGTTGTCCTCGATTACGATGCCGCGGATCAGCGCCCGCGTGGTCTGCACCTTGCGCGAGACGATCGTGACCTTGGAGCCGACCAGCGCGTTGACCAGCGTGGATTTGCCGACATTCGGCGCACCGATCAGCGCGACGAAGCCGCAGCGGGTGGCGGCGGGCGCGGGTTCGGTTGAAGATTCAGTTGTCATTGCTTGCGCCGCTGACGCCTTCTCGTTCGATCATCACGGATGCCGCGACCTTTTCGGCCGCGCGCTTGGAGCCGCCGAGACCTTCGGCGGGCTCAAGGCCCGGCAGGTCGACGGCGACGCGGAATTGCGGATCGTGATGCGGTCCGGTGCGCTCGATCTCGCGATAGACCGGTGTCGGCAGTCCCTTGCTCTGGGCCCACTCCTGCAGCACCGTCTTCGGGTCGCGCAGCGGCCGCCGCGGCTTGCGCATCCGCTCCAGCCAGTTGCGCTCGACGAATTGCGACGCCGCCGCATAACCGCCGTCGAGATAGATCGCGCCGATCACCGCTTCGCAGATGTCGCCGAGCACGGATTTGCGTAAGCGCGCGCCCGCACCGGCGCCGACCGCGCCGAGCTTGATGTCCTCGAGCAGGCCGAGCGATTTGGCGACGTCGGCGCAGCTCTCCTTGCGCACGAGATCGGCGAGACGCTTGGACAATTCGCCCTCGTCGGCCCGCGGATAGGCGCGATACAGCATGTCGGAGATGATCAGCCCCAACACGTGGTCGCCGAGGAATTCGAGGCGCTGATAGCTGTCGGCGCGGTGGCGGGTCGCGGGCTTCAGCGCGGAGACATGCGTGAAGGCGGTGGTCAGCAGCGCGCTATCGGTGAACTTGTAGCCGATCCGCGCCTCGATCGCCGCGGCCGCCGCCTTGGCGCCGGCCTTGCCGCGCTTCTTCTTGAGCACGGCTTCGCCGCCGGCAGCGGGCTTTGGGCTCGGCTCGCCTGAGGTGTCGGAATCCTGGATGACTGATGTTTCGTCGTTCATCGCACGATTGAGAATATGCGATTCCAGCGCACGGCGGTCGGCCAGCGCCAGAACATCCAGGCATGTTCGCCCTCGGCAATCGAGAAGAAGATCATCTGGGCACGGCCGACGATGTTCTCGAACGGCACATAACCCACCGCCGACAGCACCCGGCTGTCGGTCGAATTGTCCCGGTTGTCTCCCATCATGAAGAAGTGGCCGGCCGGCACGGTGTAGACGTTGGTGTTGTCGTAGAAACCGTTGTCGACGCAATCGAGTGATTCATAGGTCACGCCGTTCGGCAGCGTTTCCTTCCAGCGCTTGACCCGGGCGGTGGCGTCGGAGCCGCAGGGATCCTCGCCGATGAAGTCGGAGAGACGCTCGCGCTTGACCGGGACGTCGTTGATGTGGAGCAGCCCCTCCTTCATCTGGATGCGGTCGCCCGGCAGGCCGATCACGCGTTTGATGTAGTCGGTGGTATCGTCCTTCGGCAGGCGGAACACGACGATATCGCCGCGGGCAGGCTCCGAACCGAAGATGCGGCCCGAAAACAGCGGCGGCGACAGCGGGATCGAATAGTGGCTATAGCCGTAGGAATATTTCGACACGAACAGGTAGTCGCCGACCAGCAGCGTCGCCTTCATCGATCCCGAGGGGATATTGAACGGCTGGAACAGGAAGGTGCGGATCACGAGCGCGATCAGGAGAGCATGGATGACGACGCGGATGGTTTCACCCAAGCCGCTTTCAGTTTTTGTGCCGGATGTCACGCTCATCGCTTTCCCAATTCCAGCAGGCCTTGCCCGCACGGTGGCAGAACGTTTTCCTCACGCGAATCGCAAGTCCGTTCGCGTCAAGAAAATGGTCTCGATACTGATGTTGAGGGCCATTTCCGGCAAAACCTGAATCGGCCCTGGTTCGATAGTGAAGCTAGCGGCGTTTTAGACGGTTGTTCGTGGCGGCGCAATCAAGCGCCTGATAAAAACTTGCCAATCCATTGATAAGTCAACGATTTTTAGTTTTAACCCGATTCTCCGGCGTGAACGCCTGCAGCCCTCACGGTTTGCCGGGAACGACCGCCGAAATTATGACGAAAGCCTGCGCCAGCGGCCAGTCGTCGGTAATCGACAGATCGATCCGCGCCTCGAACCCTTCAGGGGTCAGCGCCTGCAGCCGGGTCAGCGCGCCCCCGGTCAGTTTCATGGTTGGACGGCCCCCGGGCAGGTTGACCACCCCCATGTCCTTCCACCAGACGCCCTGCCGGATGCCGGTGCCGAGCGCCTTGGAACAGGCCTCCTTGGCGGCGAATCGCTTGGCATAGGTCGCCACCACCATTTTCTCGCTCTTGGACCGGCGCGCCGCCCGGGCGCGCTCGGCGTCGGTGAAGATGCGATCGAGAAAGCGGTCGCCGTGGCGCTCGATCACCTTGGCGACGCGGGTAATGTCGATCAGGTCGGAGCCGATGCCGAGGATCATGCGCGGCTTCCGATCTTGGCGCTTAAGATCTTGGCACGCCCGCGGTCCATCGCGGCCCGCATCGCGCGGACGGTTTCGCCGAGGCCGATGAACAGCGCCTCCCCCATCATGAAGTAGCCGATGTTGAGTTCGGCGATCTCGGGCAGCGCCGAAATCGTTTCGGCGGTGTCGTAGTCGAGGCCGTGGCCGGCATGAACCTCCAGCCCCTCGGCGCGCGCCAGCGCGGCCCCCGTGACGATGCGCTGCCACTCCGCCTCGGCCTTCGCAGCGTGGCCGTCGACCACGGCGTCGCACCAGCCGCCGGTGTGGATCTCGATCACGGGCGCGCGCAGCTTCGCCGCCATTTCGATCTGGGCGGGATCGGCCGAGATGAACAGCGACACCCGGATGCCGGCATCGTTGAGTTTTGCGATGAAGGGCGCCAGCGCATTGTGCTGGCCGACAACGTCGAGCCCGCCTTCGGTGGTCAGCTCCTCGCGGCGCTCGGGCACCAGGCATACCGCATGCGGCTTGGTCGCCAGCGATATCCGCAGCATGTCATCGGTCGCCGCCATCTCGAAATTCAGCGGCTTGGAGATTTCGGCCTTGAGGCGCGCCATGTCGCTGTCGCGGATATGGCGGCGGTCCTCGCGCAGATGCGCGGTGATGCCGTCGGCGCCGGCCTCGATGGCGGCAAGTGCGGCGCGCACCGGATCCGGCCGCGCGCCGCCCCGCGCATTGCGCAAGGTGGCGACGTGGTCGACATTGACTCCAAGGCGCAGCGGAGGAGCAGGCATATTGCACTCATTGTTCCGAGCCGTCATGCGCGGGCTTGACCCGCGCATCCATCTTACTGGAAAGGATGGATTGCCGGGTCAAGCCCGGCAATGACAAGCATTAGTTACCCATTGACGCGATCGACCCGTGCGACGACGGCCTTGGCGCGCAACTGGGCGATGATAGCGCTGAGATGCTTCAGGTCATAGACCTCGAGATCGATGGTCAGTTCGGTGAAGTCGGGCGAGCGGCGCGACATGCTGATATTGTCGATATTGCCGTCGTGCTCGGCGATCACGGTGGCGACCTGGGCGAGGCTGCCGGGCTCGTTGACGTTGTCGACGCGGATGCGCGCCGGAAAACGCTGCGGCATGGTTTCGTCGATGTCCCAGCGCACGTCGAGCCAGCGCTCCGGCTCTTCCTCGAAATCCTTCAGGTCGGGCGACTGGATCGGATAGATCGTGATGCCCTCGCCCGGCGAAACGATGCCGACGATGCGGTCGCCCGGCACCGCGCCGCCGTTCGGCGCGAACTTGACCGGCAGGTCGGAATTGAGGCCGCGCACCGGGATCACCGAGGCGCTGCGCGCCGGATGCGGCGTCGATTGCAGCTTCAGCTTGGCGGCGAGGCCTTTCTTGGCCCCGTAGCGCACCAGCCGTTCTTCCTTGTAGTCGGGATACATCGCCCGGGCGACGTCAGAGGCCTTCAGTTCACCGCGGCCGACGGACGCCATCACGTCCTCGATCGAGGTCCGCGCCAGCCGGGGTAAGGCCCCCTTCAGCTTGTCGTCGGCATATTCGATCTTGGCGCGGGCAAACAGGCGGTCGACGATGCGGCGGCCGAGGCCGGCATATTGATCGCGCACCGCGGTGCGCGTCGCGCGTCGGATCGCCGCCCGCGCCTTGCCGGTGACCGCCAGCGATTCCCAGGCCGACGGCGGCGCCGCCTGCGCCTGCGAGGTCAAAACCTCGACCTCGTCGCCGTTCTGCAATTCCGACGACAGCGGCGCGAACTTGCCGTTGATCTTGCAGCCGACCGCGCTGTTGCCGACATCGGTGTGCACGGCATAGGCGAAGTCGATCACGTTCGCCTGACGCGGCAGCGCGATCAGCTTGCCCTTCGGCGTGAAGCAGAACACCTGGTCGTGGAACAGCTCGAGCTTGGTATGTTCGAGAAACTCTTCCGGATTGGAGCTTTCCGAGAGGATGCCGACGGTGTGGCGCAGCCAGGCAAAGGCCGAGGATTCGTGCTTGAGCCGCTCGGTCGGCGACCCCATGCCTTCCTTGTAGAACGCGTGCGCCGCGATGCCGAATTCCGCGATCTGGTTCATTTCCTCGGTGCGGATCTGCAGTTCGACGCGTTGGTTGCCCGGACCGATCACGGTGGTGTGGATCGAGCGGTAGTCGTTCTGCTTCGGCGTCGAGATGTAGTCCTTGAAGCGGCCTGGCACCACCGGCCAGGTGGTGTGCACGACGCCGAGCGCGCGATAGCAGGCCTCGACATCCGGCATCACGACGCGGAAGCCATAGATATCGGACAACTGTTCGAAGCCGACCGACTTGCGCTCCATCTTGGTCCAGATCGAAAACGGCTGCTTGCGGCGGCCATAGACCCTTGCGGCGACGCCGTTCTTCTGCAGGTTCTTGGACAGGCTGCTTTCGATCTCGCCGATCAGGTTGCGGTTGCGGTCGGCCAGCGCGTCGAGCCGCTGCATCACCACGGCATAGGCTTCCGGATCCAGCGTGTGGAACGAGAGATCCTCGAGTTCTTCCCGCATCTCCTGCATACCCATGCGGCCGGCGAGCGGGGCATAGATATCGAGCGTTTCCTCGGCGATGCGGCGGCGCGAGGCGTGCGGCACAAATTCCAGCGTGCGCATGTTGTGCAGGCGATCGGCAAGCTTGACCAGCAGCACGCGAACGTCGTCGGCGATGGCGAGCAGAAGCTTGCGCAGGTTCTCGGCCTGCTTGGCCTCGCGCGAAACCAGCTCCAGCCGCTTCAGCTTGGTGAGCCCCTCCACCAGCTTGCCGATCTCATGGCCAAAGATATGGTCGATCTCGGCCCGCGTCGCCTCGGTATCCTCGATGGTGTCGTGCAGCAGCGCGGCCACGATGGTGGCGTCATCGAGCTTCAGCCCGGTCAGGATCGCCGCGACCTCGAGCGGATGCGAGAAATAGGGATCGCCGGACGCGCGCGTTTGCGTGCCATGCGCCTTCATGGCGTAGACATAGGCGCGGTTCAGCAGGTCTTCATTGGTGTCGGGATTATACGACCTGACGCGATCGACGAGATCGTATTGCCGCATCATGCGTGCGCGGGGCGTCTTCGGCTTCTCCGCCACAGGCGACGTCGGCGCCACCGCAACCTGCTCGGTCGCGGCCTGCATCTGCCGGGGGCTGCGGCGCCAAAACGCCATCGAATCACTGCCTTTTTTCCGCGGGCCGGATTGGCCCGCTTTTGGATATCTAATGCGCTTTCGAACGAAGCTGCACCCGTTCCGGGCCCAGAAACGTTCACTTTCGCATGGCTTCGGGTCATCCAACGCCCAACCCGTGGCCAGCATGCGGCGAAAAATCGATTCCGGCGATTTCGGCTGCTCCGCCAAGGACGCACGGTAACCGCGAAAATGTCAACAAAAGCAAAGGCCCGGACAGAGGTCCGGGCCTTTTGGCAGATCGGGGAGTTCGGGACGTCCGCTTGGCGGGATTATTCGTCCTCTTCGGGCTGCTCTTCCGGCGGAGCCAGGCCCTCGAGACCCTTCAGGAGCTCTTCCTCGGTCATCCGCTCGACCGCGACTTCGGTGTCGTCGGCATCGACGCTGGCGCCGGCCGAGCCGATCAAGGGCACGGTGTCGGGCTCCGGCTCGTCGACCTCAACGAACTTCTGCAGGGAATGAACCAGTTCTTCCCGCAGGTCTTCCGGCGAGATGGTGGAATCGGCGATTTCCCGCAGCGAAACCACGGGGTTCTTATCATTGTCGCGATCAACCGTGAGTTGCGAACCCGACGAAATCATGCGGGCACGGTGAGCTGCCAGCAGCACGAGGTCGAACCGGTTGTCGACCTTATCAATGCAATCTTCCACGGTGACGCGCGCCATAGACTGTCGCTCCGTTAAATGGGGCCCAATATGTTGGTTATGGGGGCTAGTTATAGCGATAGGTGGGGTTTCGCAAGACTAAATTTGTGATTTGCGTTCCTAATGGGCTCTGCTAACCCACCCCGGGGCCAGAAGGCCGGAGCGTCCAGACGCGGCGGGGTTGCCGTACAGGACAAGTAAATCTCTTCATTGCAGCGTCAAAAGACTAGGTTTTTCGCCCTCCCCTCACCATAATTGCAGTGGTGACTGTGGTGGGCACGATTCACCGAACTTTAGGCAGCAGAACGGAAAAGTGCGCGCGGTTGATTGCCGCTGCGCTAAAAACGTAACAACCACGCGAGAACCACTTGATGTCATCAGTTTCCAACAAGATCGCGCTCTTCATCGATGGCGCCAACCTCTATGCAACCGCCAAGACGCTCGGCTTCGACATCGATTACAAGCGCCTTCTCAAGGAATTCCAGAGCCGCGGCACGCTGGTGCGCGCATTCTACTACACCGCGATCATCGAGGATCAGGAATATTCGTCGATCCGTCCCCTGATCGACTGGCTCGACTACAACGGCTACACCGTCGTCACCAAGGCGACCAAGGAATTCATCGACGCAAGCGGCCGCCGCAAGGTGAAGGGCAATATGGACATCGAACTCGCGGTCGATGCCATGGAGCTCGCCGAACATGTCGACCAGATCGTGCTGTTCTCGGGTGACGGCGATTTCCGCTCGCTGGTCGAAGCCGTGCAGCGGCGCGGCGTTCGCGTCACCGTGGTTTCGACGATTTCAAGCCAGCCGCCGATGATCGCCGACGAACTGCGGCGCCAGGCCGACGTCTTCACCGATCTCGTCGAACTGCAGTCCAAGCTCGGCCGCGATCCTTCCGAACGCCCCGCCCCGCGCGAGCCGCGTCATCACGCCCCGCAATTCCTGCAGCGTGCGACCACCATGGCGCCCCGCGGCACCGAGGACGAAGAATTCGACGATTGAGCGTCACGCCATCAACTGCTAGGCCTCGGTTCTCCTTAGAACCGAGGCCTTTTTGTTTTGGCTAACGCGATCAACACTCCCGCACAACCGGACCGCAATTGCCCGCTGTGTCCGCGGCTCGTCGACTTTCGCGCGCAAGCCAGGGCGCTCCATCCCGACTGGTTCAATTCCCCGGTGCCGGCATTCGGCGACGCCAAAGCCCGGCTGCTGATCGTCGGCCTTGCGCCGGGCATGCAGGGCGCCAATCGCACCGGACGACCCTTCACCGGCGACTACGCCGGCGACCTGCTCTATGCAACCTTGCTGGAATATGGCTTTGCCAAGGGCGTCTATCAGGCGCGGCCTGACGACGGGCTCAAGCTGGTCGACTGCCGGATCGGCAACGCCGTGCACTGCGTGCCGCCACAGAACAAGCCGATGCCGATCGAGATCAACACCTGCCGGCAATTCCTGATCGCCAGGATGGCCGAGATGCCGAAACTTCAGGCCATCGTCGCACTCGGCCGGATCGCCCATGACTCGACGTTGAAGGCGCTGGGCCTGCGCAATGCAGCGGCGCCGTTCGCGCACGGCGCGGTGCACGAGGCCGGTCGTCTCCGGCTCTACGACACCTATCATTGCTCGCGCTACAACACCAACACGCGGGTGCTGACGCCGGAGATGTTTCGCAACGTGTTTGCGAAAGTGCGCGCGGACCTGGGGTGAGAATCAGGCCTCAGCGATTCCCTGATCGATCAGCGACAGGCGTTTCACGATCGTTGCCGGTGCCAGAACTGCGCCTGGGGCGACGACCGCGTTAGCGCCGATCCTTGTATGGTCGCCAACCAAGGCGCCAAATTTTTCCACGCCGGTGTCAAACCGTTTGCCATTGTAGAAGAACGAAATCGCCGGACCGGCCCGTTCGTTTCGGTAATTTGCGATGATCGACCCTGCCTCAAGATTGACGCCGCAACCGAGAAGACTGTCTCCGACGAAATTGAAATGAGCAAGCTTTGACCCATTAAATACAAACGAAGACTTCAGCTCGACTCCGGGTCCCAGAATGCAGTTAGCCTCCAACCAGCAGCCGCCACGTACGTAAGCGCCTGCCGCGATGAAGCAATCCGGTCCAATGACGGCCGGGCCCTTGATGATCGCCCCGTTCTCTATGGCTGACGTGCGGTGTGTGGCAACGCTATCCCTGACGTCGTACCCCTCACGCAATCCGCTCAGAAGCCGCTCGACGATTCCGATCGAGCCGAGCGTCAGCTCCCATGGCATGCTGCCAGAGAACTCTCCCAGCGCGGATGAACGAAATCCGGCGATGTGCGCCTCGATCACGGGCACTCCTGATTACGACTGGACCCGGTTTTTCTTCAGCCACGCCAGCACGTCGCCGGCATTTCGATCCGGCGGAAACACCGGGTAGAACACGTGGGTGATGACGCCGTCGTCGAAAATAAGCGCCAGCCGCTTGATCAGCGTCAGTCCCGCCACTTCCATCGTCGGCAGGTTCAAGGCGCGGGTCAGCGCCAGTTTTTCATCCGACAGCACTGGAAACGGCAGATGCAGCCGGGACGCCATCTCGGTCTGATAAACGTTGTCCTGCGTCGACAGGCCGAACACCTGTCCGGCGCCGGCGGCCTTGAGCTCCGCGAACAGATCGCGGAACGAACAGGTCTGCGGGGTACAGCCTCGCGCGCCCGGGATCATGTCCCAGTCATCGACCAGGCTGATCTTGCCGGGCTCGCCGGTTCGGGGATAGGCGAACACGACGGTACGGCCGGGCAATTCCGACAACATCACCGACGTATCGTCGGTGGCCAGCAGGCCGAGCGGCGGGATCACCATCCCGACCAGATGCTTCGCCGCGCCATCGTCTGTTGGCGCCGGGATCTTGCTCCAGTCGACTTCGAGCAGGTTCTTCTGGTTCATGGCTGCGTTGGCCCTATCGATGTTGCGATGCTTCCCCGCGCCGGTTATCCGCGCGCCCGCAACAAGCGGCCCTTTTCCCGGCCCCAGTCGCGCTTCTTTTCGCTCTCGCGCTTGTCGTGCAGCTTCTTGCCCTTCGCGACCGCCAGCAACAGCTTGGCGCGCCCGCGCTCGTTGAAATAGAGCTTTAGCGGAATCAGCGTCATGCCGTCGCGATCGACCGCGCCCATCAGCTTGTTGATCTGCTTTCGATGCAACAGCAGTTTGCGCGGCCGCTTCGGCTCGTGGTTGAAGCGGTTGGCCTGCAGATATTCGGGAATATTGGCGTTGATCAGCCAGATCTCGCCGTCCTTGGTATCGGCATAGGACTCCGCAATCGTGGTCTTGCCGTTGCGGATCGACTTCACTTCGGTGCCGGTCAGCGCAATGCCGGTCTCGATCGTGTCCTCGATCGCGTAGTTGAACCGCGCCTTGCGGTTTTCGGCGACGATCTTGATCGGGCGTTCGTTCTTCTCGGCCACATCAAGCCTTCTTGAGGAGATCGCGGATCTCGGTCAGCAGCACCACCTCGGCCGTCGGCTTCGGCGGCGCGGCGGGAGCGGCTTCATCCTTGCGCTTCAGCTTGTTCATGGCGCGAATGACCATGAACAGCACGAAGGCGATGATCAGAAAATTGATCGTCAGCGTGAGGAAATTGCCCCAGGCCAGCACGGCGCCCTGCTTCTTGGCGTCAGCAAGATTGGTCGCTGAAACCGCCTTCGAAAGCCCGGTGAAATAGTTCGAGAAATCGAGCCCGCCGGTGATCGCACCGATCACCGGCATGATGATATCGCCGACCAGCGAGGTCACGATCGCGCCGAAGGCCACGCCGATGATGACGCCGACCGCGAGGTCAACCACGTTGCCCTTCATGGCGAAGTCGCGGAATTCCTTCAGCATGATAGATTCCCTTCTTCGTTCAACAGGCGAAGCGAGCGGCCAGCTTAATTGATCAGGCCGGCATGCACCATGGCGTCGCGGATCACCGCGCCGGTTGGCGGCGTCACCGTCATCAGCGGCAGACGCACTTCTTCGTCCAGCCGCCCCAGCAGCTTCAGCCCATGCTTGGCTCCGGCGAGGCCCGGCTCTTTGAAGATGGCGTCATGCAGCGGGATCAGCCGGTCCTGAATTTTCAGTCCGGTGGCATAATCGCCCTTGAGGACCGCGGACATCAGATCGGCGCACAGCTTTGGCGCCACATTGGCGACAACCGAGATGCAACCATGTCCGCCCGCGGCCATATAGGCCAGCGCCGTCATGTCCTCGCCGGAAAGCTGGATGAAATCCGGTCCCATCGCGTGGCGCTGCTGCGAGACGCGGGCCAGATTGGCGGTGGCGTCCTTGACGCCGGCGATGTTCTTCAGTTCGAACAGCCGGGTCATGGTTTCCACGGACATGTCGACAACGGAGCGCGGCGGGATGTTGTAGATGATGATCGGGATTCCGATCGCGTCATTTACCGCCTTGAAGTGCTGATACATCCCTTCCTGGGTCGGCTTGTTGTAATACGGCGTCACCACCAGCACGGCATCGGCGCCGGCTTTCTCCGCATGGACCGCCAGATCGACGGCTTCGCGCGTAGAGTTCGAGCCGGCACCGGCGATGACCGGCACGCGACCCTTCGCCTCTTCGATGCACAACTCGACCACCCGGTGATGCTCATCATGGCTGAGCGTCGGGCTCTCTCCGGTGGTGCCAACGGGAACGAGACCATGCGACCCCTGCTCGATCTGCCAGCTCACGAGGCCGCGGAAGGCCGCTTCGTCGAGCGAGCCGTTCTTGAATGGCGTAACCAAGGCAGTGAAAGACCCCTGTAAATTTGTCTTGGCTGCCATGGACTTCCTCCAAACGCTTCAGATACGGCGCGACCGATCGTGGGATTTCAATTCATACCGGGTCTGGCCATCAGGCGAAAGGCCGTTCGGTATAGTCGTCTAGCGCCTTGTTTTCACGTCGTTCTCGCCGTCAACCCGGGACCCGCTTCAGGCCCCAAAGCTATAGCCGCGATTTTGCCGTGGTGATGGCGCAAACAGGCGCCGCTGCGACTTTTTTCTCATTCTGTCCACATATTCAATCAAATAGACCTAACGCTTGAGCGATTGAATGATTCGCCGCCGCAAAGGAAAGCCGTGATCCCTTCCGCCCGCGCAGCCGCATTGCGATCGACCGCACTGGCGACAAGTCTGGCGCTGGTCCTTGGGTTGACGTTGGGCCTGTCCGCGCTCTCGGTCGAGGCGTGGGCCAAGCCGAAAGTTCCATTGCCGAAGCCGCGGCCGATCGCGCGCAGTGCCGTTCCCAGGCAGCCGGCCGCCACCAATACCGCCGCCGGCCCTGCCGCGACGGCACCCGCGCGGCTGGCCGCACCTTCAGCCTCTCTTGCAGCCACGCCTTCTTTGGCACCCGCGACGCGGCAGCATGCCGCCCTGCCGCCGCCGCGCAGACAGGTGACGCCGGCAGCGGTCGCCACGACGTCGTCGACGCCGCAATCCGACAAGGATGCGCTGGAGAACGTCATCGAGCTCGTGCGCAAGCACAAACCTTCCGATGCCACGCAGTCGCAAGCCGTGATCTCCGATCCGGTCGCCCGCAAGCTCGCGGAATGGCTGATCCTGCGCAGCGACGACAACGGCGCTTCCGTCGAGCGCTATCGCGCCTTCGTTTCGGCCAATCCGAGCTGGCCGTCACAGACACTCCTGCGACGGCGCATCGAGGCCGCGCTTTGGGACGACCATCGCGACGACGCCACGGTCTGGTCCTCGTTTGAAAACGAATCCCCGATCTCGGCCAAGGGCCGCTTCGCGCTGGCGCGGGTGATGATCGGGCGCGGCGATCGCGGCAATGCCGAACGCCTGGTGCGCGAGGCCTGGCGCGGCGACGGCATGTCGGAAGATACCGAGACCACGGCGCTCGACCTGTTCGGCGCGCTGCTGACGGCGGGCGATCACAAGGCACGGATGGACAACCTGCTCTACGGCACCGAGCAGGAAGCCGGCGGCATGCGTGCCGCGAAGCGGCTGGGCTCCGGCCATGTCGCGCTTGCCAAGGCCCGCATCGCCTCGAACCGGAAGGCCTCCAACGCCAGGGCACTGCTCGAGGCGGTGCCGAGCGAACTGCGCGGCGATGCCGGCTATCTGTTCGCGAAAATCCAGCTGCTGCGCCGCGAGGAGAAATTCGCCGAGGCCGCGCAACTGATGCTAAGCGCGCCGAAGGACCCGAGCCGCCTGCACAATCTCGACGAATGGTGGATCGAACGACGGCTGCTGTCGCGCAAGATGCTCGATGTCGGCGAACACCGCACCGCCTACCTGATCGCGCGGGACGCGGCGCTGCCGTCGCGCGATATCTACAAGACCGAGCAGGAATTCACCGCCGGCTGGATCGCACTGCGCTTCCTGAACGATCCGGCGTTGGCCGCGCAGCATTTCGCCCGCATCGGCGTCGGCAGCGTCAACCCGACGGCGCTGGCGCGCGCCGGCTACTGGCAAGGCCGCGCGGCGGAAGCCGCAGGCCGCGCGCAGGAAGCCCGCGCCGCCTATGCCCGCGCCGCCGAACAGTCGACCAGCTATTATGGCCAGTTGGCGCGCGCCAAGCTCGGCCTGCCGCAGCTCGAATTGAACGGCGCCCCGACCGGCCGCGGCCGCGGTGTCGAACGGCTGGAGATCGTCCGCGCCGTGCAACTGCTCTATGAGCTCGACGAGCGCGAAATCGCGATTCCGATTTTCGCCGACATGGGCGAGAACGGCGATCCCGACGCCCTGGTCGGCCTAGCCGAACTCACCGCACGCAACAACGACGCGCGCGGGATGCTGCTGCTCGGCAAGGCCGCGCTCAATCGCGGGCTGCCGTTCGACCACTACGCCTATCCCGTCAACGGCATCCCGGCGTTCCGGCAGATCGGTCCGGAAGTCGAGCCAAGCGTCGTCTACTCGATCGCCCGGCAGGAAAGCGCCTTCAATCAGGCAGTGGTATCGCCGGCCCAGGCCTACGGACTGATGCAGGTGACACCCGACGCCGGACGCTACGTCTGCAAGCGGGCCGGTGTCAGCTTCGACCTCAGCCGGATGAAGACCGATCCGGTCTATAATGCCACGCTCGGTGCCGCCGAACTCGGCGGCCTGCTCGAGGACTATCGCGGCTCCTACATCATGACCTTCGCCGGCTACAATGCCGGCCGTGGCAGCGTTAGAAAATGGGTCGAGCGCTATGGCGATCCGCGCGATCCCAAGGTCGACGCGGTCGACTGGGTCGAGCAGATCCCGTTCTCCGAGACGCGGAACTACGTGCAGCGGATCATGGAGAACCTGCAGGTCTACCGTGCGCGGTTCGGCGGCGGCTCGCGGCTCCAGATCGAAGCCGACCTGCACCGCGGCAGCGTCGAATAGCGCGTCCGCTTCTACCCGCCCCGCATCAGGTTGCGCGACGCGGCCGATCGAAACGACCTAGCTAGTACCTGGAATCGCTAATCGGGACTGCAGCCCATCCTTCGAGACGCTCGCTTCGCGCCTCCTCAGGATGAGGTCCAACCTGTGTTGAAACACCACAACCTCATGCTGAGGAGCGAGCGAAGCGAGCGTCTCGAAGCATGGGCAGCAAGCGACCCATTTATCTTTCATATCCGTATTAGTAGACCAGACCGGTCCCCGGCTGCTTGTCGAGCGCTGCCGCCAACGAGCGATATTCCTCGCTTGAAGTGCCGGTGAGCTGGGCCAGGCGGTTGAGGTGATACTGCGCCTGGTCGCGGTTGCCCTGCTCGACTTGCCAGAGACCATAATACTGCCAGGTCTTGACGTGGTTGGGGTCGGCCTTGAGCGCGCGCTCGTACCAGACCTGCGACACCTTGTAGTCGCCGAGCTTGCGATAGGAGTAGCCGATCAGGTTGGCGACGGCGGCGTTGTCGTCGTGATCGAGCGCCCTGAGCTGGCCGATCGCCGCCGTGTAGTCGTTGCGGTCGTAGATCGTGGTGTAGGCTGCGCGGTAGCCGTTCACGAACGCCGGCTCTTCCCTATAGGACGTCCCGCCGTTCTTTTTCTTGGACGATGACGGCGGATCGGACGCTGGCGGATCGCCACCCGCATAAGCCTGGCGAACCGCCGGCGTCGTCGCCAGCAAGACCGAAAAGAGCGCGAATACCGTCAGCCGGATTGCGTATTTGCTCATGCTTTTCTCCCGATTTTGATCACGAAAAGCTCCCGCCGGAACTCGAGAAGCTAACACCATCGCTTCGGGTTTATTCAGGCTGCGGGCATCCCTTCCCGGAAACGTGATGCCGTTGCTGGCATCAGGCCGGCGCGGCGGCGACCTCTCCTCGTCCGGACAAAGGAAAACCCCCGGCAGTTGCCTGCCGGGGGTTCTCCGAGTGTTTCAAGTCTTTCGGGATCAGAAGTTACGCTGAGCGCGAACGTTCAGGTAAACCGTGCTCTGGTCCTTGTACTCGTAGACCGCGATCGGCTTCGGAGGCGCAGCAACCAAAGTGTTCGTACCGGTAAACTTCTGGTCGAGGAAGAACGCGCCGACTTCAGCCGAGAACGTCAGGTTCTTGACGGGAGTCCAGCGGGTGACCACGCCGATCTGAGCCACGTTGAAGTTCGGATTGCAGCTGTAGTCGGCCGATTTTACCCCGGTTGCAGCGTTATAGGCGTTGCAAAAAGCGCCCTTGGCCGAGGTCGGATCGAGGACGTTGCCATCATACATAACCTGAGAGTAGCTACCAAAAAGGCTGCTCGACCAGTAGGGATCCCAGTTGTGGTTGAACGCACCACGGATGCCCCAAGCCGTGGTCAGCTTCAGACCCTGCGTGGCACCGCCTCCGACGCCGCCCGAGTAGATCGCGTCGGTTGTTACACCGTAGCCGACGCTCTGGTATGCGCCGGCAACACCAGTGCCGCCGAACATCGCAAACTGCGGCGAACCAGCGGAGGTGGAGATCACGTTCTTCGTGTCACCCTTGGCATAGCTCACGTCGATCTTCAGATCGTCGCCAGCACCGGTCGGGATGTTCTTGATCTGCAACGCAGCCATCACCGAACCGCCCCACTTGTCGTCGGGATGTCCGTTGATTTCCGACAGGGCGGTCGGAGCGGCACCAGCGCCCAGCACGTTGTAGGAAGCGTTCACGAGATGAGCCGCACCCGAAACCTGGAACAGACCCCAAGCCTGGTCAACGCGGATGTTACCGACGATGTCCGGAGCATGCGTGCCGCCGTAGGCGTTGACGGGTACGCCAGATCCGGCGACCGGGAGGCCAACCGAAAGATTGCCGACAACAGTGCGGTTGAACACGGTCGGATCATCGAGACCGATGGTGGCCGACACGCCGTTGCCGAACTGCGCGGTGTACTGGATGTTGTTCACACCCGTGACGGTGTCATGACCGCCCAGCAGGTACGAATTGTTGTTGCCTGGATAACCATGCCACGGGGTCGCGTAGGCCGAAGCCGACTTACCGAAGGTGAAACCAGCGAACTGGATGAACACCATTTCAACCGCGACGTAGCCGCCGCCGGGGGTGCTGAGCAGGTTCGAGTTGACGCCAGGAGCGCCCAACACGGCCGGATTGGCAGTGCTGCCGCCGAGGTTGTTGAACTGGAAGTCGGCCTGACCGAAGGTACGGACAACGCCGTATTCGGTGGCGGTGCGGGTATCGACCGTGAGCGCCATACGCGAACGGGAAGCGAAGTAATCGCGGTAGCGGTTCTGCTGACCGAGATCGCCGTTCCACGCGGCCTGACCGTAGGTCGAACCGTTGAACGTGGTGTCGATACGGACGTAACCACCCAGCTTGATGCAGGTGTCAGTGCCGGGAATGTAGAAGAAACCAGCACCGTACAGGGAGCAGATCCTCACGTACTCGACCGCTTTGGCCTTGACGGGAAGATCGGCAGCCTGAGCTCCACTCATGGCGATGAGACCCGCCGCTGAGCCGAGAATAAGGCTCTTAACCATCTTCATGTTAAACCTCCAAGTTGCTCTGTAGGGAAGGTTCCGGATCCGCCGGGTGTCAGACACCCTCAGGTTGGTTCCCTTAATCCCTTGAAACCCGCTTAGTCGCTTCGCGCCTTCGGACACTCCCGCATGAACGCGAGGGACTTAAGCGAACCACCTAACGGGACGACCTCGGGATGCCCCCCTCCGTCGCCCGATCACAATTACCGAGGACTTCTGCACACGCAACAAAGGAACCGCTTCGAACAGCCCGACTCCGCGCCTTTTCCAAACGGTGTTGCACAAATAACACGCATCCGCGATCGAGGCCTCCATGCAAACTATTGTTTTTGTTCAATATTTTATACTTGTTCCATTTGCCGCCTGAAAGGTTGCCGCAAGCAGCCCGCGCCCTCCTCCTCCCCTCCAAACCACCTTTCCGATCGAATCGAACGGCTGAGACCGCCGAATCCCTACACGCGCGTCACACGATCACTGTAAAAGACGGCTGATGAGCGAGCAGCAGCGCTTCGGACGCGGAATGCACGACAAAGCATGGCCAAGATGAAGGGCTAGCGGCCCCAAAACGGCTGCTTGCGACCGTGGCGGCGACGACGGTTCGCCGACGCCACCGCTTGTGAAATCGCAAAAGCTCTTATTTTTCGGGCTCGAAATGAAACCTGCGGCGCAATCCTGCTGACGCGATGTACTTGCGTCATGGACCATGCGGTCGCGGAATCGAGGCGTGCTCGCAAGTCCGAACGATCGAGCAGAACGCTTCGAAGGCGACGTTGTTCTGCCAACGGCCTCGAAGCCAGATATTGCCAGCATCCCAAGACACGTTCGAGAGTCACGTTCGAATCGTGCTCGCATCAGGCGTGTTTCGCTGGCCAAGCGCGCGCAAAGCCAAAACCCCGAAAGAGGCAGCCAAAAGCAGCTCCGCTGCCATGGCCCCGGCGCGCAAGCCGCGCCCGAGGCGGCGGCGCCACCAAATGGACACGGCCTAACCCAAATCTGCCGCTTGCGGCTTGCCCTCGTGTCAGGCATATCCGCCATCATGGAGCTGTGGCCGAGTGGCTGAAGGCGGCGGTTTGCTAAACCGTTATAGGCTTGTAAAGGCCTATCGAGGGTTCGAATCCCTCCGGCTCCGCCACCCCAATGTCTGTCCAGCCCGGAGACATAGGTAACAGGTCTGTCCAGCCAGGCCACGATTACTAACCGACGAGCCCCGGTCCCATGCTCGCCGTTACTCGGAACGACGAGAAGCGGGAGGAGGCGTTTTACACGACCTTGAGACCAAGATGCTCCTCCATAGGCGCAAAATCGCGGTCATCGTGCAGCAACGCGTGGCGATGTTCGATGCAAAAGGTGCCGATGATAATGTCGGCTGTTTTCCGGATCGTGATGCCCAGTTCTCTCAGCTTGCGGTAATTTCGGGCGGCACGAGGGGCTAGATAGGCATCCAGGAGAGGCACAATCGCGTACTGGCGCAATCCGCGTTCAATGCGCATGGCATGGGCGTCGTTCCGAGCGCCCTGAAGAATTTCGAGCAGGATGAGATCACCAACCAGGAGCGGTTCCCGTGCAACGGCTTCCTCCAGTTTGTCGGTCGCCGACGTGCGATGCCCGCGCAGGTGCGCAATCCAGACGGAGCTGTCGACGAGAATCATGACCGACGTGGAGGGCGGCCCTGACGCATCTCCCCGAGATCGCCCTCCCAACCCAATCCCTTGAGTTCCGTCAGCGCCTTCGTCTGCTTGCGTAGCCGGACAAGCAGACGCAAACCCTCCTCAACCGTGGCGCGTTTGGTCGCCAAGCCCGTCGCCGTCATGGCCTGGGATAACAACTCATCATCGATTTCGATGTTGGTCCGCATCGCAGCTCGCCCGATCGATCATTGTGTATAGATTCATCACTATATACACACTCGAGCCCCAGTGCAACGCTAGACTAGTCTAGCTCAGGGATGAGAGACTCCGGCCAGCCTGCGGATCAATGGAGGGCTATGGCGTAGACATAGGACCCATCTTCATCGGGCGTGGCCCGCCACCCCAATTCGTCAGCCAGTCCTTCGGACGATCATAGTCGACAGATTCCCCTGCTACGGCGGCGCCAGCGCGTTCAACACCGCCGCGCCGTCCGGTTCCTCGACCTGGGCTAGGAGTTGGATCTGCCAAACAGGAGATGCCCCGATCGCCACATGCGCTCGAAGACGGCGCGGGCGAAATTCGTCCTTTGTTCGGGCTCACCCCCCGTGGACAAGGAGTGGGACAGAATTTGCGCTATGCTCTTCTTTCCGTCTGCCTGCTCCAGCAGGAGGGCATCCGATTTCGATATTGGGGTAACAACTTCCCCTTCAAGCGAAGCGCGCGTCAAGATCAATGAGTTGACGTCACCGGCAAGTCTAACGCCGGATCGAACGAGCGGGACATACGACAGAAAATCATCGGTATCAAAACGGGTAAGGAAGCGCATGTTGTGGGGCTTCCTGACGAAAAAATCGTGCCTTGAGTTCAGCACGGTAAGATTATCGATGACGGCCCACTGCTCCGCGGCCGGGAGCGCCAAAACCCTTTCCAGCATCTCTCCGCTCAGAAACCGATCGGCGCAGTAGAGGGCATTGTCGCTCCAACCGAAGAAAATCAGCCCAGCCGTTTCAACAAACTCCATGATCTCCGGCACCGAGTACGCTCTGTCCTGCGGGTGAAGCAGCATGTCTACGATCCCCGCATCCTCTGCGAGGTCATTGGGTAGTTTGCCGGTCGTCGAGATCAGATAATGGTGCGATGGGACAAACTTCAAAAGTTCACGGGCCATCGCGAGGCCCTCGGCATTTTGACCGGCCCCAAGTCGCCGCAAGATATCCTGGAGTAGATATACTCCAGCGCGCCCGGTCTTCCCGTAAAGCATGATTGCCATGCTTCCCGATGGATCGAGTACCTCTGCGAGAGCCTTCAATCCGGCGTCCGGATTGGGAAGGTGATGAAGAACGCCGGTGCAAATGATCAGGTCAAAGGAGCGATTCAACTCGCCGACATCGAGCAGGCTCATTTGCCGAAGTTCAAGGTTGGCGAGGCCGTGTCGATCGCGAAGACGGTTCGAATGAGCGAGGCTGGTCTCGGAAAGATCGATACCAAGGACAGAACAGTCCGGGTTATTAAGGGCGATCAGAGGCGCCTGGGAGGAGCCGCAACCGGCGCACAATATGCGCAGGTCTTGCCGAGGTCGGCCCTCGGGCCACAACTGAATGCCCGCAAATTTGGGATCACAAGTAAGCGGTCCCCATTTCCTCAGGAATTTCTCGGCGTCCTCAATCGGGGGTGGATAGCTATACGCCTCGTACTGCTTCCTGACCGCCTCTGTAACTGTGTCTTCCATGACAAAACTCTAGATCGGACCGATCAGCCCAGCAATATCCCAAATCGACGAAAGCAAGATCAGATGGCCGTCATTTTCAAACGTTCACCTGCTGCCCGGCCGAGCGGAACAGGTCGCCGAGAAATTTCTTGGGGAACACATCGTCCTTTTTGAGCATGCCGAGCAACTCGTCGAAGAGAATAAGCTCGTTCGGTGACTGAACGTCCTCTTGACTGACTGTTGATGCGTGGTTTCTGTCCGTCCCCATCGCCCCCAGCAACGTCAACTTCCCCGTTCCCTGATCGCGCACGCGATGGATATAAAATTCACCGCGCAACGCAGCCGCCGGAACATTGGAATTGTTCGCGGACCGGTTTGCCGAGCGCCGAACGCAAGCTTGTCTAAAGTCGACAGGCCACCTACCCTTACCGCCCGGAGAGATGACGAAAATGACAGCGAATTTGGGCCTCGATACAATTTTCAAGCGTGCGATTCCGACCATACGCATACTGGATGTCGGGGCCATGGATGTCGGCCAGGAGCGATACCACGCGCTGTTGAAGGCGGGGCTCGCTGAAGTCACCGGGTTCGAGCCGAATCCAGCGGAATACGCCCGCCTGAAAGACCGGAAAGGCCCCTACCGTTACCTTCCCGTCTTCCTCGGAGACGGCAAGCCGGCAACATTCCACCGCACCCGCTATCCCGGATGTTCGTCGCTGCTGGCCCCCGACCCCGGTGTCATCGACCTGTTCACGACTATCGGATGCGCGGATCCCGCCGGAAATTTTCATGTCCAGGCCACCGAAAGCGTCGAAACCGTCCGCCTGGATGACCTCGAGCCCCGCCCTGGCGTGGATTTTCTCAAGATCGATGTTCAGGGCTATGAACTCGAAATCATGCGTCACGGCACCAAGACTCTCGCCGACACCGTCGTCATCGAGTGCGAGGTCGAATTCCTGCCGATGTATCGGGAACAGCCGCTGTTCGGCGACGTCCAGTGCTTTCTCCGCGACCAGGGTTTCGTGCTCCATAAAATGATCGATGTCGGCGGCCGGCCGTTCAGGCCTTTCGCTCCGACCAATCCATTCTTGCCCATGAGCCAGTTGTTGTGGGCTGACGCGATCTTTGTCCGGGATTTCACCCGTCTGGACAGCTACAGCGACGACGCCTTGCTGCGGGCTGTCGCGATCCTGGATCTCGTTTACGCGTCCTACGATTTGCCGGTGCTGTTGCTGGGCGAGTATGACCGGCGGCGTCAGACCAAATTGCGTCAGTCGTATATCGAGGCGCTGAGATCGCGAATGTCGCCCGTGAAGTTCCTCAACATCATGGATCGCCCGAACTGACGCCCGACCGGTTGCATGCGGCAAGCGCGCAGCTGGCTCCCTGCCCGTGTCACCCGGGGACAGCAATATGGTCCGGCGCCTGGGCTGCCTGACGGCGCGCGTGCATCATGACGTAGGCCTGTTCGAGATGCTTCGTGAAGAGCTCGGTATCGAACAGCGTTGCCGTTAGACGATTGGCGATCAATCGCTGCCGCAAGCCGGCCAGCCGTTCCGGATGCGTGGCAAACTCGACCGCGCGCTCTTCGTAATCGAGGTAGGAAGTCGTGATGAGTTCCGGCAGGCCGACGTTGTCGAGCAGGCTGGCCGCGACCCGGCCGGCGAAACTTTCGCCGACGCATGTCAGAATCGGCAGCCCGGCCCAGAGCGCGTCGCTACCCGTCGTGTGGGCGTTGTAAGGCAGCGTATCCAGGAAAAGGTCGGCGCAACTGTGCCGCGCCAGGTGGTCGGCGACTTGCATGCGGTCCGCAAACACGATCCGCGCCTGATCGAGACCGCGCGCGGCGGCCTCCTTGCAGAGGTTGGCCTTGGCCTCCGCATTGTCGGCGAGCAGCCAGAGCACGCTGTCGGGAACGCGCTTGAGGATTCGCATCCAGCAATCGAACATAGCCGGCATGATCTTGTAGTTGTTGTTGAAGCAGCAAAAGACGAAACCGTCCTTTGGCAGTCCGAGCGCCTCCCGGCTGAACACGGTGTCGGCGATACGCCGCTTGCGGTCATTGGCCTGGTAGCAATTCGGCAGATAGACCACCTTCTCCTCGTAGCAGGATCTGTCTGCTTCCGGGATCACCCGACGGTCGGCGACGATGTAGTCCATGTAGCTTGCGCCCATGGTGCCTGGAAATCCGAGATAGTTGACCTGGATCGGCGCCGGGCGTTGCGCAAAGACATTGGTCCGGTCTTCGCCGAAATAACCGTTCAGATTGACGAGAATATCGATCTGCCGCTCGCGGACGGCGGCGGCCGCCCGCTCATCATCAAGCTGCCGGATGCCGACGATGGCGTGAACCGCAGCTTCGATCCGTCTTCGGGTCTCACTGGAATCATCCCAGCCATTGTCGAACGCGTGAATCTCGAAGCGCGACCGGTCGTGATGCTCCAGGACTCCCGCGAGAAGGTGTGAGGTCGCCTGATCGCGGAATTCTCCCGCCAGATAGCCGACGCGTATCTTTCCATCGGCGCTTGCGGCGGCAACGGGAGCGCGCCCCGGTTTGGCGGGATATTTTTCCCTGTTGTAAAGCCTGGCACACAGCAGATTGCTGCGTGCCGTGCTCGCGATCCCTTGCCATCCGAACGGCTCGGCGGCCAGCCTGCCCGCCAGCATGTCACGTTCGATATCTGCGATGGATTCGCCGACGTCTTTCCAGTCGCAACCGAGCAATTTTTGATGCAGCAGAATTCCTTTTATAAAGGGATATCGCGGCTGCAACTCCATGGCGCGTGCGAAGGCATTGGCGGCCTCCCGGTGAAGCTTGAGCTTGTGCAGCACATCGCCGCGGCCAAGCCAGCTTTCGAGGACGTCCGGCTTGAGCTTGATGGCCGCGTCATAGGCCGCCAGCGCATCTTCATGGCGGCCGAGTTCCATCAGCGATTTGCCCTTGTTGCCGAGGGCGGCTGAATAGCCCGGCTGCAAGGCAATGGCCCGGTCGAAATCGACGATTGCGCCGGCGTAATCTCGCAGGTCGTTGCGAACCGTTCCGCGATTATTGAACGTTTCGGCATCGTTGGGGCTGATGGCGATGCATCGGCTAAAGCAGCCGAGCGCGTCGTTCGGCCGTTGCAGGCCTTTCAGGACGAGGCCATAATTGTACAGGATCGTATGCGAATTCGGGTTGATGGCGAGCGCAGCGCGGAGGAGCGGCTCCGCGTCGCCATACTTCTTCGCGGCGGCCAGAACTGTTCCCAGAATCCCGACGATGTGCGGATGTCCCGGATGCTCGCGCAGCAGTCTCCTGAAGACTTTCTCCGCCTCGTCCAGACTACCGGACTGAAAAGCCGCCAATCCGCGTCGGAAGGCCTTTTCGCTCGCAGCCGTCAAATTCGACTTCCTACCAAATGCGCGTGACCGCTGACGATTTGCACCGGACGATGCCGTTCACGGCGGTGGCGATGGCGACGACCAGCCCGCCTAAACCGCGGCCAGCCTGCGCTCGGTATCGATCGGCGTCTTCAGGCCGCCAACAACCTATCGCCGTCCAGGTTCAGGGTCATCTAAAAAATTGGACCGCGCAGAGGCGACGGTGTCGAGGTGGGCCCCTTGAAGGTGATCGTGATCCGCCCGGGCCGATCAGCGTCGCACATTAACCCCGCGTTAAGCGAGCCAGCTTCCCGAAGACGAGGCAGCCCGTGCACTCTTGCCCTCGAACGGCGATCGACAAATCGGAACGGCGGAATATTCACCGCAGCACTGAAGACCCTAGTGCGCGGTCATCCAGGCCCGCGCTTCGCGCTGGGCGGCGGCGATCTCGGCGTCCGACATCATCTCGGCGACCTCGCGGCGCATGGAGATCGCGTCAGGGCGCCCCTTCAAGGCTGCGAGATTGAACCATTTATGAGCGGCGACCAGATTGACGACACCGGAACGGCCGCTCGCCCAGTAAAGGCCGCGCTCGAACAGCACGTCCGGAATAGCGGTGGCTTCCACCGGCGTTGCGGTATCCAGATCAAAGTGCCCCTGAAACATCCCTGTCTCCTGTTTTTGTTGTTGGCCGCCCTCCCCCGAGCGCGGCCCCTGTCCACTGTCAAAACGTCCCGTTATTCCGGCGCATGATCTTGTCGTCGTGCGCTTGCCGTTTGCCGGCTTGTTGGGATGGATCATGACCGATCAAATTTGAAGGGCAGTTTAAGTATCGCGATGAACGGGATGTAAACGCGCGTGCCGCGCGGCCGATCGCGAAATCGTAGAAGTGCCTGTCTCGCAGCGATAAGTCAGAGATCGTGAAGTTCGGTTTACCCTGCCGCTTGGCACAACGATAACCATTGCGCCAACGTCCTGCGGTTACCTGCCGGCACGGGCCGCAAGTTGAAAGGCAACACAATCGGGCCGTGACGGGCGCGCCGCCACTGACCGGCGGAGCCAACGGGCTGCGTGTTGCGAATGATCGGGAGCGAGTCTGGAAGGGATGAAGCCTGGCGCCAGCAGCGCGGGAGGCGTTCCGGGAAACGAGCCGTTCCGGGAAACGAGGCCTGCCTCGGAAGCGAAGCGTTCCCGGGAACGGGACATTCCGGGGAACGAGGGCGTCGGCGAACACGTCAGGACCAGATTTCAGTCCGGGCTTTGGGCCCGGCGAAATTGCGGATCGTCCGATCCGCACCGAACGAAGAAAACCTGTTTCTTCTGCCGGACCGTCTTTGAGAGAGCGAACTCTTTCGAAATACGATCCAGCCGTTTGACCTGATGTCTCGCCGACACCCTCTTTCGTCGACCAGAGCTTCCGGATTTCAATCTTGCGATTTCGCCCTGGAGCTCGTGTGACGTGCCGGCATCAAGCCGCCGGCAATTTTGTCAGAAGCGAAGTTACTTCTTCTTGGAGACCTTCTTGGTCTTCTTCGCAGTCTTCTTCACTGCGCTCTTCGCCTTCTTCGCCTTCTTCGCCTTCTTAGCTTTCTTGGCCATGTTGCCCTCCTGATGTTAGTGAGATGGCTTAATCGCTGCGTGCACTCGGGAATCGAAATGCACTACCTCCCGAATACACCAACACATTCAAAAAAACAGCGTCCCGCTTAAGGAAGTGTTGACGCAGCAATGTGGGAGCGTGCGAAGCATCACCACCGGCGACACCACAACACGTTCGCATGTCGATGCAAAAAGTGCCGCAGCCGCCGACATCGGCATTTGTCAATATTGAAGGAAGCGCCTGTGCCGCAGATGTTTCTTTAATTCGCACCGACAGCGATCGATGCGTATTGGGTGTCATCGCGACTCGTTGATGCCGCGAAAAAGCCGCCGGCACGGACTCTGAGTCGCACTATTTGGCAATAAAAAAATTTTCATGGTCACAGCGTTGGCGTCTCATCGGCGCTCGCCAAAATCGAATTTTTGGACGAATCGCGACAACCGATTCGGACGGGCGCTGGCGGTCGCGACGCCGGGTTTTGGATCGTGACGGACCATCGGCGCATGCTCGCGCGTATCGATCGCGACATACGGCGACGACAAGCTCGTCCCGCTGCGACGACGAATTCATCCCGGGTGATGACGCCGTCGCACCCGAGGTGACGACACGGTAGCACCGAATGACGACGAAGTCGTCCCGTTACGGGACGCTCAGATGCCGAGCTTCGCTTTCAGAAGATCGTTCACGGCCTGCGGATTGGCCTTGCCGCCGGACGACTTCATCACCTGGCCGACGAACCAGCCGGCGAGCTGCGGCTTGGCTTTCGCCTGGGCGACCTTGTCCGGATTGGCCGCGATGATGTCGTCGACCACCTTTTCGATCGCGCCGAGGTCGGTGACCTGCTTCATGCCGCGCGTCGCGACCAGCTCGCGCGGGTCGCCGCCTTCCTGCCAGACGATCTCGAACAGGTCTTTTGCGATCTTCCCGGAGATCGTGCCTTCGCCGATCAGGTCGACGATCGCCCCGAGCTGCTCCGCGGAGACCGGCGAGCCCGTAATATCCCGGCCTTCCTTGTTGAGACGCCCGAACAGTTCGTTGATCACCCAGTTGGCGGCGAGCTTGCCGTCGCGGGCCTTGTCGGCGAGCGCGGCCAGCACGGTTTCATAGAAGTCGGCGCTCTCGCGCTCGGCCACCAGCACGCCGGCGTCATAGGGCGACAGTCCGAAGGCTTCGATGAAGCGCGCCTTCTTCTGGTCCGGCAATTCCGGCAGGCCGGCCTTGAGTTCGTCGACATAGGCCTGGCTGAATTCGAGCGGCAGCAGGTCGGGATCGGGGAAATAGCGGTAGTCGTGCGCCTCTTCCTTGGAGCGCATCGACCGGGTTTCGTTCTTGTTGGGGTCGTACAGCCGGGTTTCCTGGTCGATCGTGCCGCCGTCCTCGATGATTTCGATCTGGCGCCGCGCTTCAGACTCGATCGCCTGGCCGATGAAGGTGATCGAGTTCATGTTCTTGATCTCGCAGCGGGTGCCGAGCGGCCCGCCGGGCTTGCGCACGGAGACGTTGACGTCGGCGCGCAGACTGCCCTTCTCCATGTCGCCGTCGCAGGTGCCGAGATAGCGCAGGATCGAGCGCAGCTTGGTCACATAGGCCTTGGCCTGCTCGGCATCGCGGATGTCCGGCTTGGAGACGATTTCCATCAGCGCCACGCCGCACCGGTTGAGGTCGACATAGGACATGGTCGGCGACTGGTCGTGCAGCAATTTGCCGGCATCCTGTTCCAAATGCAGCCGCTCGATGCCGATATTGACGGTGCGGCCGCCGTCGAGTTCGACCTCGACCACGCCCTCGCCAACGACTGGCGACTTGTACTGGCTGATCTGATAGCCCTGCGGCGAATCCGGATAGAAGTAGTTCTTGCGGTCGAACACCGAGCGCAGGTTGATCTGCGCGTTGAGGCCGAGCCCGGTGAGCACGGCCTGGCGGACGCATTCCTCGTTGATCACGGGCAGCATGCCCGGCATCGCCGCATCGACCAGCGAGACGTGCGTGTTCGGCTCGCCGCCGAATTCGGTCGAGGCGCCGGAGAACAGCTTTGAATTGGAAGTGACCTGGGCATGGACTTCCAGCCCGATCACCATTTCCCAATCGCCCGTGGCGCCCTTGATCAGCTTTGCCGGTTTGACCGATACGTTCATGGGATTCTGCTTCCGAACCTGGTTCCCTAGCTTGGGCTTCGCGCAATGGACCGCGCCAGTCAAGCCGGAGAAATTGGCATTCCGATGATCAAAGCCCGCGGCGAAACGCCTGATAGGACTTGCTCTGGCGCAGCGCGTCGGCACCGCTTTCGATCAGGAGATCGACCTGCTCCGCCGGCAGCGCAAACCGCGTCGGGATGGCGTTGAGAATACCGGCGCGCGCCGGGCCAAGCTGGTCGAAACTCACCCGGTCGATGGCAAAGCTGATATCGCCGCAACGCCAGTTCTTGCCGACGCCCAGGCGCGAGCGCTCGGCCGCCGACAGACCGCAGCGCCAGCGCCTCACCTTGCCGGACCAGTCGGTGGCCAGGGCCGAGAACGCCGCATAGCTCGCCCGAACGCTGGCATCGATAGCGGTATCGGCGGCGGCCGCGACCAGTTCGACGCCGTTCGGTCCTTCGATGCGCTGGGCGAAATCGCCGGAGATCCCGCGACCCGCATCGACGACAAGGAACATGATCCGCCGCACCTTCACGGCCTGCTGCTCGGTAATCGGCTCGAACGGGCGCTGTGCCGCCAGGAGCCCGATGCTGAAACCGGACAGGCCGTAATTGTCGACCAGGCCGCCATCGAGCAGCTTTACATAACGCATCGAGCCATCGCGGTAACGCGCATGGGCTTCCGCGTATGATTTCAGCAATGGCTGCCCGTTCGGATCGCTGCGGGCGCGTTCGAGCCAGGCCGGCAACGGCGCTGCGCAGCCGCCCGGATAGGTTTCCAGCACGATCGGTGCGAAGGCCAGCGGCACCGCGGCGGACGCCGCAACCGCCTCGGCAACCCGATAGGGCCTGATGTCGCTGCACAGCGCGTCGAACGCGGTCTTTCCGAACACGAATGGCGTGCGGTTGTAGATATCGGACGCGTTGATCCAGACCCGCGGCCGGCGGTCCTCGCGGAAGCTTTCGAACCGCGCGCCATCGAACAGGTTGCGATCGAGCCAGTTGGTGAACTGGCTGTCATTGACGCCGCCGCCGAGCGCACGGCCGATATTGCCGAGCGACAACTGGGTATTGAGTGCCTCTTCGGCGTTTCGCAGCAGGAAACGTTCGCGGAAGTCATCGAGTGCCGCGCGTTTCTTCAGGCCGAAATACGCCGCCGTCACCGATCCGCCGGACACGCCGGAGACGAAGTCGACCCGATCGAGCAGCGATTTGGACTGGCCGGAGCCGGCCCGAGAGCGGTCGAGTTCGCTCAGCACCCCGAACGAGAAAGCCGCGGCCCGCGTTCCGCCGCCGGAGAACGACAGCGCGAGCAGCACGTCATCGTCGTAGACTGGAAGTTCCCGGCCGAAATTGTTGTCCGCCAGCGCCGTACCCAGCGGCGCATTGCCGGGCAGATTGTAGACCGACGCGCATCCTGCGGCGAAGGCAGCGAACGCTACGGCCACACCACCCAGAACCCACGCCCGTAAATTCAACGCTCGCACGCAGACTTCCCGCCCCAGGCCCCCGCCCGTCGACTAACCTATCATGATCAAAGGTGGCGGCGGCGTGGCCCGGCGGACCCCGCTGAAACAGGGTTAATGCGCCAGCATTGCGGATACGATCCGCTGCCATTCGGCTTCCAGCGAATCCTTGGCCACCGGCTGGCCGGCCTGGCGATACCAGTAGCCGGCATTGCCGAGATCGCCCTCGACCCGATGCAGATAGGCATGCACCCAGGCAGCATCCGCGGTCGTTTCGTCCTGCACGATCTTGTGCGCCTGGTCCCATTGGCCCTTGGCGGCCCACCACAGCGCCGTCAGCGGGGGCTCCAGCCCAGATGCCGGCACAGAGGCCGACAGGCTGGCACTGAAATCCGCTGCGTTCGCCGCCATGCCTACCACCAACGCTCCGGCGTGAACCGGCCGGCTTCCTTTTCGATCACCTCGCCGAGCGAGAACAGCGTCTCCTCGTCGAACGGACGCCCGATCAGTTGCAGGCCTAGCGGCAGGCCCTGTGCGTCCTTGCCCGCGGGAACGGCGATGCCCGGCAATCCGGCCATGTTCACGGTCACCGTAAAAATGTCGTTGAGATACATTTCGACCGGATCGGCGCCGCCCTTCTCGCCGATGCCGAAAGCCGCCGACGGCGTCGCCGGCGTCAGGATCGCGTTGACGCCCTTGGCGAAGCAATCCTCAAAATCCTTCTTGATCAGCGTGCGGACTTTTTGCGCGCGCAAATAATAGGCGTCGTAATAGCCGGCCGACAGCACATAGGTGCCGATCATGACGCGGCGGCGCACTTCCGCCCCAAAACCGTCGGCCCTTGTGTCCTCGTACATTTCGCCGATCGAGCGGCCGGGTACGCGAAGCCCGTAACGCACGCCGTCGTAGCGCGCGAGATTCGACGAGGCTTCCGCCGGCGCCACGATGTAATAGGCCGGCAGTGCGTATTTGGTGTGCGGCAGCGACACCTCGACCAGTTCGGCGCCGGCCGCCTTCAGCCAGGCTGCGCCTTCGCTCCAGAGCTTTTCGATTTCGGCCGGCATGCCGTCGAGGCGATATTCCTTGGGGATGCCGATCTTCATGCCCTTCACGGATTTGCCGATCGCGGCCTCGTAGTCCGGCACCGCGCGATCGACCGAGGTGGTGTCCTTGGGATCGTGGCCGGCCATCGAGCGCATCAGGATCGCGGCGTCACGCGTGGTGCGGGCGATCGGACCGGCCTGGTCGAGCGAGGACGCGAACGCCACGATGCCCCAGCGCGAACAGCGGCCGTAGGTCGGCTTGACGCCGACAGTCGCCGTAAACGCCGCCGGCTGGCGGATCGAGCCGCCGGTGTCGGTCGCGGTCGCACCCATGCACAGCTGGGCTGCCACCGCGGACGCCGATCCGCCGGACGAGCCGCCCGGCACCAGCATGGTGTTGGAGCCGTCGCGCCGCCACGGATTGACCACCGGGCCGAAGCACGAGGTCTCGTTCGATGAGCCCATGGCGAATTCGTCATTGTTGAGCTTGCCCAACATGACGGCGCCATCGCGCCAGAGTTGCGAGGTCACGGTCGACTCGTAGGGCGGCACGAAATTGCCAAGGATTTTCGAGCAGGCGGTGGTTCGCACGTCCTTGGTCGCAAACAGGTCCTTGATGCCGAGCGGAATACCGGCCAGCGGACCGCCCTCGCCTTTGGCGATCCTGGCGTCGACCGCGCGCGCCATGGCGCGGGCCTGATCCGGCGTCTCCAATATGTAGGCATTGAGCACCCGCGCCGCCTCGATCGCGGCCAGATGGGCGTCGGTCAGTTCAAGCGCGGTGAAAGACTTGCTCGCGAGGCCAGACCTGGCCTCGGCGATCGTCATCGACGTTAAATCGGTCATTTATTGATCGGGCTGCAGAAGAACGGGGAAAGCGTCTTGTCGTTGGCGGGATTATTCGATTCCTGGGCGCGGGCCTTGTCGGCGGCTTCGAGCTGATCGAGCACGGCGTCCATCGCCTTGTCGGGATCCGCGACCTTTCCCTGCCGCTCCATCGCGTCGACATAATTCATGTAGGCTTGATAGGCCTTTTCATCGTCGCAGAGCATACACATCGGATTTCCGATCTCGAAACAGAAGACTTCGCTTGAAAACGCTATGGAACTTACTCAACGACCTTCGGCACCACGAAGAAGTGGTTCACGGTATCAGGCGCATTTCCCACCACGGCGTCGGCAATCTCGCCGTCATTGACCACGTCGGGGCGCTTTTTCATTTCCATCGGCGTCACCGAGGTCATCGGTTCGACGCCGTCGACATTCACCTCGGAAAGCTGCTCCACGAAGGCGAGCATCGCGTTCAGCTCGCCCTGCAGATGGGGAACTTCGGCCTCGGTGACCGCAATCCGCGCCAGATGCGCGATGCGGCGAACGGTGGCGGCATCTACGGACATAAATATAGGCCTCAAACGGGGAAATCGCACCCGCCGTATAGCAGACGCCGCTTTTGCGCCGCAACAGCCTGGGAATGCCGTCCAAGGCCTTTTCCGAACAAGGCTTTTTGCAAACAAGGCCATTCGGAGGTGCCACCGCCCGCCCCCGGGGCGTTCAATTGGCCCCCCAAAGGCCGATCACAAGATGTCGAGCGATAGCCGGCGGACGAAACCATTTTGGCCCCCGGGCGTAGTCGTTCGGAAACAGAGTCAGACTGTACTCGCCCCAACCAAATTGGAGGCCATGTCATGTCGCCCCTCGAAAACGACAGCGCCCATTCAGAAGGCTGGGATCCCGCCCTCTGGACCATCGGCACCGTGATCGGCGCCGCCATCCTCTACGTCGCCTGCCTGGCCTGACGGGAGAGCATCATGACGCAAGCCAAATTGCTCCAGGAAAAGGCCGAGATGTTCGAGCGTCGCGCCGAAGCCGCGGCCGATCCGATCTCGAAGCATCATTACAAAGAGATGGCCGCGCATTATCGATCGCTTGCGGTCGAGCATCTCGACGTCAAACGCGACGAACCGGCGCACTAGTCCCGAAGGCTGACGTTGGGCTAGCTCGATGCCAGAGCCCTATTCGATCACCACATCGGCGGTGAACAGCAGCTTCGGCGGCACGGTGATTCCCAATTCTCTGGCAGTCTTGAGGTTGATGACCATTTGGAAGGTAGTCGGCTGTTCCACGGGCAATTCGGCCGGCCTTTCACCTCTCAGAATCTTCCCCGCATAAATGCCCATTCGGCGATAGACGCTGGCGAGGCTGGGCCCATAGCTCATCAGCCCTCCAGCGTTGGAAAACTCATGCTCAAAATAGACGGTGGGTACTTTGGCACGAGCCGCCGCCGCGACCAGTTGCACGCGACGTGTGTCAAAGAATGGATCGGCGGCCACGATCAATCCGTCGGCCTTTGACGCGACGGCGGTGTCAAACGCCGCGTCGATCTCTTTTTCGTTGACCGCCTTGAGGACCAAAAGCTGCGCCCCCTTGGCTTGCGCCGCTTCAGGGGCCCCGCGAAGCGAGGGTTCGGCGGTCGGACTATTCGGATTCACCAGCAGCGCAATCGTCCTCGCCCCGGGAATCAACTCGCAAAGCAATTCGAGCCGCTTTGGGGTGAGTTGGACGAACAGGATGCTCAAGCCGGTGGCGTTACCTCCGGGCCGGGCCAGACTGTCCACAAGCCCCGCTTCCACAGCGTCATTGCCGACCTCGAAAACGATCGGGATGGCTGAAGTCGCAGTTTTCGCCGCTTTTGCAGGCGGCGGACCGAAAGCGGCGATCAAATCGACTTTAAGTCCGACGAGGTCAGCCGCCATCGCCGACAAACGATCGTAGCGCCCCTCAGCCCAGCGGTACTCGACCGCGACGTTCTGTCCGGCAACAAAACCGGCCTCATTCAACCCCTGGAGGAAATCTGCCGCCGTTGGAACGTAATTCGGTTCGGCGAAGTGAAGATAGCCGACCACCGGCATCGGCTTCTTCTGGCCATAAGCCGCGAGCGGCCATGCCAGACTGCCGCCGACAATCGTTATGAATTCACGCCGTTTTATCGGTGGCAACGACCAGACCTCATCTCCCGGACTTCCGGAATTTGCGATTCCGATCGTCTCCGCTATCGTGGGCCGCCGACTACCTCGCCGACCGGCATGTCACGCACAACAACAAGATCAAACGGGAAGAAACCGGGGAGCGCAAGATGGATTTCGTTGAGGCCAATGGCGTCGGGCTGCGCTGCGAATTGACCGGCGCGGGTGAGCGCACGCTGGTGCTGGTTCACGAGATGGGCGGCTCGCTCGAAAGCTGGGACGATGTCACGCCGCGGTTCGCCAAATCCCGCCGCGTCCTGCGCTATGACACCCGCGGCGCCGGCCTGTCGCAGAAAGTGCGTGGCGAGCTCACGCTCGACGCCATGGTCGACGATATCGCGGCGCTGCTGGATGCCTACGGCATTGCCGGCAAAGTGGCGCTGGCGGGGATCGCCGTCGGCGGCGCGATCGCGCTGCATTTTGCGGCCCGGCACCCCAAGCGCACCAGCGCGGTCGTGGTCGGCAGCCCCGCCACCGGGATCGCTGCGGAACGCCGCGTCCCTGCCCTCGAGCGCCTCGCGAAAATCGAAGCCGCCGGCATGGCCTTCGCGGTCGAGGATTCCATGCAGAACGGCTACGCCCCGGAGCTACGCTCCGACCTCAAGCGATTCGAGCGGTTCCGGACGCGCTGGCTCGGCAACGATCCCTCGAGCTACGCCACGATCTGGCGCATGCTGGCGGCGGCCGAGATGCAGAGCGAACTGGCCAGGCTGAGCGTGCCGGTGCTCGTGATCGGCGGCAGCCTCGACCGCGTCCGACCAGCGGCGATGGCCGAAGGCACGGCCAAGAGCATTCCCGGCGCGCGCTACATCGAACTCCGCACCGGGCATTACATGTCGGTGCAGACGCCGGACCTGGTCTTCGACTGCATCGACGACTTCCTGCGATCGGTCGCGGCCTGAGGCCGCCCCGCGCTCCCGACTAAAATATCGAAAACAACCCCATGCAAAGTAGCCCAAAGTAGCCGACCGCCGCTGGCATGGGTGCTTTACCGCCGCGCCAGCCACGGCATGTTCTGCTTCATCTGGATACAGGGATCGCCGGGCCGAACAGCGCATCGACGAAGGTCGCGGCTGATTCTTTCAACTGCTTGCGGCTGTATCCAGCGCGCTCCATGACAGCCAATCCGCGCGTGAATGTCACGACGACACGCGCCAGACGATTGGCATCGATCGCAAGGGCCTTGCCGGCAGCCGCGCCGATCGCCTTGCTGATGAGCTGCTGAAGGCCGGCACCCTCGACAATCCCGCGGAGCTACAACCCAAAGCCGAGATCTACACCGATCATGCAATGGAATGGCTGGCGCCGATCGCGGGTGCTGCGCGTTTTGCGCAGAACCAGTGATCGCGGGGAGCGGTAGCGGAGGGCGCGGGCGGCGGCTATCGTCCCCCTCCCCGCCAACCGAGAGCAATCGCCTATAAGGTCCAAGGTACAGCGACATCGGCACTGCGCTCCCTCTCCCGCTTGCGGGGGAGGGTTGGGGTGGGGGTGCTTCCACATCGGGATTCCCCGCGTGGAGAGAGCCCCCACCCGCCCCGCCCTTCGGGCGCGTCGGCCTCCCCCGCAAGCGGGAGAGGCGAAGCGAGCCCGCCGATGAGCCTCGTGGACACCGTATCCGATTGCCCTCCCCCGCCAACCGAGGTCCCCCCGCATGAACGCCCAACCGGTCCAGCAAATTCCCGGCGTCTATCATCGCAAGATCGGCGACATCGTCGTCACCGCGATCAGCGACGGCTATCTCGACAGCACGTTAGAGGTGATGCGCAACGTCGATCTCGACAGAGCGCGGCAGATCCTCAACGACGCCTTCCGGCCGGCGCGGCGAACCAGCGTCAACACCTTCGTGATCCATTCGAAAGGCCGCACCGCGATCGTCGATACCGGCTCGGGGAACTATATGCAGCCCAGCGCCGGTCTGGTGCAGCAGAACCTCGCCGGCGCCGGGATCGATCCGAAGTCGATCGACACGGTGCTGCTGACGCATATGCATCCGGATCATTCCGCCGGACTGACCGACATGACGAGCGGCAAACTGCTGTTTCCGAACGCCGAACTCGTGATGCACCAGAACGAATTGCCGCATTGGTTCGACGACGGCGCGATGGCAAAGGCAAACGAGCGCGACAAGAAGCTCTTCTTCCAGGCCGGCCGCGAACAGGTCGAGCCCTACAAGAAGCAAACGCGGCTGTTCAAGCAGGGCGAAGTCTTCCCCGGCGTCACCGCGGTGCCGAGCCACGGGCACACGCCGGGCCACACGGCCTATCTGATCGCGTCGGGCGACGATCAGCTGATGATCTGGGGCGACACCGTGCATGTGCCGGAAGTGCAAACCGCGTATCCCGAGGCCGGCATGGCCTTCGATACCGATCTGGCGGCAGCGGCGGCCTCGCGCAAGCGCATGTTCGATCGCGTTTCCGCCGATGGTGTGTTGATCGCCGGGATGCACCTGCATTTCCCGGCTTTCGCGCGGCTCGCCCGGCGCGGCGACGCCTATGCGCTCTACCCCGAGCAGTGGATTCACAACATCGACGCGGTCCCGCCGGTGAAATGATCTAGCCGCCGAGCCCACTTAGCTGCGCCAACGCAACGGTTCCGACGGCCCGGAACTGCCAGTTCCGGTCCACCCCGATCAACGGACATCAGCCGACCGACTCGGTTGATCCGTTTCGTGCCAAACTCGGAAGTCGTTGCATCGCATCAGCGCTTGCCTTCGGCGGAACTTATCAGCCCGTTGCTTGAGACCCAATAAACGCAATACCATTTCTGTCGGCGCGCTAACCCTAAGCGCGGGGCGCGCCACGCCGGATCGACTCATCCGGAGCTTCGACACTGGCCGTCAAGGGGAAATGCGTACTCGGGTCCGGCGGTGAAAGCTCGTCGGAAGAGTGGAACTGGTCGTGCGCGAGGAGTGCCGCTTGCGCAGCGAGCATCTCGAAAGGCCGTTCAAGGTGCATTGGGGGCGCTGAGATCAAGCTCCTTCCGCCAGCGAGGAGAGCCAAGAGGAACGCCGTGGTGCCCATAAGGTAGAATACGCCGTCGACCCCGAGGCGCTCCATCAGGCTCATACCGACGCCCGACAGCCGTCATTCTCCAGTCAAAAAAAGGCCGGAAATTCAGACTACCGCATCAAAGCATGCCGAACTGTCGCGATGGGTCGGATTTCCGCATCAGGTCAATCGCGTCAGTTTTGGACACCACCAAGGGTCCGCCCTCGCTGGAGGCGCACGGATGGGCGCAACCAAGGCTCACGTCAATTTCGATGCACCGGCGATTCTTCGCAAGTGGCCTTCGCGCAACAACCAACGTTACGCTAACGGCACTGGCCCCTATCTGCTCGTGGATGGCACGCTCGATGGGTGCATACGGGAGTTCATGGCCAAGCCTGCCTCCATGCGGCATTTGTATGAGATTCACACTTCACCACAGCCGCCGTTGGTAAGTGCCGTCTTGTCTGGAGAGGTCGCTGTCGAACTCGCGCGGCTTCGGGAATTTCTCTGATACGGGCACAATTCCCTTTGCGGCGCGCCTGGAGTCATGAGGATTAAATGACCGTGTGCTGCATGGACGCGAACGAATTTTCCCAGTTCTGTGAACGATGCCAAGCGAGCGGGCACCGCCGCCGATGACAACTACTGTTCTTCGGGCTGCAACTGCTTTGGGGCCTGCGCCCGCGCTCTGGCTTGCGGCGACGGGAGTGTCGGCATTGGCTTGCGCGCCGGGGTGGCAGTGGGCCGAGGCAGAGCTGCCGATGTCTTGGGCGACAGGTTCTGCTCGGAAGCCTTGGCCATAAGGCGTGTCATTTGTTCCTGGCCCGCTTTGAGCTGCTCAACAGCTTTTGTATTGTCGATGGCCATTTGTTCCTGGCTCGTCTTGAGTTGCTCGATCCCTTGCTTCACGTTTGTCAGATCGCGTGCCATCGTCTCGAGCAACTGCGCCAGTTCAGGAGACACCGGGCCGGCTGTCGGCACGACGTCTTGCCGTGCGGTCTGAGCCGGAAGTACTGGCTCCGCCGCGGCCGCCAGAACGGTAGATGGGCTCGGCTGCGCGGGAAGCCCTTTTTCCAGCGGCAGCAATGAAGCCGGATTGAGCTGCGGCACCCACCGGGCGACAGTCAGCTTGGCCGCATCGCCGTAAGAGGACTGCGAAACGAAAGCCGCGATAAATATGCTCGCGGCCAACAGCGAGCCGATGAGGCCACGCAGCGCCGGCCAGCCGCGCGAATGCTTGCCGCCCAGGACAGCTGAAGGATGGCGCGCGGCGTCATGCTCCAGCTTCGAGAGCTGTTCAGTTACACGCGCGAGCTGTTCATCCGCGCGCGCGATCTGTCCATAAGCGTGCGCGAGCCGCTCATCCGCGCGCGCGATCAAGACACCGTCGGGTTCAATTGCTTTCGGGTTCGGCGTGGAACTCATTGGTGTGCCCTTTCCCATCCAATGTCACGCAAAGGAGGCGGTCGGATTTCCACCAGCTCGGCGATCCGCTAAACACTCCTTGCAGTTTTGACCAAAGCATGGCCGTACGATGGAAATTACGGGCTGCTTGCGGCGACAGGCCGTCGGGAATTCGGCACCGCGACGTCCGGCGCATACCCCCTTTGCCCCCGAATAGCGGACATTTGAGGCTTGTCTGTTTTGAGTCAAACTGAGACCTCGGCCCGACAGCCAGGCACGTCCGCAATCCGGCCCATCTCGGACCTGCTATGCGCTTATGAATTCACGCCCTAGCCGCCGAGCGCGCTGAGCTGCGCCAGCGCGCGGGATACGATCCCGCCGCTGAAATGCTCCAGGGCGTGTGGTCGGATTGCCGTGCAAGATTGGCGGTGACTCGCCATCCGTTACATTACTCCGCGGGACTGGATCCAAAAATACGCTGTGCCATCTCTAAGGTTATCGACAGCTCGGTGACGGGCGATGTAGTCGATCGCATCGCGCGTCACGCCGATGTCCATCAGCTCCCTGTCACTCAGCTCGTGCAAGGTGGTTCGTGAGCGCTGGCGTTGCCGCCACTCCCCAAACGCACGCCAATACCGCTTGAGCAAGCTCAAGACGTTGCGCGTGTCGTCCGCGGCCTCTTTCATCAAACCGATGGTGAGGTCGAGGCCGCGCACTGCGGCATCGCCCTCGACCTCGAATCCGGGGTCCGTCTGTTGGGGTGGCATCGGATGCTCCTGCTGTCGTGCCGGCAGGGAGCGTGGCCAAACAAAAAGGCCCCGTCCGATGCCGGCGGGGCCTTGCGAAAAGATGTCGTCGTCGAATTTCTAGCGCGCGACTCCTTCCACGGCCCAGCCGAAGCGGGTCATGTGTTTGCGGTTGACGATGCGCACTGATTTCTTCATAGGCGGCGAATACCACAGCAATCGTGCAAAATCAAGGAATGTGCGGAGGTCGGCGGCATCCTGAAGGCAAGCACGTCGGCTCGAGGACGCGACGGTCATTCACCCGTGGCGCGCTGCGCGGCTTGTTGGGCAGCATCGGCTTGATGGCGGTCCATTCATAGTCGCTGAGTTCGTAGCGCATGATTCGAGGCTCCAGTTTCGGAGCTTGAATCACGTCCGCGGCAATACCCTCAAGCTGCATTGGCGCTTTGAGGGGCCGCTAATGCTCTGAATCCACTTCTGCTTTCGGCGGCATAGCGGACATGGCCGGACTTGCAACTGGTTCGACCCAGTCGCGAATGACCCGAGGCGGCCACTTGGAATTCGCGACCATTTGGTCTATATACCAGGAATGAGCCATCAAATCCCGGCGCAGTTGTCCCGTGGCCGTCCCCGAAGTTTCGACACGGAAGCCGCTGTCGAACGCGCGATGGGTGTGTTCTGGTCGCGTGGCTATCACGCCACGGCGCTACCGGACCTTCTTCGTGCGACGAAGCTCTCGCGTGGCAGCCTTTACGCCGCTTTCGGTGACAAGCACTCGCTCTTCTTGCGTGCGCTTGATCGCTACGTTGCCAATGCCCTGACACGGATGGATACAGAACTCGACCCCCGCAGAGAGCCGGTTGACGGCCTGCGGGCCTACCTTGCCGGCTACGTTGACCGAACGAGCGGTGCTAATGGTCGGCGCGGATGCCTGCTGGTGGCCACAGCCATGGAACTGGCTGGCCATGATGCTGAAGTTGATCGTCGCATCGGGAGCTTTTTCAAAGCCATGGAGGCCAGGGTGGCTGATGCACTTTCCCGTGCGAAGGCGGCGGGCAAGTTGGCCGATGGCGTCGAGCCTTCAAGTGCCGCTCGAATTCTCGTCTGCTTCGTCGAGGGGCTGCGAGTGGTCGGTAAAACGGCACCGACACGGATCACGTCGCAAGCCACCGTTGACGCTCTTCTCGACCGCTTCATTCGGTAGACAAACCCATGGACGCCTCCGCTGTTCGCGCGCCTATATCTGGACCAAACGGTCTTGAAAGGAAAGATGCCATGTCTGCGATCCAGATCGTCTGCGCGGTGGCCGTCCCCTTGCTCTGGGGTTATCAGTTCGTGGCCATCAAAGTGGGCGTTACGGAGTTTCCGCCTCTCTTCTTCCTCGCACTTCGCTTCCTGGCCATCGCGCTGCTGCTTGTTCCGTTCGTCAAAAAGCCCACGCGCCAGCAGTTCGGCCCTATCGCAGCTATTTCGCTTTTCCTTGGTGGACTGAACTTCGGGCTCTTCTATGTTGGCCTTGGGCTCGGCTCGGGAAGCATGTCGGCCGTCGCATATCAACTCGCCACGCCCTTCACCGTCTTGTTAGCGTGGCCGCTGCTCGCGGAGAGGCCGTCTCTCACCACGTCCGCTGGAGTGGTGCTTGCATTCGTCGGCGTGGTGGTGTTGGCAGCGGAGCCTGGCCTGTCGGCAAACGCGCTTCCGCTGCTGCTTGTCGTCGGGGCAGCCTTCGCATTCGCGGTATCCAACGTCTTGACGAAACGCTACGGCCCTTTTGATCCTTTGATGTTGATGGGGTGGTCGTCGCTGCTCACGGTGCCGCAGGTCATGTTGATGTCGTTGCTCCTTGAATATGGACAACTGGCGAGCCTTGTCACGGCGGATGAACGTGGTTGGCTGGCACTCGCCTACACAATTTTCATCGGAGGAATCATCGGGTTTGGCCTTTGGTTCTGGCTGATCGCCCGTTGCTCCATGGGCCGCGTCGCCCCCTTCGGTCTCCTGCTTCCGGTATTCGCCTTGATTTCGAGCGTGTTGTTCCTTGGCGACCGCATGACCCCAAAGTTGATTGTCGGTGGGCTGCTCGCGATCTCCGGCGTCGCCATTACACAGGTAAGACCGAGCGCTCGACCAATTTGAACTTAGAAGTCGCGTCGGGGCGACTTCTAAGTTTGGCCCCTTCGCGTCATTTCGCTGTGCTGCGGAATTTGGTCGCTATCGGGGCATAGCGGACTCTAGCAAGCCGACCGACCGGCAGATTTATGATGGGGTGGACGCCCCGCCGACGGCATCAATGTGCCAAAGTGGAGGTGTTGAGCACCACTTAAGGGAGGCGTCCGTGTCAGAGATTATCACAGTCGGTCTCGATATCGCGAAGCATGTTTTCCACGCTCACGGAGCGGATGAGCGGGGTCGAGCAGTATTCAGCAAGAGGATCAGCCGAGGAAAACTGCTGGATTTCTTCGCAGCCCAGCCGAGTTGCACGGTAGCGCTGGAGGCATGTGGCGGAGCCCATCACTGGGCCCGTCAGCTCACCCAGCTTGGCCATGAAGTCCGGCTGATCCCGCCCGCCTATGTAAAACCATTTGTGAAGCGGCAAAAAAACGACGCGATCGATGCCGAAGCGATATGCGAAGCAGCGCAGCGGCCGAGCATGCGGTTCGTGGCCGTGAAGAGCGAACAGCAACAGGCGGCGGGTCTGGTGTTCCGGACCCGTGACCTGTTGGTGCGGCAGCGAACCCAGCTCATCAACGCGATCCGGGGACACCTCACTGAATATGGTTGGATCGCACCCAAGGGGCCGTCGCATGTGGCGATGCTTGCCGACCTGATCGAGGAAGATGAGATGGCCAGCTCGCTTCCCAAGGCGGCCCGCGCCATGTTCCGATTGATGTTGGACCTGCTCGCCGGTCTCGAGGGAAAGATAGCGGACCTCGACAAGGAGATCGCGCGCCGTGCTCGCGAGGATGAAGTATCGCGCAGGCTGATGACCGTTCCAGGCGTCGGCCCGATCTCTGCCACCGCGATCGCTGCCCTGGCGCCGTCAGCCGAGATCTTTGCCAAGGGCCGCGACTTCGCCGCTTGGCTCGGTCTCACGCCGCTTCAAAAATCCACAGGTGGCAAGCAAAAGCTCGGCGTGACATCCAAAATGGGCGAACGCACGCTCAGGCGTCTCCTCATCATCGGCAGCAGCGCCGTCGTGCGTCAGGCGAGCAAGCGCGGCGCACCAAAGGGCTCGCGGCTCGAGCAGATGCTGGCTCGCAAGCCGCGCATGCTGGTAACCGTCGCGCTCGCCAACAAGATGGCGCGGATCATCTGGGCGCTACTCGTAAAGCAGGAAAACTACAAAGCTCCGGTCGCAGCCAAGGCGTGAGCCTGGCAGACCTGAGGTCGTCGCAGATGTAGTCGGTCGAAGGAGGGTATGGCGCAACTGTCGGCGAGACGGGGTCGGAAGAACCAGATGAACCCATCGTGCCTGGAGCACGCATTTATGATTTGGTTCCGGTCCGCGAACTCCCATACGGGCCCGCAGCTCCATCGCTGCATCAGAGGCCGGACAGATGGCAGCATCCGACTACGTGGCGATATTCTTCAAAAACCGCTTGCATCTCGCGGGGCGTCCACAGATGGGTTCACGGCCTAGCACTACTTTGGCAGATTTATTCACGCTGCTGCTTTCCGCCGATTTGTCTTCTACAGTACGGGCATCGCAGAGGTCGTGGTTGAACGATGAGATCGACGATGGCTTGGCGTACGGCCGGCAGGCTCGGCTGAGGCGGTGGACCGTTGATTCTTTTTTTTCCGCCCCGCTTGTGCGAGACGGCGATGCTGGAGGAATGCGTAAGCGATCATGGTCATGAGCGCATGACGATGAAGGCCCTGCCAGGATCGTCCCTCGAAGTGATCAAGCCCGAGCTCCTCTTCAACTGCTGGTGGGCCTGTTCGCAAATCCATCGTGCTTTGATCGTGGCAGCTAACGTGCGCAGCTTCGTCTTGGCCGGCAGATTGGCGAGATAATATTTCTTCTCTCCCGACGTCCTGTGTTCGCCGATAAGCCAGGCTTCGTCCCCCGGAAGATGCTGCTGGCCCATGTCCTTGATCCGCTGCGGAGGTCCATCGGCGGTCCGCACGCGAACCGCGGCGAAGCGAGCTTCCAGCCGGCCCTTGGTCCCGTTTCGCCAACTCACATTTTGCCACTTGGCATTGGCCAGCATGTCTTCGGCCGCCGTCGACAATACATCGGGAATGTGCCGCTTGCGGGGACGACCTCGACCGGCGACCGGCCAGATCAATTTAACCTCCACCGGATAAACCTTCTGGTGACGAGGGATACCGACGGCCCAAACCAGGCCGCGTGTCGTGAGCCCCTGACGGAACGGCGCGCTGAGGCCGTAACCGGCATCCGCCAGCACACAGCCAAAGCGCACACCGGAGGCGATGACGCGGTCAATCTCCGCCAAGGAGATCTCTGGCTTGGTCCGCGCTGCGCGGTGCTCGACTGGAACGCCCGCACGCTTCAAACGCACCGGATTGCTCGTCCAACTCTCGGGAACGAAGAGACGTAACGCCACCATGACCGGCACTTCACCCCGCGCAAGCGTCAGCGACACCAACGTTTGGCAATTGGCCGTCTTGCCGAGAGATGAGGCATATTGAGGAGCCACACCAACCGAACGATCGCCCTTCTTCGGCATCGCGGTGTCGTCAATGACCAGCACCGCATCACTGCCGCCAACGAGGCGATCGGCCTGAACCAGCAATTCCGACTCCAATGGCGCCGCATCCCAGACACCATCAGCGATGAAATGATGCAACTGGTCATAGTCGCCCGGTGCCAGCCGCGCCGCCATCGGCTGGACGCTCTTGCGATCGCCTGGTCCAATCAGTCCCGAGATATAAAGCGGACACATCCGTCGCCGGGCCTTGTGACCCAAGCGATCCAGGAATGGCTTGAGCCAGCGTCCAAGCTCGTCTTCCCACTTCGGTGTCGTGTTCACCATGGTCGGCCCTCCAAAAGCCGACCACCCATGAATCATTGAAAATCTGATTCGGGAATCCAGTTTCGCCGATCAATTGCAATAATCTGCCAAAGTAGTGCTAGGGACGCGCCTTTATCAAATTTCCGATTTCCATGACCGTGATGCCAGCCACGATCACGATCAAACCGACCATCTTGGTGATATCGGTTGGTCTTCTTGCCATGCCGAACAGACCGAACTGGTCAACCGCGGCAGAGGTTAGAAGCTGCGCAACCAAAATGAATGCGATGAAACTGGCCGCGCCAAGACGCGGGATAATGATTGTGGCGGACAATCCATAAAACCCGATGAGCAAGCCCGCGCCATAACTTATTGGAGGTGCTGATCCCAATTGCGCAATCGTCGGATGACCGTAGACCGGGAGAGCGAGTCCAAGGGCAACTAACGCTGCAATAGCGAACATGATTGCCGTTGCCGCGTACGGGTTACCGACGCTGCGAGCAACACCGCTATTTAACACCCCGATCAATGGGATGCCTGCGCCTGCCAGGAGAGACCATGCTGCAAAGATCAGATATGAACGCATTGGGGTTTCTCCTGCTCGCGAATTTCAATCGCGTCACTACAATCGACGATCCAGCGTGAACCAACGCGTCCGCTGTCACGTCCGCAACCCGGCCCATCCCGGACCTGCCATGCGCTTATGAATTCACGCCCTAGCCGCCGAGCGCGCTCAGCCGCGCCAGCGCGCTCTTCGCCAGCGAACGCGTGAGTTCGGCCGCCGGCATGTCGGTGCCCATCCCGATCGCCTGGCCCGCCCAGACATTGGTGAAATCGACCTTGCCGAGCTTTTCCGCGGCGGCCTTGAGCGGTCCGAGCGCGGTCGCTGCGTGCGGAAACGCCGGCGCATCCGCCGAGATCGGGCCGACTTCGCGCATGACGCGGTTGGCGACGCCGCGCGCGGGCCGCCCGGTCATCACGTTGGTGATAACAGTGGAATCGTCGCCCGACTGCGCAAACAGCGCGCGCGCCGGCGCACTCACTTTGGATTCCGGGCAGCGGAGATAGGCGCTGCCGATCTGCACGCCGGATGCACCGAGCGCAAACGCCGCCGCGATGCCGCGCCCGTCGGCGATGCCGCCGGCAGCGATGACAGGCACCTTCACGGCGTCGACCACCTGCGGCACCAGTGCGAACGTCCCGGGCTGCTCGTGGATGTTTTCGGTCAGGAACATGCCGCGATGACCGCCGGCTTCGGCGCCCTGCGCAATGATGACGTCGGCGCCATGCGCTTCCAGCCAGATCGCTTCCTTCACGATGGTCGCCGACGCCACTACGAGAGCGCCGGCCGCCTTGACGCGCTTCACCATGGCAGCATCAGGCAGACCGAAATGGAAACTGACGACCTCCGGCTTCAACTCCTCCACCAGTGCGCACATCGCCTCGTCGAATGGCGCGCGGTTGGCGGCATTGATGGGTGCTGCGGGATCGAGGCCCAGTTCAGCATAATAAGACGCGAGCCGCCGCTTCCATCCGGCTTCGCGCGCGGGATCGGCGTCAACAGGCGTGTGGCAGAAGAAGTTCAGGTTGACCGGCGCCGAGACACGCTGGCGCAGAATGCTCAACTGTTCGCGCGCCTTCTCGGCCGTGATCATTGCACACGGAAGCGAAGCCAATCCCCCGCCTTGCGCCACCGCGATAGCCAACTCATGGTCCATGATACCGGCCATCGGCGCCAACAGGATCGGAAACTCGGTCTTGAAGAGGTCGATAATCCGGCGATCTGGCCACATGGTTCTGCTCGCTTGATGGAATGAAGTTGATGCGGTTTACGCCGCCGACGAATTACGCTTTCCGCTCAGGATCTGGTCGGCCTCGGTGACGATCCTGTCAACGATTTCAGCCGCCGGTGGAATATCGTGGATCAGCCCTGCGGACTCACCGGCAAAGACGGCTGCGACATCGAAATTGCCAGCGGCTTTCGCCGCAGCATAGTCCACTGCAACCTGATCCGCCCGCTGCATCAACTCAATCTCGCGGCCCGTCCAGGTCCGCACATGCGCGTTGATCAGCGAGCGCGCGGTGAATGGTGCCGGCCACAGCAGTTTTCGCGACCAGTCGAACACCACGCCGCGTACAGTCTCACCGCTGTTGGCTGCGCATATCAACCGCTTCGCTTCGTCAGCGCCGTCTGCCTCGATGCTGGCATAGAAGCGCGTGCCCATCAGCACGCCGGACGCCCCCAGCATCAGCATCGCAGCCAACCCGCGCCCGTCGGCGAGGCCGCCGGCCGCGACAACCGGCACGCGCCCGGCCGCCAGATCCACGATCGCGGGCACGATGTCGATGGTGGTCCGCGAGGCGCCGTGTCCACCCGCTTCGGTTCCCTGCGCAATCAAGACGTCGGCGCCGGCCTCCAGCGCTTGCCGCGCCATTGCCTCGTCCTGGACCTGGCAGATCAAGAGCGCGCCCGATGACTTGATGCGCGGCGCAAACGGTTTGGGATCGCCGAACGATAACATGATGGCGCGCGGATTGGCCTTGAGCGCGATGTCGAGAAGTTCGGGTTTCTTCGCCAGACTCCAGGTGATGAAGCCGACGCCGAACGGCCCGGCGAAATCTTTCAGCTTCGCGGTCTCCGCTTCGAGCCGGGCGCGATCCCCATAGCCGCCGCCAAGGATGCCAAAGCCACCGGCTTCACCTACCGCCCGAGTCAGCCGGCTGCCGGAAATCGTGTCCATCGGCGCCAGCATCAGCGGATGCCGGATGCCCAGAAGTGCCGTCAAATCATTGGTGATCGGCATGCGTTCGCGCCCTCGTCTGGACACCGACCGTAGACCGAACTAACATTCTGGAATAGTGAATACTAGCGAATGCTGCCATCTCTAAAATGAAACGGAACTCGCCATGGAACTGAGCGATCTCCTGACCTTCTCAGTCGTGGCGCGGCTCGGTGGCATCACCCGCGCCGCCAACGAACTCAACACGGTGCAATCCAACGTCACGCAACGGGTGAAAGCGCTGGAAGCCGAGATCGGCACCGCTCTGTTCGAGCGGCACAGCCGCGGCATGACCTTGACCGGCGCCGGCCGCCGCTTGCTGCCCTATGCGCAGCGGATGGCCGCACTCTCGCGCGAAGCGATGCTGGCCGCGCGCGACGATGGCGAACCGAAGGGGCCGCTCTCGATCGGCTCGATGGAGACGACGGCGGCCGTGCGGCTGCCTGCCCTGCTGGCCGAATTCCACCGCCGCTTCCCGGCGGTTCGCCTGAGCCTGCGGACGTCGACGACCGCAGACCTCGTCGCCGGTGTGCTCGACGGCAGCCTCGACGGCGCCTTCGTCGCCGGTCCGATCGAGCATGCCGAACTCACTTCCCAGATCGCGTTCCGGGAAGAACTGGTGCTGGTTTCGGCGCGGCGTTGGCAAAATCTCAAGGCGCTGCGCGCCGGCACGCCGGAATCCGGCCCCACCGCATTGGTGTTCCGCACCGGCTGCACCTACCGGCAACGGCTCGAGCAGGTGTTTACGGAATTCGGCTGGCCGTCGGCGGCGCGCTTCGAGCTCGGCACCCTCGACGGCATGATCGGCTGCGTCGCCGCCGACATGGGCGTCACCATGCTACCGCGCGCCGTGGTCGGGCGAAACGAAACCGTCACCGTCCACACGCTGAGCCCGGTTCAATCGCGGGTCGATACGCTGTTCATCACGCGCCGCGCCGCGCACCAGTACAGCGCGTTGCAGGGTTTTGTCGCCTGCCTGGACAACAACGGCGCCGTCATCGCCGCCTGATGAACCAGCGCCGCAACGCGACACCGGCCCAGATCGCCTCGACCAGCCCGAACGGCCAGGCGCCCTGCCAAAATCCGTAAATCGAGCCAAGCCCGCACGAAACCGCAAAGCCGAGGATAAACCAGTGGCTGCGGTCCTCCAGCGCGTAGGCCACCAGCATCGCCGTGACCGCGAACAATCCAAATAGTGTCAGCGCATCCATTGCACTCTTTCTTAGCCTTGCTCTTTTGTAGACTCGGCGCCGCGTGTTAAGCGGGGCCATGCCTGCCCTCATCCTACCCCTGATCGAAGCCGCGACGCACTGGCCCGAGCGCGGCGCGCTTGTCGGTCTCGATCTCGGCACCAAGACCATCGGCGTTGCGGTGTCCAATCCTGACCGCAGGCTCGCCACCGGCGTCGAGACCATCCAGCGCAAGGCCTTCAAGGCCGATGCGGCGCGGTTACTCGCCATCGCCGGCGAGCGCAATGCGGTCGGCTTCGTGCTCGGCCTGCCCATCAATATGGACGGCAGCGAAGGGCCGCGCGCGCAATCGACCCGCGCCTTTGCGCGGAATTTTTCCAAACTCACCGACCTTGCGCTGGCGCTGTGGGACGAGCGGCTTTCCACCGTCGCGGTCGAGCGCGAACTGATCGGCATGGACATGAGCCGCGCCCGCCGCGCCGAGGTGATCGACGAGCACGCCGCGATCTTCATCCTGCAGGGCGCGCTGGACCGGCTGGCCACGTTGCGCGGGGATCGCTGACGATGGCGGTGGTGATCGCGGCGCTGCTGCCGGTATTCTTGCTGATCGTACTCGGCTTCATCCTGAAGCGCAGCCTGATGCGGCTGGAGACGCAGTGGCACGGGCTGGAACGGCTGACCTATTACGTGCTGTTTCCGGTGCTGCTGGTGCAGACGCTGGTGAAGGCCGACCTGACCAAGGTGCCGGTCGCCGGTGTCGGCGGCGCGCTGTTGCTGTCGGCGCTCGCGATGTCGCTGTTGTGCCTGGCGCTGCGGCCCCTGCTCGCGCGTTTCGCCGTTGACGGCCCGGCCTTCACCTCGATCTTCCAGGGTGCCACGCGCTGGCAGACCTATGTGGCGCTGGCCGTCTCCGGCAATCTGTTCGGCGATGTCGGACTGGCGCTGGCGTCGGTGGCGATGGTGGCGATCATTCCGCTGGTCAACGTGTTCAGCGTCGCGGTGCTGGCGCATTACGCCTCGCCCGAAAAACGCTCGGTTGGCTCGATCGCAATGACCGTGGTGCGCAATCCCCTGATCTGGGCCTGCGTGATCGGCCTCGTGCTCAACGTCACCCACATCCCGCTGCCCAAACTCTGGCATGAGGTCGCCGACGCGCTCGGCCGCTCGTCGCTCGCCATCGGCCTCCTCGTCACCGGCGCCGGGCTGCATCTCGAAGGCATGTTTCGCCCGAGCCTTGCCGCTTCCGTCGCGGTGTTCCTGAAACTGGTGCTGATGCCCGTGATCGGGGTGGCGCTGGCGCTGCAATTTGGGTTGACCGGGTCCAACCTCGCGATCGTGACCGCCTGTTCGGCCGTGCCGGCCTCGTCGAGCGCCTATGTGCTGGCCCGCCAGATGGGCGGCGATGCGCCGCTGCTGGCGCAGATCATCACGCTGCAGACCATTTTGGCGGCGATCACCATGCCGGTCGCGATTGCGCTGGCGGCATGGTTCTAGGGGCCGATGCACCAAGGCGCATAGGCCGAGTTGATTGGTGTCGGTCAATTTCCGCTATGACCCGGTAGCGACCACAGTCCGTACCGCAGCGGAATGAGGCGATGCGCCACAAGCTGACCTACCGGCTACGACGTCTATTTGGTTTCGAACAGACTGCTAAAGCTGGCTGTTGCCGTCGCTATGTCTTGCCGCCTGACATCTATGCGCGTTCGTTCCCACAGTCGTTTGAAGGAGATCGTCACTTTGTCCGGATTTGATCGAGCACGACAGTCCGTCTTCCACGATAAATCGTCGAGCTTAATTTCTACCAATTCTCGATGATCATACGCGCGCTCGATTGATCGGAAGATTTGCTTGGTATCATCGATTGAGAGCGTCATCGACATCATGACTTCGGAGCCCCCGGCCCCCACAGACATCAACTTCACTTCCGCCTCTGGGACTGACACAAGGAAGTATACTCCTTGCGCCAAGTCGATTTTTTTGAAGGTGCTGAGATACGATGATCTCCGCGACAGGGACTCGGAAATTTCATTTTGCAAGAACCCCATAAGCGTCCGCAGGAAAATTGAAATCAGCAATGGTGGCATGGCGTCATCGTAGCAACCTCATCGCGATCTTCAAGCGGCTCGCGACCCGTTATGACACGCTCGCAGCGAATCATCTGACACAGTCCAACTTGCATTTGGCCGCGTGCCAGCGAGTCCGCGCCCTAGTTGCCGGCAAGCCAGAACGTCTGCACGGTCGCCGCAAAGTTGTTGAGGCCGTGAATGACGATGGTCAGCCAGGTCGATCCGCTGCGGTAGCGCAGGTAGCCGAGCAGCAGGCCGATGCAAAACACCTCGCCGAAGAAGAACCAGTCGTACTGCAGATGCAGCGACGTCCAGGCCAGCGACGACAGCACGATGGCGCCGGGAACGCCGAGCCGCGATTCCGCCCAGCCGCGATAGAGAAAGCCGCGCGCGAAAATCTCCTCCGACATCGGCGCCGCGACGCAGAACGCGATCGCGAGCAGCCATAGCGCGCCGTCGGCTTGCGCCGATTTCAGTACGTCGCCCATGAAGCCCGGCGTTACCTCGCGACCGAGCGCGCGCGACACCATATCCCAGCCGCCGACCAGCACGGCGAGCGCGATAACGCCGAGCAGGAAATTGCCCCACGAGGTCCAGCGCAACCCGAGATAATCGGCAAACGGCGTGCGGCTCGGACGGATCGCGATCCAGGCCGCGATCATCACCGCCGGCAATCCCATGATGACCGACAGCGAGATCGTCAGTCCCCCGCCGACCACATGGATCGCGGACGCAACATCCATCGTGCCACCCTGCCGCGCCCAGAAATACACGATCACAGCGAGCTGGCCGACGAACATCCCGGCAAAGATGAACAGGCCCCACAGCGCCGTTCCCCAGAATTTCCAGATCCGCGGCGGGCGCTCGGCGGATATAACGATGAGGGGCGGGCTTTCGGGATTGAGGGAATCCATCAAATGACTTCCATTTCAGTCGGTGGCGTCACGGCAACGCCCGTTCCAGCAAGGCGCTGACATCGCCGCCTGCCAGGTCGACGGCGCCGTACATGCTGGCGTGATTCCCGGCAAGACGCGTCACCGCAAACAGTTCCGCTTGACGAGGCGACACGGCGTTGAGCGCGGCGCAGGCGGCAAGCAGCGCCAGCTTCTCGACGGCGAGCCGCGCCACGCGCTCGCCGTCGGCGCGACGAAACGCCTTGCCGATGAAGGCGACCGCTTCGGCCGCACCGGACAGACCCTGCGTTTGTTCGGCCAGATCGCGCAGCACCGTCAGCGCCGCGTCGGCCTCGCGCGACAGCGCGCGGAGCACGTCGAGGCACATCACATTGCCCGAGCCTTCCCAGATCGCGTTGACCGGTGACTCCCGGTAATGCCGCGCCAGAATGCCCTCCTCGACATAGCCATTGCCGCCGAGGCACTCCATCGCCTCGTAGAGAAAGCCCGGCGCGCTCTTGCAGACCCAGTATTTGATCGCCGGCGTCAGCAGCCGCATATAGGCGGCCTCCGCGGCGTCAGCGGGCGCCCGGTCGAAGGCGCGGCACAGCCGCATCACGAGCGCAATCGAGGCCTCGACATGCAGCGCCATGTCCGACAGCACCGCCTGCATCAACGGCTGATCGGCCAGATGCTTCTGGAACACGCTGCGGTGGCGCGCATGATGCAGCGCATGCGCCAGTCCGGACCGCATCAGGCCGGCGGAGGCGATCGCGCAATCCTGCCGCGTCAGCTGCACCATCTGGATGATGGTGCGGATGCCCTTGCCCTCGGCGCCGACGCGCTCGGCATAGGCGCCGGTGAATTCGACTTCGGAGGAGGCATTGGAGCGGTTGCCGAGCTTGTCCTTCAACCGCTGAAACCGGATCGCGTTGATCGACCCGTCAGGCGCAAAGCGCGGCATCAGGAAACAGCTCAGTCCATCGTCGGCCTGCGCCAGCACCAGAAAGGCGTCGCACATCGGCGCCGACATGAACCATTTGTGCCCGGTGATCCGGTAGGCGCTGCCGTCGCGCACCGCCCGCGTCATGTTGGAACGAACGTCGGTGCCGCCCTGCTTCTCGGTCATGCCCATGCCGAGCGTCATGCCGCGCTTGGTCCACCACGGTGCGAAAGCAGGATCGTAGGCCCGCGTTGCCAATACCGGCATCACCCTCGCGAGCAGATCCGGCTGCTCCGCCAGCGCCGCGACCGCGGCGCGCGTCATCGTGATCGGACAGAGATGCCCGGTCTCGACCTGGGCGGCCATGTAGAACCTGGCGGCGCGGATCACTTCCGACGCACCACCGGCGGGCTGGCCCTCCGCGTTCCAGGTTGAATTGTGCACGCCGGCATGCGCCGAATGCGCCATCAACTCGTGATAGGCCGGATGAAACTCGACCTCGTCGCGACGGTTGCCCCTGGCATCGAAGGTCCGCAGTTTCGGCGTGTTCTCGTTGGCGATGCGGCCCCGCTCGGCCATCGCGGCCGAACCCCAATGCCGGCCGAAATCGGACAGTTCGTCCCGCGCCGACGCGCCGCCATTGGCGGCTACCGCGTCCACCAGCGGCCGGTCCACGGCATACAGGTCGACGTCTTCGAACGGCGGCGACTGGTTGAAGACCTCGTGGGTCGCGAAAGATGCCTGGCTCATGGGGTCCTGACGATCCGGAATCAATTGTGTCGCGGAATCGGGAAATCATAGGCCTGCCCGCCCGCCCCCGGCAGCGAAAAGTGCCACCACTCTTTCGAATAGTTCACAAAGCCTTGCTTCATCATCGCAGCGACCAGCAGGTTGCGCCATTTGCGCTGCGCCGGCGTGATTTGCGATGCCGACGTGTGCGCCTTCGCGTCGGAACAGTCGTAGCCGGTGCCCATGTCGACGCTGCCCTCGGGGGCGCGCGCCTCTGCAGGCGCCGTGCAGTCGGCATAGGCTCTGGCTGGATCGAGCCGGGCCGAATTGTCGGCGGCAAGGTCGACCAGCGTGAGATCCAGCGCGGCGCCGGTGGAATGACCGGAACGCTCGGCGATATAGCCGAGCCGGAACAGTTCCTGCTTGCTGAAGGCGGGGTTATAGCGCCGCTCGGCCGGCGTCTCCCGGCCGTTCTGCGCCCACAGCACCATGTCGTGGGAGGCGCGCGCCGGCCGGTAGCAGTCGAACATTTTTAGCGACAGCTTCTGCCTGGCAAGGTCCTGCTGGATCGCCTTGAGGGCCAGTCCGACCTCGCGCTTCACCACGCATTCGCCGGCCCCGTAGCCCGCCAGCGGCCGGCCCATGAAATTGTTCGCGCCGGCGTAGCGGATGTCCTGGATGATGGTCGGATCGATATCCCGGAGGTACAAGAAGCCGCCCGGCAGGCTTTGCGCGGCGGCCTGAGAGACCGAGGCAACGACCACAAGCGCGAAAACAATTGCCTTCAAGATACGTCCCCCGCCGTCATGGCCGGCATAGCCGTCCGAAGGACGGCGTCGCTTCCGCTCGCCTATGTCCCGGCCATCCACGTCTTTTTTGAGGTTAATTGTAGCGAAGACGTGGATGCCCGCGACAAGCGCGGGCATGACGAGGGTTGGACAGACCGGGGGATAACTCGGAACCGCTTTATTCGCGCTTGCCCCGCATGGCATCTCTGCCTATAGCTCTCGCTTTAATGACCCCTGTATCGAAATCGACCTTCGTCCTCGGTCACCGGCATCTGCTGGGAATCGAGGGGCTTTCCGCTGCCGATATTACCGGCCTGCTCGACCTTTCCGAGGAATATGTCGAGCTCAACCGCCAGGTGGACAAAAAGCGCACATCCCTGCGCGGTCGCACCCAGGTGAACCTGTTCTTCGAGGCCTCGACCCGTACCCAGTCCTCGTTCGAGCTGGCCGGCAAACGGCTCGGCGCCGACGTCATGAACATGTCGGTGTCATCGTCCTCGATCCGCAAGGGCGAGACGCTGATGGACACGGCGGTGACGCTCAACGCCATGCACCCCGACATCCTGGTGGTGCGTCACCACGCCTCCGGCGCGGTGGAACTGCTGGCGCGCAAGGTTGACGGTTCCGTGATCAACGCCGGCGACGGCAGCCACGAGCATCCGACCCAGGCGCTGCTGGACGCGCTGACCATCCGCCGCAACAAGGGCCGGCTGGAAGGCCTTGTCATCGCGATCTGCGGCGACGTGATGCATTCCCGCGTCGCCCGCTCCAATATCCTGCTGCTCAACACCATGGGCGCCCGCGTCCGCGTTGTGGCGCCCTCCACGCTGCTGCCGCGCGGCATCGAGCGGATGGGCGTCGAGGTGGCGCGCGACATGCGCGAGGGCCTCAACGGCGCCGACATCGTCATGATGCTGCGGCTGCAGCGCGAACGCATGAACGGCTCGTTCGTGCCCTCCACCGGCGAGTATTTCCATTATTTCGGTCTCGACCAGAAGAAGCTCGCTTACGCCAAGCCCGATGCGCTGGTGATGCACCCCGGGCCGATGAACCGCGGCGTGGAGATCGACTCGATCGTGGCGGACGGCGCGCAATCGCTGATCCGCGAACAGGTGGAAATGGGAGTGGCGGTGCGGATGGCGGTGCTCGAAGCGCTCGCCCGCAACCTGCCGAACGCTTAAGATCATGCTGACAGACCGCCGCCCGATCCTGCTCGCCAATGCCCGCGTCGTCGATCCCTCCAGGGATTTCGACGGTCCCGGCGACGTCCTCATTGCCGATGGCATCATCCGCGACTCCAGGCGCGGCATCGGCGCCGCCGGGGTGCCTGAGGGTACCGACATCATCAATTGCGCCGGTAAGATCGTGGCCCCCGGCCTGGTCGACATGCGCGCCTTTGTCGGCGAGCCCGGCGCCAGCCACCGTGAGACCTTTGCTTCGGCGAGCCTGGCGGCGGCCGCGGGCGGCATCACCACCATCATCTGCCAGCCCGACACCTCGCCCGTCATCGACAATTCGGCCACCGTCGATTTCGTGCTGCGCCGCGCCCGCGACACCGCGATCGTCAACATTCACCCGATGGCGGCACTCACCAAGGGCATGCGCGGCGAGGAAATGACCGAGATCGGCCTGCTGAAGGCCGCCGGCGCCGTGGCCTTCACCGATGGCGACCGCAGCGTCACCAACGCGCAGGTGATGCGCCGGGCGCTGACCTATGCGCGCGATTTCGACGCGCTGATCGTGCACCACACCGAAGACCCTGACCTGGTCGGCGAAGGCGTGATGAACGAGGGCGAATTCGCCACGCGACTGGGACTGGTCGGCATTCCCAATGCCGCCGAAGCCGTCATGCTGGAGCGCGACATGCGGCTCGTGGCACTGACCGGCGGGCGCTATCATGCGGCCTCGCTGAGCTGCGTCGAGTCGCTGGAAATCCTCAAACGGGCCCGCGATGCCGGCCTCGACGTCAGCGCGTCGGCGTCGATCAACCATGTGACGCTGAACGAAAACGACATCGGCCCCTACCGGACGTTCCTGAAACTGTCGCCGCCGCTGCGCAGCGAGGACGACCGCCTGGCGCTGGTCGCAGCGGTTGCCTCCGGACTGATCGACGTCGTGATGTCCGATCACAACCCGCAGGACGTCGAGGTGAAGCGGCTGCCGTTCGCGGAAGCAGCCAGCGGCGCGGTCGGCCTGCAGACCATGCTGCCGGCAGCGTTGCGGCTCATTCACAACGGCGAGATGGATTTCAAGACGCTGATCCGGGCGATGTCGACCCGGCCGGCCGAACTGCTCGGCCTGCCCGGCGGCACGCTGCGCGCGGGATCGCCGGCCGACCTCATCGTGATCGACCCCGATACGCCCTGGGTGCTCGATCCCGCCGACCTCAAATCGCAATGCAAAAATACCCCATTCGACGAAGCCCGCTTCTCCGGCCGCGTCGTGCGTACTATCGTGGGCGGACGGACGGTCTATGAGCATGTCTAGCAAAGCGTTTTCAAGCGAAGTGGGCACCGGTTCGCGTCAAGAAAACGCGTCAAACAGAGTCTTCGATGCGCGGGAAATTTGTAGCGACGGGAGCAACGGCAATGACGTCTGACGCGTTTCTCGTCGTCGCGTTCGGGTTCGGCTATCTGCTCGGCTCGATCCCGTTCGGGCTGGTGCTGACCAAACTCGCCGGCACGCAGGATCTGCGCTCGATCGGCTCCGGCAGTATCGGCGCCACCAACGTGCTGCGCACCGGCAGCAAGGGCCTCGCCGCCGCAACCCTGATCGGCGATGCGCTGAAGGGTACGATCGCGGTGGTCATCATGGGCTATTACGCCGGCCCCGATGCCGCGATACTGGCAGCGCTCGGCGCCTTTCTCGGCCATCTGTTTCCGGTCTGGCTCAAATTCAACGGCGGCAAAGGTGTCGCGACCTATATCGGCGTGCTGATCGGGCTGTTCTGGCCGGCCGCCGTCGTGTTCTGCCTGATGTGGCTCGCCGTCGCTTTCGCCGCCCGCTACTCGTCGCTGGCAGGGCTGGTTGCGGCCTTCGTGACGCCGCTGTTCCTGTGGTGGTTTGGTCAACCGGTGCTGGCGTCCCTGTGTGTCGTGATGACCTTGCTGTTGTTCTACAAGCACCGCGAAAACATCAAGCGGTTGCAGGCGGGCACGGAAAGCAAGATCGGGGCGAAGTAGAAGTTTTCGTAGCCCGGATGAGCGCAGCGATATCCGGGGCCGCCGTCAAATTAGTCCCGGATGTCGCTTCGCTCATCCGGGCTACTTCAGCGCCTGCTCGACAAACCGCGCCGCCGCCAATGCTTCGGCATCTGCGCTGTATCGTGCGATGACCTGCACGCCGACCGGCAGTCCGCCATCCGCAACATGCGCGGGAATGTTGACGCAGGGCACGCCCATCAGCGTCCACAGCCGGTTGTAGCGGGCGTCGCCCGTCGAGCCCAATCCCTTTGGTGCAGCACCCGGCGCGGACAGGGTCAGCAGCACGTCGACGTCCTCGAACACCTGTGCCAGCGCGTGTCGCGCGCGGCGCGCAATTCGCAAGGCCTCGTCATAGGCAGCCGGCAGCGTGCCCTTGCTTTCGTCGAGCCGCCCGCGAATGAGCGGCGCCATCGCGTCGTAATTTTCGCGGTACTCCCAGGCCAGCGCCTGATGCGCCTCGAATTCCTGTAGCACCGGGTGCACGCGCCACGCTTCGGCAACGATCTCGGGCAGTTCCAGCGCACGCGCCGTCGCTCCGGCGCGCTCAGTGGCCCTGGTTGCGATCCGCAGCGCCTCGCCGCCGGATGCTTCCGGCGCGCCGGCGAAATCCTGCGTCACGATGCCGATGCGCGGCGTCGGCACGGACGCCTGCGGTAGCAATTCGGGCCGCCCGGTCATGGCGGCAAGCCCGTGCGCGACGTCGCTCACACCGGCGGCAAACAGGCCAACCGTATCCAGCGTCCACGAATAGCATTTGACGCCGACCGTCGGCAGCAGGCGATAGGATGGCTTGATCGCAGCCACGCCGCAGAACGACGCCGGGCGGATCACCGAGCCGCCGGTCTGCGTTCCCAGCGCCAGCGGGATCATGCCGGCCGCAACCGCCGCCGCCGAGCCCGATGAGGATCCTCCGGGCGTGTGGCCGTGGTTATGCGGATTGAGCGTCGCGGTCGGATCGGTTGAGGCGAATGCCGTGGTCGTGGTCTTGCCGACGATGCTGGCGCCGGCCTGCTTCAGCATCATCACCACGGCCGCATCGCCGCGCGGCCGGTGTCCGCGGTAGATCGGCGAGCCCATCTCGGTCGGGAAATCCGCGGTGTCCATGATGTCCTTGATGCCGACCGCGATGCCGCGCAGCGGGCCGGCGCTCGCCGCGCGCACGCTATCGGCACGGCAGACGAAGGCGCCGATGGTCTTGTCCTGCGCGCCGATCGCTGCCAGAGATTGAGCAATCGCCGCGTCGGCGGAGAGTTCGCCGGCGGCGATGCGGCGTTGAAGATCGGCGAGCGAGATCATGGATGGCGTTCCTTTTACTTTTGATCGCAGCGGCTGGATGCAATATGATTGCCTCGCCGCTGTCAAAATCGTCCGCGCGAGCCCGTGATGCAGCTTGAATCCACCCTGACCTGTCCGCAATGCAGCCATCAGGCCGTTGAGCAAATGCCAACAAACGCCTGCCAGTTCTTCTATGTCTGCAAGGGCTGCGGCGAGAAACTGAAGCCACTCGCGGGTGATTGCTGCGTGTTCTGTTCATTCGGCTCCGTGCCGTGTCCCCCTGTCCAGGAAAGCGGAAAAAGCGCCTGTTGCAGCTGAGACGCCGAGACGCTTCGCCTCAAACAGGTTGATCGCAATCTCCGGTTGGGCAAAGCTGGACCTGCATGCACGACCGCACACTAGGCCCCTGCTACCTCACCGAAGCCGACCGGATCGACCGGCTGCGGCTGATCCGGTCCGACAATGTCGGCCCGCGGACATTTCGCTCGCTGCTGAACCATTTCGGCGACGCGCGTACCGCGCTGGAACGCCTGCCCGATCTGGCGCGACGCGGAGGGGCAGCGCGTAGCGGGCGCATCTGCAGCGAAGAGGATGCGCGCGCTGAACTTGCGGCGGCGAAGAGAATTGGCGTCTCGCTGGTCGCCCCCGGCGAAGCCGCCTATCCGCCACGGCTGGCGACACTCGACGACGCGCCTCCCCTGCTCGGCGTGCGCGTGCGCGGTTCGCCCGACGTCCTCATAAGGCCGATGATCGCGATCGTCGGCTCCCGCAACGCCTCCGGCGCCGGACTGAAATTCGCCAGCCAACTGGCGCACGATCTCGGCGACGCCGGCTTTGTCGTCATTTCCGGACTGGCGCGCGGCATCGATCAGGCCGCGCATCGCTCAACAATCCAGTGCGGCACGGTTGCGGTACTGGCCGGCGGCCATGACCGGATCTATCCGCCCGAGCACGAGGATCTGCTGGCCGCACTGCTCGATCACGGCGGCGCAATCTCTCCGAAATGCCGCTCGGCCACGTACCGCGCGCCCGCGATTTTCCACGCCGCAACCGGCTGATTTCGGGCGCCGCCCTCGGCGTCGTCGTGGTCGAGGCTGCCCATCGCTCGGGTTCGCTGATCACGGCGCGGATGGCTGCCGAACAGGGCCGCGAGGTTTTTGCCGTACCGGGCTCGCCGCTCGATCCGCGCGCCGCCGGCACCAACGACCTGATCAAGCAGGGTGCGACGCTGACCACGGAAGCCGCCGACGTCATCAACGCGGTAGCGCCGATCATGGAGCGGCCGATCACGTTTGGCGCAAACGAACCGGACAACGAGCCGCTCGATTTCGACGCCGGCGCCGGCGAACGCGCACGCATCACCGATCTGCTCGGGCCGAGCCCGGTCAGCCTCGACGATCTGATCCGGATGTCGGGCGCCTCGCCCACGATCGTGCGCACCGTGCTGCTCGAACTCGAGCTGGCCGGTCGGCTGGAGCGTCACGGCGGCGGGATGGTGTCGCTGATCCAGGGCGTGGACTCATCATAAATCTGCAGTGATCGGCGGAGCCCGCTTTGGTGCACACAACGGGTAGAGTCGAAGTGTGACGCGGTAGTTTTAGGTTCGAACATATCTGTTTCCGCCCCTTTCGTTTGGCGGTGCCTTACTGGTTCGACCATGGCCCCGTTTTCACACTCCGCTCATCGAACCGGACAGGCGGATTTCCCGCATCCGGCTCTCGGACAAAACGTCACGCCTTCACCCACGGCACGTCGTGCCCAAGCATGCTCAGCCGTACGAGCCCGAAGTGCCCGTAGAGATGCGGGAGTGGATAGGTCCCGCCCTTGCGTCGCCTGACCTTGTGCTTGATGCGCAACCACCGGCGCAACCGCATCGCGGTGTAGCTATCGAGTGCCCGATACGCCTTGCTGACAGTGCCTACTTGGAAGTAGTTCGACCATCCGCGCAGCGTGCGGTTCACCTTGCCCACCAGCTTTGTGGTTTCTTGCCATGTCCCCGTTCGGTCTGTCAGTGCGTGGATTTTCTCAACCATGCGCTTGATGCTCTTCTTCGATGGCCGGTATCCCAGGCGCGCCTGGCCGGTTCTCTCTGAGAACATCCGTCCGAACGTGTAGCCCAAGAAGTCGAACTCACCTTCCGGAACCCTGCAGATTCGTGTCTTCTCCTCGTTGACCGTGAGCTTCAGCTTGCTCATGATCTTGCGCAGTTGCTGCAAGGCTTCTTCGGCTTTGCCTCTCCGACACAGGATCACGAGATCGTCGGCGTAGGTCACGATACGAGAGCCGAGGCTTTGCTCCAACCCGAGCATATTCCATCCCAGCACAAACCGGCGCATGTAAATATTCGCCAGTAGTGGGGAGATGGGTGACCCTTGCGGGATGCCTCGCCGGTTGTCCCGGGCTTCGGTCGTGCGTGTCTTCCTTCCTCGATCATCGGTTTCTTCTACGGGGCATTCCAGCCACATCTTGATCAGATGCAGCACGCGCCGATCAACAATCCGGCGCGCTACCGACTTTAGTAGTTCGGCATGGGGGATGCTCCCGAAGTAGTCCGCGAGGTCGGCGTCAACGACTTCCGGATGGCCTCGGAACAGCAGCCGGTCCACCTCAATTACCGCCTGCTGGGCATTTCGCCCAGGACGGTACGCGTACTGTTCGGGTGGAAGGTCGGCTTCGAAGATCGGTTCCAGCACCAGCATCGCTGCCGTCATGCAGACCCGATCCCGCACGGTCGAGATGCCCAGCGGCCTGAGCTTGCCGTTGGCCTTCGGGATGAACACTCTTCTGATAGGATCCGGTCGGTAGCTTTCCTCCCGGAGCGCAAGCGCCAGTTCGCCAAGCCATCGCCCTACGCCATACGCATCGATATCCGCAAAGTCTTGACCGTCCACACCCGGTGCGCCCTTGTTGGAGCGGCACTGGGCATAGGCATGGGCCAGAATGTCCTCGCGGCTGATCTTGTCGTACAGGGCATAGAACCGATAGCCGGCTTCTGCCTTCGCTTTCGCGTGCAACGCCTTCTGCAGTTTCTGAACAGTTTTCGGAGTTGATAGGTTACCCAATCTCCAAATCCCTCACTACTTGTTGCGTCTGTCTTGAACTGAGGTCCCTTCCCTCCACCGGCGTTACCCGGCTTCAGCGGTACTGCGAACCTCTCCGCCACCCCAAGGCGCCCGACCTGTCCCTCGCGGGCGTTCGGTTGGTCATCGCTGGCCACGCCATGGGGCTTCCCGTGTTGCGTACGCTTTCCTTGTGTACATGCCGTCGCCACTACCCCGGCGCAGCGGCTGGGAGTATTAATTCGCTCTTGCACCCAACCGTATCAGCCTTCCCCGAAAGAGTGGTCGGGTCGGCCTGCGCATCGTCCTTTTCGAGGTTTGCTCGGCGTTTACTCGCGTTACGGCCTGCACACTCGCGCTGTCACCAATTCGTGACACGCATACCGAAGGCTTCAGCCACTTTGTTACCTCCATGACTGCTCCGGTTGCTTCCGGCTGGAGCGGTTGCCGGGTGGGACTTACACCCACTGGAAAGCGCCGCCTTTCCACGGCGCACACTCAAGTCGGACATCGCTCCATGTCCGAAAAGTGCCAACACGCGACATGACGGCAGCTAACTGCGGCGGCAAAAAGAAAAACCGCCCCTCCGAGAAAAGGGCGGTTTTTCCAACTGAGGTCATCGCCAGCCATGACGATGATGGCCATCGTCTGAGGCAGAATAATCAAGATTTCATTACTAGGTAGCCGACGAATCGCCCATTCAGAATTATTGCTTGGCTCAAGCTTTGCAGCAGGAAGGCACCTGTAAGTTTCGTGTAAGCTGAATCTGAAACTTTCCAGGCTGATCAGCAGCGTCGGCAACGGCAGCAGCTGGAACAACACTCTGCCGTACGTTTTCCTCGTGACCGACGGCGCACAAAACTATCAGACCCCAGTGGAAACTCGGCTGGTCGGGAAGCAACAGCCCGACGACCTTAGCCCCCTCGCTGTGCACGACGTTGAAGAACCGTGGTATCATCATTTCGGTGCTCTATATCCCTTACCAACCGATCCAAAATCCAACGACCTTTGCCAATTCCGAAGATTTCGACGCGAACGCCAATATCCCGTATATCCCGCCAGTTTTGCAGAACTGCACCTCGCCAAGTTTCTTTTTTACGGCGAACGCGCCCGCAGACATTACGAGCGCGTTGAACGCCATGTTTAATCAGGCATTGAAAACTGCCCGCATTACCAACTTCGCTCGAAAGCGCTGAAGTCAGTGATCGTCGTTACGCCCGTCGAATTTCGTCCGCGCGCTTTCGATCTCGACCCGGTGATCAAAGGCCCATTTGCCGAGTGCCTCGACCGGCTTCGACAGACCGCGGCCGAGATCGGTGAGTTCGTAATCGACGCGGGGTGGAATGGTCGGGAATACCGTTCGCGTCACCAGCCCATCCCGTTCGAGGCCGCGCAGCGTCAGCGTCAGCATCCGCTGCGAGATGCCGCTGATCATGCGCTTGATCTCGTTGAAGCGCCTTGGACCGTCGCCGAGCCTCATGATGACGAACACGCTCCATTTGTCGCCGACCCTGCCCAGGATCGAAGCGACGCCGCGGCAGTCGCTGTCCTGGTGCGGACTGGGCGGCGGGACAGGCACATGGGTGTGCTCGGGTTTCAAGACTGTGCTCGGGTTTCAAAAATGTGCGTTCTTGCGGGAAATATAGGTGGTCACTCATATAGCGCCAGTTACAAACATATACCAAGGGTGACACTTATGAAACTACTCCACATCGACTCCAGCGTGCTGGGCCCCCACTCCGTCAGCCGCCAGGTTTCCGCCGCCATCGTCGATCGCCTGCGCAAGGCGACCCCTCACCTCGACGTCAGCTACCGCGATCTGACGCTGACGCCACTGGCGCATCTCTCAGGATCTCATCTGGCCGCCGGTCAGGGCGCTGAGCCCGAAGCCGCGCTGCAGCAGGACCTTGCCGCCGGCCATGCTGTGCTGGAAGAATTTCTGGCCGCCGACATCGTCGTGCTCGGCGCGCCGATGTACAACTTTACGATTCCGAGCCAACTCAAGGCCTGGATCGACCGCATTCTGGTAGCGGGCAAGACATTCAAATACGGCGCCCAGGGCGTTGAAGGTCTCGCCGGCAACAAGCGCGTGATCGTTGCGATCTCGCGCGGCGGATTTTATGGCGCGGGTACGCCGGCCGCCGTCGGCGAACATCTGGAAACCTACCTGCGCTGGGTGTTCGGCTTTATCGGCGTGACCAATCCCGAATTCATTTCCGCCGACGGAATTGGGGTCGGTCCCGAGCATCGCGAGAAAGCGGTGGCGGATGCCTTGAGGGCTGCGGGCAGCCTCAACGCCGCGTAGCAGGACGCGCATCGTGTCGTCACCGCCTGCTGCTGCCTGACGACAGCGGCAGGCGGGTGTCACAAGGGGATTCTCAGAGCCATGCACCCTGTACACCGAAGATGACGGCAACCAGCGAGATCAAAAGACCGATACCTGAAAACAATGCGATTGAAACGAATTGAGCGCTATCTGAATTCGCTGATGCCGACGAAGCGGCGATCGGTTTAGAAATGCGGGCGGCTTTCGGCATGGTTGCACTCCAATGATTTCGTAGTCAAAAATCCCGGCACTTCGGAAGGTCTCGGCACCGGCTACGAAGGTTCAATGTTTTTGAGCGCACCGCAAAAATACGTCCACAAGACGAGGGAACCGGACAGCGCAACCGGTGAAAGATTTTTCACCGATGGCACCGACCGGTTTCAATAATTTGGCAGGGACTTATCCGCGGTAGATCGGCGCGCCGCTCGGTGATGCCGTAGCACCTCCATCGACGAACAGTTCCTGGGCCTGGACGTGCGAGGCGTCGTCGGAAGCAAGGAACAGCACCGTCCTGGCTACCTGATCGGGCTCGCCGAGCCGTCCGAGCGGCGTCGACAATGCAATCCTCTTTTCAAACGCCTTTTCAGCTTCCGGTGTCGCGACCGCAGGACCCCAGATCGCGGTGCGGATCGCGCCAGGCGATACGACGTTGATGCGAATGCCGCGCGGCGACAGTTCCGACGCCATGGATCGCGCCATCGCGCGCACGCCGGCCTTGGCCGCGGCATAGGCCGATTGGCCGGGAATGCCGAGCACGGAAATCACAGAACCATTGAGAATGATGGAGGCGTTGTCGTTGAGATGCGGCAGCGCCGACTGCACGGTGAAGAACACCGAGGTGAGATTGGTCCGAATGACATTCTCGAACGCCTCAAGCGTGGTGCCGCCAACCGGCGACGGTCCGGCGATGCCTGCATTGGCAAACACGACATCCAGCTTGCCGAACTTGGCCACTGCCTGCTTCAGCGCGGCGTCGTTCGCGGCAATATCAGTCGCGTCCGCGACGATCGCGAGCGCGCTGGGTCCGAGCTCTTTTGCCGCGGCCTCCAGCGTCGCCTTGTTTCGTCCCGTGATCAGCACTTTCGCGCCCTCCGCCACGAACAACCGCGCGGTGGCAAGGCCGATGCCGGCGTTGCCCCCGGTAATCCACGCCGTCTTGTTTGCCAGCCTCATGATAGCCTCCATCGGTTGCATTATTAAACTAGATTGCCTACCTAGGGCATCTGGTTCTATAATGCAACCACACAAGGCCGTGATCGGTCCTGCGATCCCTCGGAGATGGCCATGGTGAAACGGACGAGCTTTGAGCGCGACGACTGCCCGATCGCACGATCGCTGGATGCGATCGGCGACTGGTGGTCGATCCTGATCATTCGCGAGGCATTGTTTGGCAGCCGCCGCTTCGGCGAATTCCAGAAGAAGCTGGGGCTCGCCAAGAACATTCTGACCGTTCGGCTGCGCGCACTGGTCGATCAGGGCATCCTGAAAACGGCGCCCGCCTCCGACGGCAGCGCCTATCAGGAATATCTGCTGACACCGAAGGGCCGCGGCGTGTTTCCGGTTCTGGTGGCGCTACGGCAATGGAGCGAGGAATTCGACGAGCGGCCAGAGGAAATCGCCACCATCCTGGTCGACAGGGAAAACGGCCGGGCGGTGCGCAGGCTCGAACTCCATGCCGAGGACGGAAGGCTGCTGACACAGGCGGATACGACGCTGAAGCCACGGCCGGGGAAGCAAGCCAGGCAGGTTACGGCGTAGCGTCGCTCACGACAGCTTGTGCTTGCTGCGGGTCCGCATCCGCTCTTCCGCCTCGAGTTGTGCCATGCCGAGCAGATGGCTGAGAACCTCAAGCCGATGGTTCTTCGCCAGCTTGACCAATTCGGCAACGGTTTCGGCGATGAAGGCCACGGCCTCGTCAGGGCCGCCCTCGCCGTCGCGGTCGTCCGTTGAAGATCGCCTCGATCCACCCGAAGTCGTGCGCTTCCGGCCGCCCCGTGCCTTGTTCAAAAAACCGGCATCCCAATCCAACACAATATGGTCCAGAAATAGCCGGTTTATTCCCACAACTCTAGGACGTATTCTGCAACACCATACCCACAAAGTCGCATCCCGGACCTGCCTGCTCAATATCTGTCGATTTGACAGGGGGGCCTCACCACCCCATGTTCGGGACGAAACGGCTGGCGCGAGTCTCGCGATACCGGCCTTTATCTTTTCCCGTAAGCTATTGGAATGACATGAATATCGTCATTGTGGAGTCGCCGGCGAAAGCCAAGACGATCAACAAATATTTGGGCGCCTCCTACGAGGTTCTGGCCTCGTTCGGCCATGTCCGCGACTTGCCGGCCAAGAACGGATCGGTCGATCCGGAAGCCAATTTCCAGATGATCTGGGAGATCGACCCCAAGGCGGCCGGCCGGCTCAACGACATCGCCAAGGCCCTGAAGGGCGCCGACCGCCTGATCCTCGCAACCGACCCTGACCGCGAGGGCGAGGCGATCTCCTGGCACGTGCTCGAAGTGCTGAAAGAGAAGCGCGCGATCAAGGACCACAAGATCGAACGCGTGGTTTTCAACGCCATCACCAAACAGGCGGTGACGGATGCCATGAAGTCGCCGCGCCAGATCGACGGCGCGCTGGTCGACGCCTATATGGCGCGCCGCGCGCTCGACTATCTGGTCGGCTTCACGCTCTCGCCGGTGTTGTGGCGCAAGTTGCCGGGCGCACGCTCGGCCGGCCGCGTGCAGTCGGTGGCGCTGCGGCTGGTGTGCGACCGCGAGCTCGAGATCGAAAAATTCGTCGCCCGCGAATACTGGTCGCTGGTGGCCACCCTGACGACGCCGCGCGGCGACGCCTTCGAGGCCCGCCTCGTCGGCGCCGACGGCAAGAAGATCCAGCGGCTCGACATCGGCTCCGGCGCGGAAGCCGAAGAACTCAAGAAGGCGATCGAGGCCGCCAACTTCACGGTCTCGACCGTGGAAGCGAAACCGGCGCGCCGCAATCCGCAGGCGCCCTTCACCACCTCGACGCTGCAGCAGGAAGCCAGCCGCAAGCTCGGCTTTGCGCCCGCCCATACCATGCGGGTCGCGCAGCGGCTCTATGAGGGCATCGACATCGGCGGCGAGACCACCGGTCTCATTACCTATATGCGAACCGACGGCGTGCAGATCGACGGCTCGGCGATCACGCAGGCCCGCAAGGTGATCGGCGAGGACTACGGCAACGCCTACGTGCCGGACGCGCCGCGCCAGTACCAGACCAAGGCCAAGAACGCGCAGGAAGCGCATGAAGCGATCCGCCCGACCGACCTGTCGCGCCGCCCCGCCGAAATGCGCCGCCGCCTCGATACCGACCAGGCCAAGCTCTATGAGCTGATCTGGATCCGCACCATCGCGAGCCAGATGGAATCGGCCGAACTCGAACGCACCACGGTGGATATCGCGGCGAAGGCCGGCTCCCGCGTGCTGGACCTGCGCGCCAGCGGTCAGGTCGTGAAGTTCGACGGTTTCCTCGCGCTCTACCAGGAAGGCCGCGACGACGACGCCGAGGATGACGACAGCCGCCGCCTCCCCGCCATGAGCGAGGGCGAGGCGCTGAAGCGGCAGGACCTCGCCGTCACGCAACATTTCACCGAACCGCCGCCGCGCTTCTCGGAAGCCTCGCTGGTGAAGCGGATGGAAGAACTCGGCATCGGCCGTCCCTCGACCTATGCCTCGATCCTGCAGGTGCTGAAGGACCGCGGTTACGTCAAGCTCGAGAAGAAGCGGCTGCACGGCGAGGACAAGGGCCGCGTCGTGGTCGCGTTCCTGGAAAACTTCTTCGCGCGTTATGTCGAATACGATTTCACCGCCAATCTGGAAGAGCAGCTTGACCGCATTTCCAACAACGAGATCTCCTGGCAGCAGGTGCTGAAGGAGTTCTGGGTCGGCTTTGCCGGCGCGGTCGCCGACATCAAGGACATTCGCGTCTCCGAAGTGCTCGACGTGCTCGACGTCATGCTGGGGCCGCATATTTATCCGCCGCGCGCCGATGGCGGCGACGTCAGGCAGTGCCCGACCTGCGGCACCGGCAAGCTCAACCTGAAAGCCGGCAAGTTCGGCGCCTTTGTCGGCTGCTCGAACTATCCGGAATGCCGGCACACGCGTCCGTTGGCTGCCGACGGCGAAGCCAGCGCCGACCGCGTGCTCGGCAAGGACCCGGAGACCGACCTCGACGTCACGGTGAAGGCCGGACGCTTCGGCCCCTACATTCAGCTCGGCGAGCAGAAAGATTATGCCGAGGGCGAGAAGCCGCGGCGCGCCGGCATTCCGAAGAACACGTCGCCCGGCGACATGGAACTCGAACTGGCGTTGAAACTGCTGTCGCTGCCGCGCGAGATCGGCAAGCATCCGGAAACCGGCGAGCCGATCACCGCCGGTATCGGCCGCTTCGGTCCATTCGTGCGTCACGAAAAAACCTACGCCAGCCTGGAAGCCGGCGACGAGGTGTTCGACATCGGCCTCAACCGCGCGGTGACACTGATCGCCGAAAAAATTGCAAAAGGCCCGAGCGGACGTCGTTTCGGCGCCGATCCCGGCAAGCCGCTCGGCGAGCATCCGAGCCTCGGCGGCGTGGCGGTCAAGAACGGCCGCTATGGGGCGTATGTCACGTCCGGTGGCGTCAACGCCACGATCCCGAGCGACAAGACGCCGGAGACGATCACGCTCGCGGAAGCCATCGCCCTGATCGATGAACGCGCCGCCAAGGGCGGCGGCAAGCCCAAGCGCGGCGCCAAGAAAGCCGCACCGAAGAAGGCAGCCGCCAAGACTACCGACAAGGTCGTCGATCCCGATGCGCCAAAGCCTGCCAAGAAGGCCGCGGTGAAGAAGGCGGCGGCGAAACCGAAGGCGGATGCCGTGAGCAAGGCGCGCGCGCCGGTCGCCTCGGCCGCCAAGACATCGGCGGCAAAGCCGGCCGCATCCAAACCGCCTGCGAAGAAGAGCGCGGGCAAGGCCCGGGGATAAGTGAACAAGAAGCACGACAGTGGTTTTCCGAGCCGGGACGCCATCGTCGCCTTTATCCGCGCGAATCCCGGCAATATCGGCACGCGCGAGATCGCGCGCGAGTTCGGCCTGAAGAACGCCGACCGCGTCGAGCTGAAGCAGATCCTGCGCGAGCTCGCAGACGACGGCACGGTCGCCAAACGCGGCCGCAAGATTCTGGAGCCGGCCGCCCTGCCCCCGACCGTGATGGCCGACATCACCGGGCGCGATACCGACGGCGAACTGCTCGCGGCACCCACCGAGTGGGACACCGAGCAGGACGGACCCGCGCCGAAAATCCGCATTCACGTTCCGCGCCGCCCGCAGCCCGGCACCGCAGCCGGCGTCGGCGACCGCGCGCTGCTGCGCGTCGAAAAGAGCCCCGACGGCGACGGCACGCCGTATCGCGGGCGGGTCATCAAGGTCGTCGATCACGCCCGCACCCGCCTGCTTGGTATCTTCCGCGCTTTGCCCGCAGGCGGCGGCCGCCTCATTCCGGTCGACAAGAAACAGGCCGGCCGCGAACTGAACATCGCCAAAGACGACACCGGCGGCGCCGAGGATGACGACCTCGTCAGCGTCGATCTCGTGCGCACGCGCGGCTACGGCCTGGCGTCGGGCAAGGTGAAGGAGCGGCTCGGCTCGCTCGCGACCGAGAAAGCGGTCAGCCTGATCGCGATCCACGCCCATGACATTCCGCAGGTGTTTTCGCCGGCCGCGTTGCGCGAGGCCGAGGATGCGCAGACCGCGACCCTGAAGGGCCGCGAGGACTGGCGCGAGCTGCCGCTTGTGACGATCGATCCGCCCGACGCCAAGGATCACGACGACGCGGTGCATGCCGCGCCCGATCCCGATCCGAACAACAAGGGCGGCTTTATCGTTCACGTCGCCATTGCCGACGTTGCCTTTTGTGTGCGGCCGGGTTCGGCGCTGGATCGCGATGCGCTGATGCGCGGCAATTCGGTGTATTTCCCCGATCGCGTGGTGCCGATGCTGCCCGAGCGCATCTCCAACGATCTCTGTTCGCTCGTGCCGGGCGAGCCGCGCGGCGCGCTCGCGGTGCGGATGGTGATCGGCCATGACGGCCGCAAGCGCTCGCACAGTTTTCATCGCGTGCTGATGCGCTCGGCGGCAAAACTCAACTACGCGCAGGCGCAGGCCGCGATCGACGGCCGGCCCGACGACACCACCGGTCCCCTGGTCGAGCCGATCCTGCAGCCGCTGTATGCGGCCTATGCGCTGGTCAAACTGGCACGCGACGAACGCGACCCACTTGATCTCGATCTGCCCGAGCGCAAGATCCTGCTGAAATCCGACGGCACCGTCGATCGCGTCGTCGTGCCGGAGCGGCTGGATGCGCACAAGTTGATCGAGGAATTCATGATCCTCGCCAACGTCGCCGCGGCGGAGATGCTCGAGAAGAAGGCGCTGCCGCTGATCTACCGCGTGCACGACGAACCTTCGCAGGAGAAGGTTCACAACCTCGCGGAATTCCTCAAGACGCTCGATCTGCCGTTCGCGAAAGCCGGCGCGCTGCGCCCGGCGCTGTTCAATCGCGTGCTGGGCCAGGTCCGCGGCGAGGACTACGAACCGCTGGTGAACGAAGTAGTGTTGCGCTCGCAGGCGCAGGCGGAATATTCGTCGGAGAATTACGGCCATTTCGGCCTCAACCTGCGCCGCTACGCGCATTTCACTTCGCCTATCAGGCGATACGCGGATCTGATCGTGCATCGCGCGTTGATCCGGGCGCTCGGTCTCGGCGAAGGCGCGCTGCCGGAAACCGAGACGCTGGAAACGCTTGGCGAAGTCGCAGCCCAGATCTCCGTGACAGAACGCCGCGCCATGAAGGCGGAACGCGAGACGGCCGACCGCCTGATCGCGCATTTCCTTGCCGATCGCATCGGCGCCAGTTTCCAGGGCCGTATTTCCGGCGTCACCCGCGCCGGCCTGTTCGTCAAACTCAGCGAAACCGGCGCCGACGGGCTGATCCCGATCCGCACGCTCGGCACGGAATATTTCAACTACGACGAGGCGCGCCATGCGCTCATCGGCACACGCAGCGGTGCCATGCACCGGCTGGGTGACGTTGTTGACGTGCGTCTGGTAGAAGCAGCACCGGTAGCAGGCGCGTTGCGGTTCGAGCTGTTGTCGGAAGGCCAGTCCATTCCGCGCGGCAGAAAACGTGACGGATCGCGAGCGTCGACAAAGCCGTCGAAAGCGCGTCCAGGCCGCAGCCCGAACGACAAGGCCGGCGCGCCCGGCCAGAGTAAGTTCGGCAAGGGCAAGTCTGGCAAAGGAAAGTCCGCAAAGTTCAAGCCGGGTAAATCGAAATCCGGCAAATCCAAGAAAGGCAAATCATGGTAACAGTGAGCACCGCAACGGCCGTCTGGAGCCAGGATTCCGTGAAGGGCGAAAAGCGCGACCTTTGGACCGCCATGAAGCGCGGCTTTCGCTGCCGCTGCCCGCGCTGCGGCGAAGGCAAGCTGTTTCGCGCTTTCCTGAAGGTCGACAACAACTGTTCGGTATGCGGGCTCGACTACACGCCACACCGCGCCGACGATCTGCCGGCCTATCTCGTGATCATCATCGTCGGCCACATCCTGGTACCGGTCATTCTGTGGATCGAAACCGATTATGCGCCGCCGGTCTGGCTGCAGCTTTCGATCTACCTGCCGGTCACCTTGATTGCATCGCTGGCGTTGCTGCAACCGGTCAAGGGCGCCGTGGTCGGCTTCCAATGGGCGCTGCGCATGCACGGGTTTGACGAAAACGCCCCTAGCGACGTTCCGCCCGTCTAGAGCCTTTTCCGTTCCGATGGAATCGGAACGGGGCTCCAGATTTTTGAGTTGACGCGTTTTCTTGACGCGAACCGGTTTCCACTTCGCTGGAAACCGCTCTGGCTAAACCAACAATAATAAAAGCATGAATGGGGATGGAATGACCGAAGCTGCGACCGCGCCCAAGGAAGAAAAAGAAGCCGATCACCATCCTTATTTCCGGCCGAAAGACGCGGCGACGCTGATCCTGATCGATCGCTCCGGCGAAAAGCCCAAGGTGCTGGTCGGCAAGCGCCACGACAATGTGGTGTTCATGCCGGGCAAATTCGTGTTTCCCGGCGGCCGCGTCGACAAATCCGACAATCGCGTTCCCGTCGCCGCTTCCATCACCAAGGAACTTGAAGCCAACCTGCTCAAGGGTAGCCCCAAGATCGCGGCTTCGCGCGCGCGCGCGCTTGCGGTCGCCGCGATCCGCGAAGCTTGCGAGGAAACCGGCCTCTGCCTCGGCCGCAAGGTCGACAAGCCGGTGAAGCTCGAGGGTCCCTGGGCGCCGTTCAGCGACGCCGGCCTGCTGCCCGATCCGTCGAGCCTGTTCCTGATTGCGCGCGCGATTACCCCGCCGGGCCGCGTCCGCCGTTTCGACACCCGCTTCTTCACCGCGGATGCCTCCGCGATCGCCCATCGCGTCGAGGGCGTGATCCATCCCGATGCCGAACTGGTGGAGTTGGTCTGGGTCGAGATCGGCTCCAAGCCGCTGGCCGACCTGCATCCCATGACCAAGAACGTCCTCAACGAACTCGACCGCCGCCTCGCCACCGGCCCGTTGCACCACGACGCCCCGGTGCCGTTCTTCCATTTCTACGGCGGCAAGATGCAGAAGGATGTGTTGGGCGCGTAGGCGTGCTAGATTGCGGCCCGATCGACCGAGTTGTATGCGGGAGCGCCTTCCATGATGCGGTTTGTCAAACCCCTGCTCGCATCCGTCGCCTTGTGCGCCATGCTGCCGATGCAAGCCCGTGCCGAGCTTGACGTCATCGACCTAAAAGCTGCGATCCAAACCACGGTCGCCGGCAACTATGCCGCGCTCGATGCGCTCTACAAAGACATTCACGCCCATCCCGAGCTTGCGTTTCAGGAGGTGAAGACCGCAGCCCGGCTCGCCGCCGAAATGCGCGCGCTCGGCTTCGACGTCACCGAAAAGGTGGGCAAGACTGGCCTCGTCGCGATCTACAAGAACGGCGACGGCCCTACCGTCCTGGTGCGAACCGAACTCGACGCGCTGCCGATGGAAGAGAAAACCGGCCTGCCCTACGCAAGCCATGAAAAGGCCAGCTGGAACGGTCGCGAGGTTTTCGTCGCCCATAGCTGCGGTCACGACATCCATATGGCGAGCTGGGTCGGAACGGCGAAGACGCTGCTTGGCATGAAAGACCGATGGCACGGCACGTTGATGTTCATCGCCCAGCCGGCCGAAGAAGAAGTGACGGGCGCCCTGGCCATGCTGGCCGACGGCCTGTTCACGCGCTTTCCAAAGCCCGACGTCGCGTTTGCCTTGCACGACGGCCCCAACGGCTACGACACTGTCGCCTATCGCAGCGGCATCGGCTCGTCCTATGCCGACCTTCTCGAGATCAGGTTCTCCGGCCGCGGCGGGCATGGCGCCGAACCGCACCGGACCATCGATCCGGTCACGATCGCGGCGCGCTTCGTCACCGACGTGCAAAGCGTGATCAGCCGCGAAAAGGACCCCAACGAATTCGGCGTGCTCAGCATCGGCGCGATCCATGGCGGCACCGCCGCCAACATCATTCCGGATGGCGTGTACATCGCCGGCACCATCCGATCCTACAAGCCGGAAGTCCGCGCCAAATTACATGCGGGGATCGAACGAACAGCCAAGGCTGTGGCCGCGATGGCGGATGCGCCGCCGCCCGACTTCAAGATCACGGCGGGCACCAAGCCTGTGATGAACGATCCCGGCGTAGTCGCATCGGCCGTAAAAGTGCTGCAAACGGCGTTCGGCGACAAGGTGCGGGCAACGCCGCCGGTCAGCGCCAGCGAGGATTTTTCGGAATACGCCGCCGCCGGCGTGCCGTCGATGATGTTCAACATCGGCGTCTACGAGCCGGAACGGGTCGCCGCCGCACGCAACGGCACCGGCCCGCAATTGCCGCCCAACCATTCGCCCCTGTTTGCGCCGGTGCCCCAGCCAACGATCACCCTCGGCATCCAGGCCATGACGCTGGCCGTTCTCAGCGCCTTCGACGAGCGCGCCCGCAGCCAATGAGAAAGCGGTGCCGCCGAACGGTCCCATCCTCCAGACGGCGGCGAAATTGCAAAATTCTTCTCACGTCTCCCGATGGCGCAGCCGCCTGCCGTCCCTATCTGTTCCCCAACAATAACCGTACGGAATGGGGCAAATGGCGAAGCGGCAACTCAAGCTCGGCGCATTCATGCGGCCGGTCTCTATCCACACCGGCGCGTGGCGCTATCCGGGCGCCTGGCCCGATGCCAATTTCAATTTCCCGCATATCAAGAAACTGATCCAGAAGCTGGAGGCCGGAAAGTTCGACGCCTTCTTCATGGCCGACCATCTGGCCGTGCTGAACATGCCGGTCAATGCGCTCAAGCGCAGCCACACCGTGACCTCGTTCGAACCGTTCACGCTGCTGTCGGCGCTGGCCGGCGCCACCGAACATATCGGCCTGATCGCGACGGGGTCGACCACGTTCGACGAGCCCTATCATGTCGCCCGCCGCTTTGCTTCGCTCGATCACATCTCCGGCGGCCGTGCGGGGTGGAATATCGTCACCACCTCCAATCCGGACGCCGCGCTGAATTTCGGGCTCGACGACCATATGGAGCACGCCGAGCGCTACAAGCGGGCGCGTGAGTTCTATGACGTCGTCACGGGCCTGTGGGATTCCTTTGCCGACGACGCGTTCGTGCGCGACGTCGAGCAAGGGCTGTATTTCGATCCCGCCAAGATGCACGTGCTCAACCACAAGGGAAAATATCTGAGCGTGCGCGGACCGCTCAACATCGCCCGCCCCGTCCAGGGCTGGCCGTTGATTGTGCAGGCCGGCGCGTCCGAGGACGGCAAACAGCTTGCGGCCGAGACCGCCGAGGCCGTGTTCACCGGCGGCGGCAGCCTTGCCGACAGCCAAAAACTCTATGCCGACATCAAGGGCCGGATGGAAAAGATCGGCCGTGACCCCGAGCATCTGAAGATCCTGCCCGGCGCCTTCGTCGTGGTCGGCGACAGCGTCGAAGAGGCCAAGGAGAAGCGCGCAAAGCTCGACAGCATGGTGCATTACGACAGCGCCATCGCCTCGCTGTCGGTCCAGCTCGGCACCGACGCCTCCGGCTTCGATCCCGATGGCCAGTTGCCGCCGATCCCCGAGACCAATGCGTCCAAAAGCGGTCGCCAGCGCCTCGTCGACGTCGCCGCCCGCGACAAGCTCACGGTGCGCCAGCTAGCCCAGCGCGTCGGCGGTTATGGCGGGCTCTCGTTTGTCGGCACGCCCGTGACGATCGCCGACCAGATGGAGGAATGGCTGACCAGCCGCGGCAGCGACGGATTCAACATCATGTTCCCGTTCCTGCCCGCGGGTCTCGACGATTTCGTCGACAAGGTCGTCCCGGAACTGCAGAAGCGCGGGATTTTCCGGACCGAGTATGAAGGCAGCACGTTGCGGGAGAATCTGGGGCTACCGCGGCCGAAAAACCGGTTCTTTGAGGGTTAATCTCCCCGATTCCCGTCCAATTCTGCCCTGCAAACCTTGACTTTGGGCGGATCGAAGCTAGGTTGCGCGGCAAATGCAGGCCGATTTGGCCGGCCCCTACACCCCCATTTTTGAGGTTCCGAACATGGCCAAAGCGGTCACCATCAAGGTCAAGCTCGTTTCCACGGCGGATACCGGCTTCTATTACGTCGCCAAGAAGAATTCGCGCACCATGACCGACAAGCTGGTCAAGAAGAAGTACGACCCGGTCGCGCGCAAGCACGTCGAGTTCAAGGAATCGAAGATCAAGTAAGACCTGGGATGGTACTGAGTTCAACGGGGCCTTGCGGCCCCGTTTTCATTTTGCGGCCCGCCACCCGCAAGGTGGCACCAGGACCCGCGCACTGTTATCCTCGCTCGGGAACCAGTTTCCGAACACCGTGTTGAGTTAAGCGATTCCGCCGCGCCGACTTGTGCCTCTCTGGTAGGCCCTGGGCATCGGGTTCACATGAGCGCAACCCTGGACGAGCGAAATGCCGGTGGCTACTCGGTCGCCTATGTGCGCGAAGACATCTACTTTCCCGTCTACATCAGTGCTGCGCTGGCTGCGATATTCTGCACGGCCGCCTGGATCACCGGCGCCATCTATTGGTCGTTCCCTGCCGTGGCAGCGGCCAGCTTCACCTACTACAACATCCCCCTGCTGGAGACCGGGCGGCCGACCATCGGCGCCAATCAATATGGCATCTTCATCCAGGCCTTCGGATTGATACGCTGGCGGGCCATCGAGCGCATCGATGTCGTTCAGATCGCCGAGCGGGCGATGACGGTCCATGAGCTGCAGATTGTGCTCAACGCACCGCTCCGCAGCGCTCTCGTCGTCGATTGGCGCAAGCAGCCGATCTATCGCCTGCTGATGCGCCTACCTTGGCGCATGGACCACAATGGCACCTTGCGGATCAGTCTGGAGCCGTTCGATCAGCCGCCGGATGTGATCCACCGAACATTCCTCAGGATGTGGCGCTTCTATCGGAGCTAGACTAGCCCGTCGCGAGGTCTCGGGACAGGTTGGCACGACGAAGAGCGCTCGGGCGTCCGTGGTATCGGCCCGATCCGCTTTGTAACGTAGGTCTTCATTCAGCCGCCGAAGGCCTCATCGCGCAAATGCGCATCCGAGATCCGCGCTTCGGGATTATGCGTGATGGTCATGAACCAAACGAGGCTGAAGAACAGCGACCACGCTGTGTTCCAATAGAACCAGTTCATGTGATCTCCTCACCGAGGATCACCGCGAGCAGTAAAGTAGTTAGAACTGGCTGGACCCAACACCCCCATCGAGGTTTGGCCGCCTCGATCGTTTCCAGCCCTGTTCAGGGGCAGCTTTTTTCCGCAACGGCCGGCGATGAACGCCGGCGCTGCAGGACGCTGCCTTTACTCTACATTATTGCACGATTTCTCCGTGCAGCGCGAGGTCCAACCCTTCCCGCTCGATGTCTTGCGTCACGCGAAGACCGACGAACATCTTGACCACGAAAAGGATGATCAGGCTGACGACGGCGTCATAAACGAAAACGGTGGCCACGCCGATGCATTGGTTGAAGAACTGTCCAACGTTGCCCTCCAGAGCGCCTGGGGTTCCACCGTATTGCTCGACCGCGAACACCCCGGTCAAAAGCGCCCCGACGATGCCGCCGATCGCATGAACGCCGAAACAATCCAGCGCGTCGTCATAGCTGAACAAGCGCTTCAAGCCGGTGCACCCCCAGTAGCAGAAGACGCCTGCCGCGATTCCGATGGCGAAGGCGCCGACCGGTCCGACGAAGCCGGAAGCCGGCGTAATCGCGACAAGGCCGGCGACCGCGCCCGAGCAGATGCCGACGACGGTCGGCTTGCCCTTCAGCGCCCATTCCACCAGCATCCAGGTAAAGCCGGCAACTGCGGTAGCAATCTGGGTTACCAGCATCGCCATTCCGGCCTGCATGCCCGCGGTCACGGCGGAGCCGGCGTTGAATCCGAACCAGCCAACCCACAGCAGGGAGGCGCCGATGAAGGTGAGCACCATGTTGTGCGCCGGCCCGGTTTCTTTCCGTTTGCCAAGCATGATCGCGCACATCAGCCCAGCAACACCGGCGTTGATATGCACGACGGTGCCGCCGGCGAAATCCAGCACTTTCACCCACGCGGCGTCGTTGCCGGCGGAGAAGATGCCGTCGGGTCCCCAGACCCAGTGCGCAATCGGCGCATAGACGAAAATCGCCCACAGGCCGATGAACAAGAGCATGGCCGAGAACTTCATCCGCTCGGCAAACGCGCCAGCGATCAACGCTGGCGTAATGATAGCGAACGTCATCTGAAAGCAGATATACACGCTCTCAGGAATGGTCGCGGCGAGCGGATTGGGATTGCCGATGCCTCCCTTGCCGATGTCGCTCAGGATGTCCTTCAGGAACATCCGATCCAGGCCCCCGATGAACGGCGAGCCGGCGCGAAACGCCATGCTGTAGGTAAAGAGCGCGAACAGAATGGTGACGAGGCAGGTGACGGCAAAGCTGGTCATCACCGTGTCGCCCACGTTCTTCTTGCGCACCATGCCACCATAGAACAGGCCGAGACCCGGAACGGTCATCATCAAGACGAGCGCGACCGACGTCAGCATCCATGCGGTATCGCCGGAGTTGGGTGTGCACTTCTCGAGAATCTTGCCACCGCAGGCCGGCGGCCCCGCGTCTTCCGCGAGCGCGATGTCACCGAACAGCATGCAGAGAAGCGCGATCCCCAAGAGTGCAACCACGAAAGGCCCGAGTCTTTGGCGCGCGTATTTCCAGAGTCCCATCGTCTTTCTCCTCGTCGCAGATGTCGGTGAAGGTTTACCCAGCCACTTTGTCGATCTCTCCCATGCGAATGCGAACGGCGCGCCATCAGCACGATGCGAAAATTGGTGTGCCCTTTAGTTTGTTTCTGAGACTGTCTTGAATGGCGCGCATGAACCGTCCCGTGCCTAGAGCCCGTTCGGTTCTGATTGAATCAGAACCGGGCTCTAGTCTTTTGTTTTGACGCGTTTTCTTTACGCGAACCGGCATCCACTTCGCTCGAAAACGCTCTCGAGCGGCGACGGCAGGATCAACGCCGATTTTGGGCAAAAAACTCGGGATGCTCGACGTCGCGGCAACGTCGAGTTGAAATGGCTGGGGATTGGCGGCTGCCAGCCTCATGAACTACCTGCCTTCCCCTGACGTTCAACCAAGGGCGGACGATGTCGATGACGTTTCCCAAAACCGATGCTTAACCTCAGACAAGATTCATGCCATCGAAGGCATTCGGTTAACCTAATGAATTGTCATCGATTTCTGGCTTCCCGTGCGAAGGCATTCTAGTTTTCTGCCGCTTTTAAGGGCACAAGCGCTTAAAACGCAGGCGGCACTTTCCACTGCCTCGTTTTAAGCCACCTCCCGGTCAGCCTTACGCCGTTCGCAACACCGGCGGCCCGCTCGGCCGGATCAGCGCGAAGGCGACCTGGATGATGCCTCCGGCGAGACCCAGCGCAACGCCGATTCGCCACGCCATGGTGTAGGAGCCGAGCTGGTCGTACAGCACCCCGCCGCCGAAGGCGCCGAGGAAGCTGCCGAGCTGATGGCTCATGAAGGCGAGCCCCTGGATCATCGCCTGCCATTTCAGGCCGAACATTTCGGCGACCGCACCGGCCACCAGCGGCCCAACGCCCATCCACAGGAAACCCATGATGGCGCCGAACAATAGCGTGGTCGCCGGCGTCGCCGGCAGGGTGAAGTACCAGGCGAGCGCGATGGAGCGGACGATGTAGATGCCGCCGAGCAGCACCAGCTTGTTCCAGCGCTGGCCTGCCCAGCCGAAGAAGATGCTGCCGATCACGTTGAAGCCGCCGATCATGCCGAGCGTCTGCGCGCTCAGCATCGGATCCAGGCCGCAGATCGCCAGATAGGACGGCAGATGGGTGGTGAGGAATACGAGCTGCATGCCGCAGACGAAATAGGCGCAGGTCATCACCACGAAGGACGGGTTGGAGAACGCCACCTTGACCGCGACGCTGGCCGAGGTGTTGCCGATCTCGTCCGACGCCGGCTTCGGCAGCGCAATCCTGTCGACGCCGCCGGCAAACCAGGCCGCGGGAATCATCGCCAGCGCCAGCACCACGAATCCGGCGAGACCGACGCGCCAGCCATAGCCTTCGTTGAGAATCTGCCCGAGCGGCGCCGACAGCAGGGCGCCGAGCGATCCCGCCCCCGACACCAGGCCCATGACCGTGCTGCGCACCGTCGCCGGCACCGCGCGCGCCGCGACCGACATCGCAATCGCCGCCGCGGTGCAGGCCAGCGACATGCCGATCAGCACGCCGCCACCGATCATGACGCTGAGAAAGCCGTGCGCGCTCGCCATCAACGTCAGGCCCGCAATGTAGAACAACGAGCCGATCACCATGATGCTGCGAAAGCCGTAACGCACCGTCAGCGCGCCGGCGAGCGGTTGCAAGAAACCCCAGGCGAGGTTTTGCACGGCAATCGCCAGCGTGAAGTCGGAGACCGATATGCCGATGTCATGCGTCAGCGGCTGCATGAAGATGCCGAGCGACTGCCGCAGGCCCATGCTGAGCGTCAGCATCAGCGAAGCGCCGATCAGGATGGGCAGCGTGGGGCGCAGGACTTGCAGCAGGGGCATTGTTCTTATTCTCCCTCGGGGCCGCGGCACGAAATCCGTGTCCTGCGTTTGGCGCCTGATTTAGGTACACAGACCTGTGTAACTAGGCTATAGAGTGGTCCTGCTGTCAAGGCGAATGGACCCCACGCAATCGCATGCCACCCCAGCCCGCCAAAGCTTCCGCGTCAGAGCCATCAATGCAGAAGCCTGCAATGAAGGACCGCATCCTCGAAACCGCGGACAGGCTGTTCTATTTGCAGGGGATTCGCGCGGTTGGCGTCGACACCATCGCGGCCGAAATCGGCATCAGCAAGCGCACGCTCTATAATCATTTTCCGTCAAAGGACGCGCTGATCTCGGCCTATCTCGAGCGCCGCTTCGTGGCGCCGCGGCCATCGGAGAAACCACCCGCCGAACAGATTCTCGGCACCTTCGATTCGCTGGAACGGCGGTTCTCGGCCAAGGATTTTCGCGGCTGCCCCTTCGTCAACGCGGTTGCCGAACTCGGCAGCGAGGACCAGCCGGTGCGCAAGATCGCGATCGCCTTCAAGGAAAGCCGAAGACTCTGGTTTCGCGATCTGCTGCTGCAGCTTGGCATCGCCGATGCCGAGGGACTGGCGACGCAGCTGACGCTGCTGGTCGACGGCTCGATCGCCCAGGATCTGGTCCGCAACGACCCCGCGATGGCGCGCGCAGCCAGGCAGGCCGCAACGGTGTTGCTCAGGAATGCGGGGGTGAAGGTTGGCAGCGGTGCGGCCGCGCCGAAGCCGCAATCCCCCGCCAAGAAGCACTAGCCTGCATCGATCGATTGAATCCCCGGTCGTCCCTGCGAAAGCAGGGACCCATACGCCGTGGCGTATCGGTATGGCGATGTGGTAGTTACCTTCTGCAAAAATCAGAACCGGTGGTTATGGGTCCCTGCTTTCGCAGGGACGACGCCAGAATTGGCGGCAAAGAGGAGCGAAAATGGAAGACCTGAAAGTGACCGCCAGCGGCTACGATTTCAAGCCGGCCCGCGCGGCCATGCAGCGCTATATCGACGGCAACCTGCTGTCCGGCATTTCCTGGGCTGTCATGGTCGGCCGGGATCTGGTGGACGTGAACTGCGTCGGATGGGCCGACAAGGAAGCGCAGACGGCTCTCCGCACCGATCATATTTTCCGGGTTTTTTCCAACACCAAGCTGATCACCTCCTGCGCCGCGCTGCTGCTGTTCGAGGAGGGCAAACTTGGGCTCGACGATCCCATTGAGAAGTTTATTCCGCAGCTCGGAAATCGGAAGGTGTTACGATCAGGCGCGACCTCGCTTGACGATACCGAGCCGGCCAAGAGCTCGATCACGATCCGTCAGCTCCTGAGCCACAGCTCCGGTCTGAGCTACGGCTTCTTCGATCCCGGCACCGTCATCTTCAAGGCGCTCAACGAGCGCGGCGTCCACAATCCCATGACCACGCTGGCGCAGATGGTCGACGTGCTGGCCGACCTGCCGCTGATCTATCAGCCGGGGACGTCCTGGGAATACTCGCTCGCGATCGACGTGGTGGCACGGTTGGTCGAAGTCATCAGCGGCCAGAGCTTCGACACGTTCATCAAGGCGCGGATTCTCGATCCGCTCGGCATGGTCGATACCGGCTTCGTCGTGCCGGAAAAGGATCAGGGACGGCTGGTGGCGTATTACGCCGGCGCCGACCTGATGGATCCGATGAAGCCGGGCCTGACCCGCACCGACAACGCGCCCTTCCCCGGCGCCTATCTGCGCCCTGTCGCGCGCCTCAATGGCGGCGGCGGTCTGGTTTCGACGATGCCCGACATGGTCGCGTTGATCCGCAGCCTGCTGCCCGGCGGCAAAACCCTGCTCAAGCCGGAGACGATCGCCCAGATGATGACCAACCAGTTGCCGGATGGCCAGTGGATCCGCTTTGCCATGATGGGCGAACAGCCCGGCAAGGCGCACGGCCTGGCCGGCGGGCTGATCCTGAAGCCCTCGGCATTCGATCATCCCGATGCGTCGGGCGAATTCTATTGGGGTGGCGTGGCCGGCACGCAATGGTGGATCTCGCCGAAGCGCAACATGGCTGGCGTGATGATGGCGCAGCGCCAGATGGCGTTCGTCCACCCGTTCTCGTTCGAGTTCAAGCGGCTGGCGTATGAGGCCATCAAGCAAGGGCGCGAAGGGCAATCCGAGCGATCAACTAGTCCGTCCGCACTAGCCTAATCTCGCCCTCGGCGAGCGCGAGCGGTCCTTCCATCAAGATGAACCGCTTGCCTTCGCGCAGCCAATCGTTGGGCGCATCAGGCATCAGGAATCTCACCGTCCCGATCTGATTGCGATCGGGGTCGGGAATTCCGTCGAGGTCCACGACAAGGCTCCACGCATTGTCTATCCAGTCTTCGCCTTGATGATCGAAGCGAGCTGGCATCGAGAAATGCGGACCACGAGGTAACGGATCCGACTGGTCGACTACCAGCCAGTGGAGCAGCACGTTCGCCCGACGTATCATTTCACGCCGCCGCGGAAACCACACGGTTGCGGCCGTCGTGCTTGGCGCGGTACAGCGCGGTGTCGGCGCGCTTCAGTACGTCGGCGACCGGTTCGCCCTTGCGCTCCAGCGTCGTCAGCCCGATCGAGATCGTGACCTCGATGCGCCTGATGCCCTTGTTGACCGCGAAGGTTTCGCCGGCGATCGAGCGGCGCAGCCGTTCCGCCACCATGCCGGCGACGTGAAGGTCGGTTTCCGGCATCACGATGACGAATTCCTCGCCGCCGTAGCGGCAAGCCAGATCGATGCCGCGAATCGACTTGCGGATCCGCACCGCAAATTCGCGCAGCACGTCGTCGCCGGCGTCGTGACCGTAATTGTCGTTAATGGCCTTGAAGAAATCGATGTCGATGATCATCAGCGCCAGAGGCTTGCCGCGGCTCGAGGCCTGCTCGGCCAGCGTCTGCAGATGGCTTTCCATGTAGCGGCGATTGTGCAGCCCGGTCAGCGCGTCGGTGATCGCCATTTCGATCGAGTTCTGCACATTGTCGCGCAGATGGTCGGTGTAGCGCCGCTTGCGGATCTGGGTGCGCGCCCGCGCCAGCAACTCGTTCTTGTCGACCGGGCGCAGCAGGTAATCGTTGACGCCGATTTCAAGCCCGCGCAGCAGCCGCGCATTGTTGTCGGCGTCGGAAATCGCCAGGATCGGCATCTGGCGGGTGCGCTCCAGCGAACGCGCCTGGCTGCACAGCCGCAGGCCGTCATAGTTCTCCAGGCTGAGCGAGACGATCAGCAGGTCGTAGTTGCCGTCGGCGGCGTGAAACAGGGCTTCCGCCGGATTGGTCTCGACATCGACGGTATGCTCGGTAGCAAGGATCGGCGCCAGCCGCTCGTAGGACGACGGCCGGTCGTCGACCAAGAGGATGCGTCCGCCGACGCCCTTGTCGGCGACGGCGCTGCGCTCCGGCGCCTCCATGCCGATTTCCAGCGAGGTGATGGCGCGCATGCGCAGCTCGTCGGTCATCATCTTCAGTCGCGTCAACGAGCGGACGCGCGCGATCAGCACGACGTCGGACACCGGCTTGGTCAGAAAGTCGTCGGCCCCGGCCTCGAGCCCGCGGACGCGATCGGCCGCGCTGTCCAGCGCCGTGATGATCACCACCGGAATGTAATGCGTCGCCGGATTGGACTTCAGCCGGCGGCAGACCTCGAAACCGTCCATGTCGGGCATCATGACGTCGAGCAGGATGATGTCGCATTCGGCGCGCGAGCAGATGTCCAGCGCCTGGGCGCCGTTGGACGCGGTCAGCACGTCGAAATATTCGGCGGACAGACGGGCTTCCAGCAGCTTGACGTTGGCGGGAACATCATCGACGACCAGGATACGCGCAGACATCGAAACTCACTCCTACCCGATAAAACGCCGTACCGTTTCAATAAACTTGCCGACTGAAATTGGTTTGGACAAATACGCCTCGCAGCCGCCCTCGCGGATGCGTTCCTCGTCGCCCTTCATCGCAAACGCGGTGACTGCGACCACCGGAATGGCGCGCAGTTCCGGATCGTCCTTGATCCAGCGCGTCACTTCGAGGCCGGATACCTGCGGAAGCTGGATATCCATCAGGATCAGGTCAGGGCGAAGCTTGCGGACGAGATCGAGCGCCTCGAAACCGTTGCTGGTGCCCGAGGTCTGATAGCCGTGCGCTTCCAACAGATCGCGAAAGAGCTTCATGTTGAGCTCGTTGTCTTCGACGATCAGGACGGTTTTGGCCATCCCGTCCCTCCCTTGTCCCAGAAACCCATCCGGCCTTGCGGTGCGTCCCGCACCGCCGCCGCCCCTTGTCGAAAAGTGAATTCAAACTAGCGACAGATTCGCTCTAAGCCGTTAAATCCATGTGCCAACTTTTTGCGAAGCGGTTTCCACTTGCTTGAACACGTTCCGCAGACTCGGGCATGATGGTTTCAAAGTAGAGCCCATAAGTTAACGGAAAGGCAAACCGCCTGTTGAAAAAGCCTGTTCACAACCCCCGCGAAGTAGCTGAAATCGTTGCGATTCAGGCGCTGACCTTCGTCGCCGGCGACCCTGAGCGGTTAGGGCTGTTCCTGGCCGAAAGCGGTTTGGGCCCGGAGACGCTGCGGACGGCGGCGGCCAATCCGCAATTTCTGGCGTCCGTGCTCGATTTCGTCCTGCGCGATGACGCAACCGTGAAGGCCTTTGCCGACGCCTCGCAACTCCACCCGACCAACGTCGCCGCCGCCCGCCAGGCGCTTGATGACCCGGACTGGGAGCGCGACGTGCCGTGAGCGCGTCGGCGCCGGCGCTTGACGGTCCGCGCTGCTTTTGCCGGGATTGCCTCGGTGACCTCGACATCAAGGCCACGAGATGCGGCAAATGCGGCTCGCCCCGGCTGGTCCGCCACCGGGCCCTGCCCTCGCTGACGCTGGCCCATATCGATTGCGACGCATTCTACGCCACGGTCGAAAAGCGCGACAACCCCGAGATCGCCGACAAGCCCGTCATCATCGGCGGCGGCAAGCGTGGCGTGGTGTCGGCGGCCTGCTACATCTCGCGGACCTTTGGCGTGCGCTCGGCGATGCCGATGTTCAAGGCGCTGGCGCTCTGCCCCCAGGCGGTCGTGATCCGGCCCGACATGGCAAAATACGTCCGGGTTGGCCGCGAGGTGCGCCACGCCATGCAGACGCTGACGCCGCTGGTCGAGCCGTTGTCGATCGACGAGGCGTTTCTCGACCTTTCCGGCACCCAGCGCGTCCACGGCATGATTCCGGCGAAGGTGCTGGCGCGCTTCGCCCGCGACGTCGAGCGCGACATCGGCATCACGGTATCGGTCGGCCTGTCCTGCAACAAATTTCTCGCCAAGATTGCCTCCGACCTCGACAAGCCCAGAGGCTTTGCGGCGCTCGATCAGGACGAGGCGCGCGAGATGCTGGCCGACCGACCGGTCGGCTTCATCTACGGCGTCGGACCCGCCACCCAGGAAAAACTGCTGCAACGGGGTTTTCGCACCATCGCCGACCTGCAGCGCGCCGACGAGGTCGAACTGATGAAACAGTTCGGCACCGAAGGCCGACGGCTGTGGCGGCTGGCGCGCGGCATCGACGACCGCCTGGTCGTGGCCGATCGCGGCGCCAAGACGATTTCGAATGAGACCACCTTCGAGAACGACATCAAGGATTTTGCGACTCTCGAAAAGGTGCTGTGGCGGCTGTCGGAAAAAGTGTCGTCGCGGCTGAAAAATAGCGAACTTTCAGGCCTCACCATCACGTTGAAACTGAAGACCGCCGATTTCCGGCAGCGCACCCGTTCGCAATCGATCCAGACCCCGACGCAGCTCGCAGCTCGGATATTCGCGGTGTCGCGCGAGCTGCTGGCCAAGGAAATCGACGGCACGGCGTTTCGCCTGATCGGCACCGGCGTCAGCGCGCTGCGCCCCGGCGACCAGGCCGAGGATTCCGACATGCTCGACCGCCGCTCGGCCCACGCCGAACGCGCGATCGACAATCTGCGCAAGAAGTTCGGCAATGCCGCCGTGATCCGGGGCATTGCGTATGAGGGACCGGAGAAGGAAGAAGATGAGGAAGAGGAGGAGGAGTGACTCCCCTACTCCCGTCATTCCGGGGCGATGCGAAGCATCGAACCCGGAATCTCGAGATCCCGGGTTCGCGCTAATGCGCGCCCTCAGATGCGCAATTGCGCATCGGGGGATGACGGGCTTTCGCGCGTCACTTACACGGCTTGGAATCCTTGACGTCGAACTTGCCCATCGCGCCCGAAATCACAAAATCGTTGTAGTCGAGCACCAGCGCGCGGGAGACGCCGTTTTCGAACAGCTCGAACGACATCGCGTACACCGGCGTCTGCTCGCCGTCCTTGGACTTGGCTTCGCGGTCGTAATAGCTGACGGTGACCGGCCAGCGCGTCAGCGTCTTCATCTGGTCGTTGGCGGTGGAAGGATCGGGCGATGCGATGTTGCGGGTGCCCGGAATCGGCTGTCCGATGACCGACAGCGTGTTGTAGACCTTCTCGCCGTTGTCGGAGCCGTCATAGACCGTCAGTTCCAGCACCGATTTGCCTGCGCGGGCCGCAGCGATGATGTGCTGGATCTGCTCCGTCGGGAACACGACATTGCCGTCGAGGTTGAACGTCTTCGCCACCGGCTGCTTCAGCTTGACCGTGATATGATCGCCAACGCGCTCGGCCATGCCATCGACCGGCGCGGAATCGCTGTCGTTCATCCTTGTATCGATCTTGAAGCGATAGCTCTTGCCGGCGGCGTCCTCCCAGGAGGACGAGCGCAGATCGCTCAGCGTCAGCTTGCCCTCGCCGCTGTCGAGTTCCGACACCTGGCGGAATTCTGAGGTATAGCCCTCGCAGGAACTACCGGAGAAATTGTAGAGGATCCGCCCGCGCGCGTTGCTGATGGCATTGGAGCCGCGCGACTTGATGAGGCTCAATTCGTATAGCGCCTGGTGCGAGAGAAACGGCCCGCTGGCGGCGGCCACCGCCGGCACATGGGTGAGCGCGGCTCCGAAGCTGGCCGCAACCGAGAACATCAAAGCGCGGACCGGAATCGGGAGCGAGCTGGCCATGTTCTGTTTTTTCCTCGATGGGAGATTCGTCACATTAGTGACGGCTCTATTGCGTCGCAACTAGGGCGGCTTCACGAAAACGTAGTATTTTGACGCCGCCCTGCCACGTTTTTCGGCGATTCTGGCGCGATTTTCGGCACATCACGAGCTTTCACCCTCGCTTGCAACAGAAGGCGCGATGCGCGAAACAATGCGCCTGATCTGAATTCAGAAACAGGCAAATCAAGCGGGGACGGAAACATGGCGGGTACGGTCGAACAGAAGCTGACGGCACAAGGCATCACCTTGCCGGAGCCCCGCGCCGCCATGGCCAACTATGTCGGCTTCGTCCGCACCGGCAATCTGCTGTTCGTCTCGGGCCAGGTCTGCGCCAATGCCGAGGGCAAGCTGATCGCCAAGGGCAAGCTCGGCGCCGGCGTCACCGTCGAACAAGGGTACGAAGCGGCAAAGGGTTGCGGCGTCAACCTGCTGGCGCAGGTCAAGGCGGCGATGGGCGATCTCGACAAGGTGGTGCGCGTGGTCCGGCTCGGCGGCTTCGTCAACTCGGCCCCGGATTTCCTCGATGGGCCGAAGGTGCTCAACGGCGCCTCCGACCTGATGGTCGCAGCGTTCGGCGACAAGGGCCGCCACGCCCGCACCACCGTCGGCGTAGCCTCCCTGCCCTCGGATGCCGCCGTCGAGGTCGAGGCCGTCTTCGAGGTGTCCTGAGCGGAGCCGTAGCGGTGCGCGCCCCGGATTGGCTGACGGCGCGGCCGGTCGCTCACCGCGGCCTGCATGATTTCGCGCGCGGCATCATCGAGAACATGCCGGCGGCGGCCGAGGCCGCAGCGCAAGCGCATTTCGCCATCGAATGCGACATCCAGCTCACCGCGGATGGCGAAGCGATGGTGCATCACGACGACGCGCTCGGACGCCTCACCGAAGGTTCCGGCGCGTTGCTCGGCAAGACCGCGGCCGAACTCAAGGCAGTCAGGTTCAAGAATACCGACGAGCGGATGATGACGCTCGGCGATCTCTGCGCGCTGGTCGCCGGCCGCGTGCCGCTGGTGATCGAGGTGAAGAGCCATTTTGACGGCGACCGCAAACTGGTGAAGCGAATGGCCGAGGTGCTCGCCGGCTATGCGGGACCCGCGGCCGGAATGTCCTTTGATCCCGACCAGGTGCTGGCGCTTCGAGAGCTCATGCCAAACCTTGTCCGCGGAATCGTCGCCGAGCGCGAATATACCGAAACCGACTGGCCGGAAGCGTCAGCCGAACAGCGCCTGGGCATGACGCATTTGCGCCATGCGTTCCGCACCCGGCCGCATTTCGTGGCCTATTGGGTCAACGAACTGCCGTCGGTAGCCCCCTGGATCGCCCGCAACGTCTTCGGCCTGCCGCTGTTGAGCTGGACGGTCCGTACGCCGGAACAGCGCGCCCGCGCCGCGCGTTACGCCGACCAGATGATTTTTGAAGGCTTTCTGCCGGGAACCTGATGCGCTGGCGGCGGGCTTGAAGTCGTCGCTGCAATGCACGATCTTTCAGAGGGTTGGTCGTCATACGCGCCGGCTGATTGCACGATGGGACCGGTCTGAATTCTTGATGGCGTCATCCGAAATCACCCTCGAAGCCGTCCCCGCCGTCAGCGACATCAAGGCTGCGGATTGGGACGCCTGCGCCAACCCGCGGCCCGATCCCGACAGAATCGAAAATCTCGACACCCTGGCCTCACCCGGCGCGCTAGGCTGCTCGTCCGCCGACTCAAAGCCTGGCTATAACCCATTTGTTTCCCATGCTTTTTTCGCGGCCGCCGAGGCGTCCGGTTCGGCCTGCGCGCGCACCGGCTGGGGTCCGCGGCATCTTCTGGCAAGGCTTGATGGCGCCATCGTCGGTGTCGTGCCCTGCTATCTGAAATCGCACTCCCAGGGCGAATATGTCTTCGACCGCGGCTGGGCCGATGCCTATGAGCGCGCCGGCGGCCGCTATTACCCGAAACTGCAGGCTTCGGTGCCGTTCACGCCCGCCACCGGGCCGCGACTGCTGATCCGCGGCGACGTCGACCGCGAGCGGATCGGCACGGCGCTGGCGAGCGGATTGATGGCGCTGTGCAACGCGACCAACGCCTCCTCTGTCCACGTGACCTTTGCGCCCGAAGCCGAAGCGAAGTTTTTGGGCGAGCACGGTTTCCTGCGGCGCCACGACCAGCAGTTCCACTGGCGCAACGAAGGCTACAAGACGTTCGACGATTTCCTGGGCTCGTTGAATTCACGCCACCGCAAGGCAATCAAGCGCGAACGGCGCGAGGCGCTGGCCTCCGACATCACGATCCACCGGCTGACCGGGGCCGATATCACGGAGGATGCGTGGGACGCGTTCTTCGAATTCTATATGGAGACCGGTTCGCGCAAATGGGGCCGGCCGTATCTCACCCGAAACTTCTTCTCGCTGATCGGCGAGAGCATGAGCCGGGACGTGCTGCTGGTGATGGCCAAGCGAAACGGCCGCTGGATCGCCGGCGCCATCAACTTCATCGGCTCGGATACGCTGTTCGGCCGCAACTGGGGCGCGGTCGAGCACCACCCGTTCCTGCATTTCGAGGTCTGCTATTACCAGGCCATCGAGTTCGCGATTGAACGCGGCCTGAAAACGGTGGAAGCCGGCGCGCAAGGCGAGCACAAGCTGGCGCGCGGCTACCTGCCGCAAACCACCTACTCCGCGCATTACATCGCCGACCCCGGCCTGCGGCGGGCGATCGCGGATTACCTGAAGCGCGAACGCGCCTATGTGGCCGAGGTCGGACGCGAACTGAGCGAGGCCGGGCCGTTCCGCAAGGCTGTCGACGAGGCCTGACCTGCTCTGCTACCGAAACGACACCAAGACGAAACGATAACGAGACGAAACGTGAAGGGAAGACGCCATGCCCGCCTATGACACCAACAACATCTTCGCAAAAATCCTGCGCGGCGAGTTTCCCTGCCACAAGGTCTATGAGGACGAGCACGTGCTGGCCTTCCTCGACATCATGCCGCGCGCGCCCGGCCACACGCTGGTGATCCCCAAGGCCCCTGCCCGCAACATCCTCGACATCAAGCCGGACGACTATGCCCATGTCGCGCGCGGCGCCCACAAGATCGCTGCCGCCGCGATGAAAGCCTTCAAGGCCGACGGCATCACCGTGCAGCAGTTCAACGAAGTTGCCGGCGGACAGGTCGTGTTCCACCTGCACATGCACGTGATGCCGCGCCATGACGGCGTCGCGCTGTTGCCGCCGGCCAGCCGCAAGGAAGACGTCAAGGTGCTGGAAGACAACGCGACCAAGCTGATCGCGGCGCTGGGTTAAATTCGAGACTTCGTAGCCCGGATGAGCGGAGCGAAATCCGGGACCCGTCTCACAGTGGTCCCCGGATTTCGCTTCGCTCATCCGGGCTACAAGCTAACTACTCCGTCTCGAAATCTCCGGCCTGCGGCGGCGCCAGCGGCGTGAACTCACAGCGGTCGGGCTTGACGTCCAGCAGCGGCGTCTCGTCGAGGCAATCGAGGCCGCGCACCAGGATCACATTGCCCTCGATCCCGACCAGCTTGACGATCGAGGTGGCGATCGGATTGGGCCGCACCGGCGAGCGCAGCGAGAACGCGCCGCGCGTTTTGCCGTTGTTCTTCGGGCTCTGCAGCACTAGGTCGCGCCGCGACAGATGCAGCCAGTAGATCACTTCGAGATTCGAATAGAAATCGACGCCCTTGATCGCGGGCACCCAGGGCTCGAAAATCTCGAGGCGACAGACCGGACCGTCGTGGCGGCCCTGCCGCGGGGTCTCCAGGCGCGAGGTCCACGGCGTGCGGATCCGGCCGATGAAGACGAGGCCGGCATCGCGCGCCGGCGGCATATCGACGGTGAGTTCACCGTCGCGGACTTCACTTTGACGTACCATTGCCTGCTCTTGCGTTTTGACGCGTTTTCTTCGAACCAGTGCCTACTTCGCCTGAAAATACTAATCCAGTGAGATGTTGAGGGCCTTGATCACGGCGGCCCACCGCGCGCGATCGGTCGTGACGAATTTGTCGATCTCGGCCTGGCTCTTCGGGCGCAGCGGCGTGAACCCGACCTTGTCGAGCGAGGCGCGGAACGTGTCATCGCTCAAGGCGCGGTCGAGACTGGCTTTCAGTTTTTGCACGACGTCATCGGGCACTTTAGACGGCGCGGCGACGCCGTACCAGACGCTGACGGCATAGTCGGGATAGCCGCTCTCGGCCATGGTCGGCACGTCGGGCAGTTCGGCGATGCGCTGCGCCGAACTGACCGCCAGCGGCCGCAGCAATCCACCCTTGACCGGCGGCAGCGCGGTGCCGAGCGTGTCGAACATCAACTGGATATTGCCGGACAGCAAATCGGTCAGCGCGGGACCCGCGCCCTTATAGGCGACATGAACCATGTCGACGCCGGCCATCTGCTTGAACATCTCGCCGGCGAGATGGGTGGTGCCGCCGGTGCCGGCCGACCCGAAATTGAGTTTGCCGGGATTTTGCCTGGCATAGGCCACGAACTCCGCAACCGTCTTGGCCGGCACGGAAGGGTGAACCTCCATCAGAACCGGCAGGTCGGTGATGACGGCCAGCATCCGGAAATCCTTGTCGGGATCATAGGGCAGCTTCTTGTAGAGCTGCGGGTTGAGCACGAACAGCGAGGCCGCCGTGAAGAACAGCGTGTAGCCGTCGGGTTCGGAGCGCGCCGCGGCCTCGGCGCCGATCGCGCCCTGCGCGCCGGCCTTGTTCTCGACCACCACGGTCTGCTTGAGGTCGCGGCCGAGATAATCGCCGACCATGCGGCCGAGCACGTCGGTCGGTCCGCCCGCGGCATAGGGCACGATCAGCTTGATTGCGCGCGTCGGATATTCCGCCGCGTGGCCTTGCGGCACGGCCAGAACGAGGCCGCAAGCCAGAGCCGATAAAGTGCGCCAATTCATGCCGTTCCCCCTGATTTTTCTTATATCCGAGAGTACCGCATTATGCCCCGGCTGCAATCAACCGAGCCAGTATTTGCCCGCCAGCATGACGATCTCGCCGGCAACCACGCCGGCAAAGATCGATTTTCGCGACAGCATGAACGCCGCAAAACCCGCCACGACCGCGCTATAGCGCAGCCAGTCGGGAACGCTCGCCAGCGCGCCGGGCGGCTGCACCACGATCTGCGCGATGACACCGGCCAGTACGGCGGTCGCGACCGCCCTCACCCACACCAGCAGTTCCGACCCCTCGTCGATTCCGCCACCGAACCAGAGCCCGAGCATCCGCCAGATCTGGTTGGGAAGTACGCCTGCGACCAGCAGGACCAGCAGCGCGTGCCAATCACCGATGAAGTCGCTCATGCCCGCGCCTTCCATCGGTGAACGCCGTAGGCGATGGTGCCCGCCACCACGCCGCTGACGAGGATATCGACGCCGCTGTGCATCATCGACGCCACCGGATACAGCACCAGTCCGAGCACCAATGCGACGACGTCGGCCACTTCCCGGGAGTTGCGCGCGGTGGAAAACAGAAATGCCAGCGGCGTCAGCAACAGGATCGCGGCGGCGAACAGTTGCGACAGGTTGGCGGCCAGGAGATAGCCGATCGTCGTCGCCGTCAGGCCGATGCACACCAGGCCGCTGCCAAGCCCATGCACGAAAGCAATTCGCCGTTCGCGCGGCACCTGCGGCAGGAAACGATAACACTCGACCCACATCGTGACGGCGATGAAATGCGCGACCAGAATAAGATGGCGCCGCTTGGTGGTGGGCGTCCGCGTCATCGGCAGCACCGACACCACCATCGGAAACAGCCGGATCGCGGTGACGGTCACCGCGATGGCGGCCTGCACGATGGTGGCACCCGATCCGAGCGTCGAGATCAGAATGATCTGCGCGGGCCCTGCCCATACCAGAAGCGTGGCGGTCAGCGCCCAGGCCAGACTGAAATGGGTATCATGGGACAGCGCGCCGATGCCGATATAGGTGACGAACAGCACCAGCGCGAGCACCGTCGAACCGGTGCATCGCACGCCCCAGCCGAACGCGCGGAGCGAACTTTGCCATCTCTGAGAATCGAGCGGAGGTAGCGTCACGGGGACCGAATGAAATGTGAGTCGTCGATGGCATAGGGCTGGCGAAAGCAGGCTGCGTCAAGCCGACATCAGTCAGACCTGCCATCCAGCAACGAAGCCCTCTTTACAAGACGGCGCCGCCAAATCCCGGCGTGGAGGCTCCAGATAGAAATGACGCAAGAAACATCTTGCCCCGCATATAGCGAATTTCCGGCGTACCGGGCTTCAACCGGCCCGCCTGAATCGCCTGCTGAAAATCAGCGAGAGAAGGAACCGACAGATCGGTATCGCCCTTCCACGGGGCTGCGGCGCAAGAGCTGAAGAAAAAACCCGCGTAATAGAGCCGCGTCAGGGCCCGTGTCACCTCGAGACGAACACGAATGTCATCGTCCGGAGCGCGACCGAGCCAGGCATTCAGAAAGACTTCTTCGAGTACCGGCGTACGCACGAGACCATCCAGCACAATGGCGACATCGATCAGAGGATCGTTGCGGCAAGCCGACTCCCAATCGATCAGCCAAAGTCGCTCGCCATCGAACAGGATATTGCCGGGCGTGGGATCGTTGTGGCTGGAGACAGGCTTTGTCGCACCTGCCTCGTATGCCTTGCTGAGCAGTTCGAGCCGCGCCACATGCGGATCAAGCACGCCGTCGGCGAAAAGGCCCGTCCGGCGGACATGCGCAAACAAGCGGGTAACGATATCGGGATAGTTGACGTAATAAGGAAAGACCGGCGTCGCCTGAACGCGCGAAAACAAGTCGCCCAGCGCCCGTGCCAGAGCTGTCGGCCCACCCGAATAGGCCTTCAGCGGCACCTGCTCGACGAAATCCATCACCACGACACGGGCCGCCTCGTCCACATAGTGGATCGCCGGAGCGATCCGCGCCTCTGCGGCAATCGCCATGGACCTGTATTGATGTGGATTGCGAAGCGGGCTTGGTTCTCCCTCAACGCGCAACAGATAGTTTCGTGCGCCGACCTCGACACGATAGACCGAGGCCGTCGTCATTCCACCCGTCATCGTTGCGATTGCACCGATCGGCGCCGCTCCAAAAGCTGCGATCAGCGCTTCGCGCGCGATATCACGATGGGCGGCGGGAAACGCATCGAATCGATCTGCGATCATGCCACCTCCCCTACTACAGGTTGAGGCGACCGGTCACCCGTCACGCCCTGTTGCGCAGCACGAAGCATGCCCCGCCCGCGCGACGGATACGGTTGCAGAGATCGTCCGCAGCCGGCCGCGTGTCGGCGCCGATCCTGACCTGATAGAAGGCGCGCGTGCCGCGGTTACGCATCACGGAACTCAGCAGGCTCGGGTCCTGATCGCCGATCACGGCACTCAGCCGCTTCATCGCACGCGCATACATCGCCAGCGCCTTGTCGCGGCTGAAGCCGGCTGCGAGCTGCACGCCCCACAGCTTGGCGGCGGCAAGCGTGATATGCTGTTCGAGCTCGGCTACGAACGGATTGGGCGCACGCCTGAGCAAGGCCATCAATTCGCGGCAGCTCGAGGTCCCCGCGCGCGCGGGCATCTTGCCGTTGCGGCCTGCATCCCTCCAGTCCTCGACCGTGGAGCCGGTGATGGCTGAGACGTAGTTGCGGGTTTCCTGCGGCATCGGGCCAGAACCTGCGAGCCATTCCTGCACCCGCCGGGGTCCGGCATTGTAGGCCGCCGCCGCCAGTCCGAGATTGCCGAACTGGTCGCGCAACTCGCCGAGAAATTCGGCCGATTTCGGCAGCGCCTGCACGGGATCGAAGGGATCGAGCAGCCGCCGCTCGCTGGCGGTTCCCGGCATGAACTGCGCGATGCCCTGGGCGCGCGCGCCACTTCGCGTCACCGGGCCTACCGCATCAGGCTGAAAGCGGCTCTCCTGCCAGATCACCCGCGCGAAAAATTCCAGCGGCAGGCTGGCCGCCCTCGTCGCCGATTCGATCATCAGGCACATCGCCTCGCGCGCATCGCTTTCGCGCGCCGCCTCCGTCGGCTTTTGCAGGGGGATCGCCAGTTCCTCGACGCTCGGCCGGGCGAAGCCGGTCATTGCGGCAGGCGTATCCTCCGCCGTCGCCGGCGACTGCCACAACACCATCGCGGCGAGGCACAGGATGACGCGGATGGGATGGACTGATCGCATGCAATTTATCTAGGGTACCGGGCTTTGCTTGACACCAGAAGGCACCGCCCAACTATTGACGTCAATAATGGCGCACAGATGAGGGGCGAGGCCACGGGTTGGAACCATGATCATCGAAAATCAGGCCGCCGTCACCGACGCCGTCGTTGAAGCGTTTGGCCGCACCGAGGATCCGCGCCTGCGCGAAATCCTGCTGGCGCTGGTGCGGCACTTGCACGGCTTCGTGCGCGAGGTCCGTCTCAGCGAACGCGAGTTTCAGGAGGCGGTGCGGATCGTCGCGGCGATGGGCCAGAAGACGCCCCCTTCGCACAACGAGGTCGTGCTGATGGCGGGCTCGCTCGGGGTGTCCGCGCTGGTTTGCCTGCTCAACAACGGCGATAACGGCCAGACCGAGACCCAGGCGAACCTGCTGGGGCCATTCTGGCGCGACGACCAGCCGATGTGCGCCAGCGGCGATACACTGGTGCGTTCACCAACACCGGGACCCGGGCTCGCCGTGAATGTCGCCGTCACTGACCGGGATGGCCGTCCGGTGGCGGGCGCCAAGGTCGACGTCTGGCATTCGTCGCCGGAAGGGCTGTACGAGAACCAGGACCCGGCGCAGGCCGAGATGAACCTGCGCGGACGCTTCACGACCGACGCGGCCGGTCGCTTTCATTTCCGGAGCGTGAAGCCGGCCGGATATCCGATCCCGATCGACGGACCGGTCGGCGATCTGGTCCGCGCCACCCGCCGCCACCATTACCGGCCGGCCCACCTGCACTTCATGATCTACAAGCCCGGATTCAAGACGATGATCTCGCAAGTCTATTCGCCTGACGACGAGCATCTCGATTCCGACGTGCAGTTCGGCGTCACCCGCGCGCTGATCGGCGACTATCGGCGTCACGACGCGCCGTCGGCGGAAGGCTTCGCGGCCCCCTGGTATTCGCTCGACCAGCGCTTTGTCCTGGAACCCGGCGAGGCGCGGCGTCCGGTGGCGCCGATTCGCGCCAAGGCAGCCGTATAAGCCGGTCCGACCGGGGTGCAAGCGCCCCACGTCCCGAAATCCGCCGGGTCGCATCTGCCGTTAATTTACGTTAACGGCGCATTTTGCCCAGCCTGGCCTTACGCGGCGAACAAAGCCGCGTAAAAGTCTCCCCTACTGCTGGGAGATCGATCAATGCTGGACCGACGCGAGAGCGTGCGCGACAAAGTGATGTATGGCGGCGTCGCCGAGATCGGCGAGCGCGGCGCAACGCGCGACTGCATCGTCCGCAACATCTCCGACCGCGGCGCGACCATCGAATTCAGCAGTGCCGTCACGCTGCCGAAGGAGCAGATGTCGCTGCGCATCGCGCGCAAGGGCCGCTCGTTCCTCGCCAAAGTGGTCTGGTGGCGAGACAATTTCGTCGGCGTTGCGTTCCGGGCGGAAAGCCCTGCCGAGCCGATCTCCGATCTCGAGGAGCGGCTGCGCAAAAGCGAAATCAAGAAGCGCCAGTTGCAGCGCCGCATCCAGGAACTGCTGGGCGATCGCTAGGGCCCTGCCCGAACCTTCGACGGCAAATCATCGCCAAAAACAAAAAGGCCGGCTCTCATGAGCCGGCCTTTTCGCATCAGACTTGAACGTTCTCAGACCTTGACCAGCGGGCCTCGGGAGGCCGGGCCCTTGGAGCCGCCGCCATTCGGTCCGCCCGACTTCGGCTTGCGCTTGCGCGCACCGGGCAGCTTTTCCGGCTTCGGCGTGACCGGGCCCTCGACGAACTCGAAGCCGATCTTGTCCTTGCCCTCGGCGCTCGCCTCGTCCTTGACCAGGATGACCCGGACATGGCCGCCGCCCTTGAGATGACCGAACAGCACTTCATCCGCCAGCGGCTTCTTGATGTGCTCCTGGATCACACGGGCCATCGGCCGTGCGCCCATCTGCTCGTCATAGCCGCGCTCGATCAGCCAGGCCTTGGCAGGCTCCGACAGTTCGATGGTGACGTCGCGGTCGGCCAGTTGGGCCTCGAGCTGGAGGACGAACTTCTCGACCACCATGCCGATGACATCGACATTGAGATGGGCGAACGACACGACCGCATCCAGACGGTTGCGGAACTCCGGCGCGAACTGCCGGTTGATCGCCTCGTGGTCGTCGCCTTCCCGCCTGCTGCGCGTGAAGCCGAAGGCCTGACGCGCGAGGTCGGCCGCGCCGGCGTTCGTGGTCATGATCAGGATCACGTTGCGGAAATTGACCTGCTTGCCGTTGTGATCGGTGAGCCGGCCGTGATCCATGATCTGCAGCAGCACGTTGTAGAGATCCGGATGCGCCTTCTCGATCTCGTCGAGCAGCACCACGCAATGTGGATGCTGATCCACGCCGTCGGTCAACAGGCCGCCCTGATCGAAGCCGACATAGCCGGGCGGCGCGCCGATCAGGCGCGATACGGTGTGCCGCTCCATATATTCGGACATATCGAAGCGGATCAGCTCGACGCCGAGCGACGCCGCGAGCTGCTTGGCCACCTCGGTCTTGCCGACGCCGGTCGGGCCCGAGAACAGATAGGAGCCGATCGGCTTTTCCGGTTCGCGCAGGCCGGCCCGCGACAGCTTGATCGATGCCGAGAGCGCTTCGATCGCCTTGTCTTGGCCGAACACCACACGCTTCAGGGTCGTTTCCAGGTGCTTCAGCACCTCGGCATCGTCCTTCGACACGCTCTTGGGCGGAATCCGCGCCATGGTCGCGATCGTGGTCTCGATTTCCTTGATGCCGATGGTCTTCTTGCGCTTGTTCTCGGCCACCAGCATCTGCGCCGCGCCGGACTCGTCGATCACATCGATCGCCTTGTCGGGCAGCTTGCGGTCATGGATGTAGCGCGACGACAGTTGCACCGCGGCTTCGATCGCCTCGTTGGTGTATTTCAGCCGGTGGTAATCCTCGAAATAGGGTTTCAGGCCCTTGAGGATCGCGATCGCGTCTTCCACCGTCGGTTCGTTGACGTCGATCTTCTGGAACCGGCGCACCAGCGCGCGATCCTTCTCGAAGTGCTGACGGTATTCCTTGTAGGTGGTCGAGCCCATGCAGCGGATCGTGCCCGAAGCCAGCGCCGGCTTCAGCAGGTTCGATGCGTCCATCGCGCCGCCGGACGTGGCGCCGGCGCCGATCACGGTGTGGATCTCGTCGATGAACAGGATGGCGTTCGGATGCGCCTCCAGTTCCTTCAAAACCTGTTTCAGCCGTTCCTCGAAGTCGCCGCGATAGCGCGTGCCCGCGAGCAGCGTGCCCATGTCGAGCGAGAACACGGTGGCCGCCGCCAGCACTTCCGGCACTTCGGAATCGACGATGCGCTTGGCAAGCCCTTCCGCGATCGCGGTCTTGCCGACGCCGGCCTCACCCACGAACAACGGATTGTTCTTCTGCCGCCGGCACAGCACCTGGATGGCGCGGTTGATCTCGGCATTGCGCCCGATCACCGGATCGATCTTGCCGTCGCGCGCCTTCTTGTTGAGGTTGACGCAATAGGTATCGAGCGCCTCGCCCTTTTTCTTGGAGTCGTCGTTGCCCTTGGTTTCGGTCTCTTCGTCGACGCCGCGCACCGGCCGCGCCTCGGAGACGCCGGGCCGCTTGGCAATGCCGTGGCTGATGTAGTTGACCGCGTCGTACCGCGTCATGTCCTGCTCCTGCAGGAAATAGGCGGCATGACTTTCGCGCTCCGCGAAGATTGCGATCAGCACGTTGGCGCCGGTCACTTCTTCGCGACCGGAGGACTGAACGTGAATCACGGCGCGCTGGATCACGCGCTGGAAGCCGGCGGTTGGCTTGGCGTCGTCGGCTCCGTCAGTCACCAGATTTTCGAATTCGGTCTCGAGATAGTTGACGAGACTGGTGCGCAGCTTGTCGAGATCGACGCTGCAGGCGCGCATCACCGCCGCCGCATCCGAGTCATCGATCAGCGACAGCAGAAGGTGTTCGAGCGTCGCATATTGATGATGACGCTCGTTTGCAATCGCCAGCGCACGATGCAGGGATTGTTCAAGGCTTTGGGAAAAAGTTGGCATTCGCGTCCTCTATGGCCCCCGGTCATCATGATCGCCATTACCCGGTTGGGCAACAACAACCTTCGTCATCCCCTGTCATATAGTTACACACGATCGTGGCGAAAGGCCGGTTCCGAAAACGTGGTTTTCCTCTAAATTCACGCACCACGCAGACGCAACCACCCCCCGAAAAGCTATCGGGAATACGATCGGCTTCCGTCGGCAAAAGCAATGCAAGACCCGTTCCTTTTTTCGGCCGGGTCGGCGGGCACGCGCGGCTATTTCTTTTCCATCACGCATTGCAGGGGATGCTGGTGCTTGCGCGCGAAATCCATCACCTGCGTGACCTTGGTCTCGGCAATCTCGTAGGTAAACACGCCGCACTCGCCGATACCGTGGTGATGGACGTGCAGCATGATCTTGGTGGCCGCTTCGGCGTCCTTCTGGAAGAATTTCTCCAGCACGTGAACCACGAACTCCATCGGCGTGTAGTCGTCGTTCAGAATCAGCACGCGATACAGGTTCGGACGCTTGGTCTTCGGCTTGACCTTGGTGATAACCGACGTCGACGGCCCATTGGTGCCGGGATTGCGGTTCTCGTCATTGCTCATTCGCGGAGCAAAAGCGGTTGGCATCGCCGGCGCGGACGAACGGGCTTTGAAAGTTAACTTCAACATGGCTCAGGCGTTCGAAATCCCCAGGAGAAACGAGTCGGGAAACCAGTCAGCGTATCCCGGCACCCCGCCACAGGCCCAAACAGCCATCGCGAGGTACCCGGCAGCGTTCCGGATCGCCGCTCCCGGTCCGACCCGTTGACCGGATCGGCGACCGGATCGGCTTCTGGAATATGGGTCCGGCACCGGGTCCCCGCAAGCGCCTAAACGACAGCCCTGGCGCGACCCGCGACCGGCCCGATTCCCGGTCCGGCGATCTGCCCAAGGTTAATCGTTTCTGTCGGGTTTGACAAAGGAAGGCAGCTGTCCGTTTAGCCTCCATTGAGGATAGCCGGCGCTATCGGCAGCCGATTCGCCCATACGCGGGCTTTGACCCGCTTTTATCGGAACCGGTTTACCAGCTGTTTAGCCGCCCAGGCGGAAATGACCGCAGAAACCACATTGCGGTGAAAGCTATGCTCGATACTACCATTTTCAGTCGCGTTCGCGCTGCCGCCTGCCGGTTCGCAGGTGCCAACCAGGGTAATATCGCGGTGCTGTTTGCGATCGCCGCGGTGCCGATCATCAGCTTCGTCGGCGCAGCGATCGACTATACCCGCGCCAACGCCGCCCGCTCGGCGATGCAGGCGGCGCTCGACTCCACCGCCCTGATGCTGGGTAAGGACCTGACCGACGGCACCATCACGACCTCGCAGATCAGCGCGAAGGCGACGGCCTATTTCAACGCGCTCTACACCAACGCCGACGCCAAGTCGTCGGCCACGGTCACCGCGACCTATACGGCCGCGGCCGGTAACGGTTCGACCATCCTGTTGAGCGGCTCCGGCACCGTGACTACGGACTTCATGAAGGTGGCGGGCTTCCCGAACCTCAACTTCAATACCAATTCGACCGCGGCCTGGGGCAACGTGCGCATGCGCGTGGCGATGGCGCTCGACAACACGGGATCGATGTCTCAGAACGGCAAGATTGCCGCGCTGCGGACGTCCGCAGCCAGCCTCGTCGACCAGCTCAGCGCGCTCGCCAAGAATCCCGGCGACGTCTACATTTCCGTGGTTCCCTTCGCCAAGGAAGTCAACGTCGGCAGCAGCTACCACACCCAGAGCTGGATCGACTGGAGCCTCTGGGACAGCAACTCCCTCACCAATGGCTGGGGAACCTGCAGCCAGGCAAGCAAGACGACCAGAAGCTCCTGCCAGAGTGCCGGCAAGGTATGGACCCCTGATCGCACCAAGTGGACCGGTTGCGTCACCGACCGTACTCCCCCTTACAACACCCAGAATACCGCGCCGACGGCGGGCAACGCACCGACGCTGTTCCCCGCCGACGAGTATTATGAGAACAGCCAATATTACTGCAAACCGGGCAACAACCCGCCGTTGCAGCAGCTGATGCCGCTGAGCTACGACTGGACCGCGATCAAGGCGACCATCAACGCGATGCAGCCGACCGGCGGCACCAACCAGCCGATCGGCATCTCCTGGGCCTGGCAGTCGCTGCAGCAGACCTTGCCGCTGAGCGCGCCGGCCGAGGACCCCAACTACACCTACAAGAAGGCGCTGATCGTGCTGTCAGACGGTCTTAATACCGAAGACCGCTGGCCGGCTCACGGCGACGGCAGTACACAGTTTGGCGGTGCGATCGACACCATTCAGGGGACTCTGTGCAAAGCCATCAGGGATTCGGGCGTCGTCATCTACTCGATCCAGCTCAACACCGGCACCCCCGGCGATCCGACCTCGACCGCCCTGCAAAATTGCGCCAGCAGTCCGGACAAGTTCTACCTCGTCAAGAGCGCGAGCCAGACGCTTTCGGTGTTCAACTCGATCGGCACGTCGCTCGCCAAGCTGCGCGTCGCGAAATAACCGCCAGGGACAATATCGACCAAGAAAAAAGCCCGGCCATTGCGGCCGGGCTTTTTGATTGGGCGTCGAAGAAAGTGCGTGGCGCGATTAGTGCGAAGCCGGAACGAACTTCGCGACCAGGCCCTCGTAGGGCTTGAAGGTCTGCTTGGCGAGATCGGTGTAGAGGCCGGCAATCTTCTGCGACTCGGCGACGAAGGTCTCATAGGCCGAGCGTGCGAACTCGGTCTGCACTTCGAGCACCTTCTCCACCGACTTCACGCCGGAGAGCTTTTCCACATACGACTTGGTGTCTTCGAACGACTTCTTGGCGTAATCGCCGTAGGCGGTCGCGATCGCCTGAACGCCGCTCTGCAGGTTGCTCGCGGAAGCAGCAACCGATTCGAGATGTTCTTTTCCGTAGCTCTGAATGTCTTCAACTTTGACCATGATGGAATCCTTTTCCCAGATTGAACGTGCAACCGGGAGGTCCCGGCTCCCTAGACACACTGCCAATATAGTGCACTGCACAATTAAGTCAAGGAATCTTGTGCGACGCACAAATGAGTGGCATTTGCAGAGAACCCCGGGGTGTTACGCAACGGTTCGTTAATGTTTTGGAAACTCGCTCCGCCTAACCTGATTCCTGGACTTGTTCGCCTTCCGACAGACAGCCCGAAAGCTGTTTGTGAACAGCACCTTAGCTAGAACAGCGACCTGATCGGCCAACCGGGCCGCGCGTTTTGTCCGGATTGGCGCTGCGAGCAGGAAAACGCCGGGGGTCTTTGGGCACAATTTTGCCTCACGAACCGGTGATCAAGATAGAAATTGGGACGGGGAAGTAAATGCTTCGTACAACCTTGGCTTCCTCGCGCACGTTGCGAGTTTGCGTTCTGGGGCTGGCTACCTTCACGACAGCGATCCTCATCACCAGCGACAGCGCCGAAGCGCGCCGCTACCGGCATCGCCACGTCGCCAGCCATCACCGGACCCATGTTGCGAGCGAGAGCTACAGCCCGCAATTTTCGTCGATCATCGTCGACGGCAATTCCGGTGCGGTGCTGACCTCGAACAACCCCGACGGCAGCCGCCACCCCGCCTCGCTGACCAAGATCATGACGCTCTATTTGCTGTTCGAGCGTCTCGAATCCAAAAAGATGAACCTCGACACCGAAATGGACGTGTCCGAGCACGCTTCCGACCAGGCGCCGACCAAGCTCGGCCTGCGCCCGGGCCAGACCATCAGGGTCGAGGACGCCATCAAGGGCCTCGTCACGCGTTCGGCCAACGACGCCGCTGTCGTAATCGCCGAGGCCATCGGCGGCGACGAGGACGACTTCGCCAAGATGATGACGCGCAAGGCGCGCGCGCTTGGCATGACCAAAACGACCTATCGCAACGCCTCGGGCCTTCCCAACGACGAACAGGTGACGACGGCGCGCGACCAGGCCACCCTCGGCCGTGCGATCCAGGATCGCTTCCCGACATACTACCGTTACTTCTCGACGTCGGTGTTCAACTATCGCGGCCAGTCCATTCGCAACCACAATCACCTGCTTGGCAACGTCGAAGGCGTCGACGGCATCAAGACCGGTTACACCCGCGCTTCCGGCTTCAATCTCGTGACCTCGATGCGCCGCGGCAACCGCCATCTGGTCGGCGTGGTGCTGGGCGGCCGCAGCGGCGGTTCGCGCGACGCCATCATGCGCAATCTGCTCGCTGAAAACCTCGAAAAGGGTGCGACCAGGCGGACCGTTGCCGCGATCACCGAGCGCAACCCCGCCGACGCCAATGCCGATGTGGCCGAAGCCGAATCCGCGTCCCGGTCGACCGAGACGGTTCAGGTCAACAGCGCCGTCGCTGCCGCCGAGCCCGGAATGGCCGCGCAAGCCGCGATGCGCCCGGTTGCTCCCGCAAAGCCCTCGCTGATGGCGGCCGCCGCCGCTGCCCTGCCCCCGCCGCCGGCCAGGGCCGAGCCGCAAGCCAAGCCCGAGCCCGCCCAGTTTACCAGCGGCGTGATCCAGACCCAGCAGATCGCGGCGATCCCCGGCTCGGCCGAGCCGATGAAGCCGGTCAAGGTCAAGACGGTCCAGGTCAAGGCAGGATCGATGCGGCTCGCATCCGCCGGCTCGTCGCAGCCGACGCCGATCACCAGCACCATTCCGACCCGCCCCGAAGTCGCCGAGACCTCCAGCGCGGTGGTGGCGAAGGCGACGGAGACCAACAAGACCGACATGGCCCGGGTCGAGATGCCGCCGCAGCCCGCCAATCACGGCACCGGACAAGGCTTGCTCGGCGTCCTGCCCGCCTCCAGCATGGCCGCCGCCCCATCGCAGGCCGCTTCTTCGAAGGCCGGTTCTTCGCAGGCCAGTTCTTCCCAAGCTCTGGCCTATGCCGATCCGGCGCCGCGCACGGTGCAGGAAAACGGCGCAATCAAGCCGGCCGTAGCCCGTAGCGGCTGGATCATCCAGGTCGGCGCACTCGAAAGCGAAGGCGAAGCCAAGCAGCGCATCGACCTCGCCCGCAGCAAGGCGTCAAGCCTGTTGAGCAAGGCCGATCCGTTCACAGAGCCTGTCGTCGCCAAGGACAACCGCAAACTGTACCGCGCCCGTTTCGCCGGCCTCGAGCGCGATCAGGCGGAAGCGGTCTGCAAGACGCTGAAGCGCGCCGACATCTCCTGCATCACCGTCCGCAACTGACCGGTAGCTTCGTTTGAAATTGCAAAGCCGGCGCCGCAAGCGCCGGCTTTGTTGTTTTCCGGGCACGGTCTGAGGCCCAATCAATTTGCGACGGCAATTCGGCTCCGCGAAAACTTCTCGTCAAGACTTTACGGTTAAGTTTTGAAGAACAGCGATCGACCACGCCGGGCAAGGCGGGCGATATGGGGCCTCGATCAGAGAACAAGACGGAAGCAATTCTCGGTTTGTTGCGTTGATAGCGTAAGCCGGAGTTAGCTGAGATGCGTGCGAAACAGAGTATCCTTGGCCTCGTTTACACGGGCGGCGAGGTACGTAGAGCCCCCCTGGTCGGGATGCAGTTTCTTCATCAGGGCGCGATGCGCGCGGCTGATGTCGTCACGCCCCGCCCCCGGCTGCAGGCCAAGGATCTGATAAGCCTCCTCGTCCGTCATTTTGCCGCTCGACGCCGCGCGGCGCTGCCCCCCTGCCGCGTCGCCCTGCGCGTTCTGACGCCAGGCGGGAAACCGGCGGTCCAGATAGCTTTCAAGTAAGGCGACGCTCTCGGCGTCGAAGCCCGGCATCATCGCGATCAGGCCGGCGAGGTCGAACTCGTCGAGCGCGCGGCCGGCATCCGGCCCGTCCACGATCCGGCCCGACAGTTCGCCGCTGTCGTGATCGAGGCTCATGTCGAGAAATTGCGAGCGCACGCGCGAGGCCTGCCCCGACGAACGCTGCGCTCCACCGCCGAACATGCCGGCGATACTGCGGAACCCGCCGGGACCGAACGGCGACCAGCCGAGCAGCCCGGCGCCGAAAATGCCGAGCGGGATCGCCACCGCCAGTTCGCCTCGCAGCCCGGTGAAGGCCGCGACGGCCAGCGCCACGACGCCGCCCACGATCTTGATGACGCGCGCAAGCACGACCGGATTGGCCGCACGAAACATCTGCAGCAGCGAATAAATAACGACAACGGCGACGACGCCGGCAATCAGGGTTGGCATCCACGCAATATAGTCGCATTGGCGGCAAAATGCATAACCGCCCGCCATTCAACGCAGCGTGACACGGCGAAACCGCCCTTGGCGTCGGCCGGACGGATTTATAGTCTCCGTCCGCCTGCAACCACGAGCGCGCGATGGCCATCGACGGACTGACGACCCTTCGGAGCAACCACGGGCCGAAAGACACCGTGGACCGGTTGGAGGCCGCGGTGAAGACGCGCGGCATGACGATATTTGCCCGGATCGACCACGCGGCCGGCGCGAGCAGCGCCGGACTTTCACTACGGCCGACCGAACTCCTGATCTTCGGCAACGCCAAAGCGGGCACGCCGCTGATGCAGGCGGCCCAGAGCATCGGCATCGACCTGCCGCTGAGAGCCCTGGTCTGGCTGGATGCGTCCGGCGACACCTGGATTTCGTATAACGATCCGTCTTGGCTTGCGAACCGCCACGCACTGGCGAGCGACATCGCGGCCGTCATCGGCAATATGGCGACGGCGCTTGAGGCGGTCGCGAACGAGGCCGCTTCGGCTTAGGTGGGCTGGCGGCCGCGCTACTTGATCTGGCCGATCAGCTTTGCCGCACCGCTTGCGGTTTTCGACAACGCCAGCAGCGCCTCGCGCCCGCCGGCGGCGTAGGCTGCGGCCGCGCGCAACAATTCGCGCAATTGCGCCGCGGCGCCGGGATCGAACCTGCACCACGCACCACCGGTGAGCCGCGCGATCTCGCGGAACGCATGTTCGGCGGCGGTGTCGTGACCTTCCTGGAACATGAATACCGGCACCTTGAGCAGGCCGAGCTCGCCGGCCTTGGTACAGAGATCGTCGACCTGTTCCTCCATGGCGTCGCCGACAAACACCACCGCGCGCACGGCGGATGCGACCGCCTCACGCCGCGCTTCCGACAGCACCTTGCCGATCTGGGTATTGCCGCCCTGGCAATCGATCTTGCTCATCAATTTCGCAAGCTGCGCGGAATCGGAAATCCACCCCGTGGCGCGGCATTCGTTGAGGCCGCGGTAATAGACGAGGCGGATGTCGAGGCTGCCGAGCGAAGCCGCCTCGCGGAACATGTCGGCCTGCAGCGCGCAGGCCATGTCCCAGGTCGGCTGCCGGCTCATGGTGGCGTCGAGCGCAAACACCAGCCGTCCCCTGGCGCCGGGTCGGTGCGGCGACATCGCGCGCGCCTTGGCGACGAAGGCGGCGATATCCTCGGCCGCCGACGGCCTCGCCTCCGGCAGCGGATTGGCTTTGCGCGCGTGCTCGGTCTTCGCCGACGCGACGTCGCCTGCCGATTTCGGTTTGATGGGTTCGCCCGCCATGGACTCTCGCTATCGCAGTCCCCCATTATGTGGGACGGCGCCAGACAGCGGTCAATGCATCCGGCCAGGATCCAGAAGGGATCAACCAGCTCCGGACGTTGGTTCCGGACCTTAGTTGGCGACCGGTCTGTTGGCCGGCGTCGGATTGCTTGCCAGCGGCACCGGTCCCGGGCTGCTGGTCAGCAGATCAGGCACTTTGGTCGGCACCGGTTTCAGCGAACTGGAGTCGGTATCTTCCAGGAACTTGTCGAGCATGCTCTGGATCGAGGTCTTGGCCGCGTCCGGTCCGGTGTCGCGCATATCGTTGTGCTGGAAGCCGGTATTCACGACGGTGATGCCGGCCTTCTCGCACTCATCCTCGTCGGGAACGACGCCCGGATCCGGCTTGAACTCGGTATCGTGCGAGCGGAACGAGAGGATCTTGAACTTGCCCTCGGTCAGGAACGGCACGCGGAGGTTATCCAGCGTCACGACCTTCTTGATTTCGTCGGGATACTGCTTGGCGAAATACATCGTGATGTCGCCGCCCATCGAATGTCCGACCATCGTCACCCTGTTGTAGTCGGCGTTGGGCTGGATCTTCTTCATTTCCGAGATGGCGAAATGGATGTTGGCGACGCCGCGCTGAATCTGCGGCAGGCGGCCGACATAGATTTCACCGACCTTGGTCACCATCGGCGGATCGGTCGGCAGGTCATGCTGCGGGCTGATCACGAGGTAACCGCGTGCCGCAAAGACGTTGGCCAGGAACGAGTACTCGGTGTGCTTGACCGTGTTGCCATGGTTGATGATCGTCACCGGCAAGGTGATCATGCCGGCATCGGCCTGCATTTCCTTGTCCCAGCGGACGGCGATATCGACCGCGACCAGCCGGTTGTCGCGCGCCGGGTCATGGAACGAAATCGTCTCGTGCCGGATAGCCCACTTGCTCGCGGTAAAATACGCGAGCGTGAGCAGCACGGAGAGTGAAAGCAGAACGGTAATTCCACGTTTCATATTCGTCCTCGGTGTTCCACCAAAAGGGCCACTTTACCTTTGAAACTCTTCGGTCTCTTGGAGATGATATATGTCACAGCCGCGTGACATAAAGTCCAAATGTTGTGACTTAACCGCCTGATCGTTGTGCGATGCACCTATCCATTGTGCATCTGCTCAGTTCCCAACGTCTCTCTCTTATGACGGCCCCAACCAATGCCCGGTTCGGTCCTTCCATAAAACTTTAATGATAACGGGATTCCGGGCGGCATGTTCCGCCGCTGTTCGCGGTCCGTTGCCGTCAGCCCCGTAAGAATACGGAGATTCAGACCGGGGTGTAGATCACCAGTTTCAACGCCGGATCGTCGTTGGCCTGAAAACTGACATATTCCAGCTTGAGCCGCCCCTTCTTGGGATGGCTGATGGATTTGTGGCCGGCCGCCACACCGCTGATGTCGTGCGCCTCCCACCAGCCCGCAAATTCCGGGCAGCCGTCCCGCAGGCGCGCCAGCAGGTCGCGAAACGCCGGATCGCCGGCCCACAGATCATGGGTAGCCCGGAACTGGGCGACCATGCGCCTTGCCACGTCGTTCCATGACGTGCCGAACAGCCGCCGTGACGCAGGCTTGGTCAGCACGGTCACCAGACTGTTGCGGTCGGCATCGGCGATCTGGCTGAAGCCGAAGATCTCGTCGGCGGCCTCGTTCCAGGCCAGCACGTCCCAGCGCCGGCCGGTGATGTAGGCCGGCAGGTTCAGCCGCTCGACGGTGCGCCGCACCGCCGGCGGAACGGTTTCGCGGACGAAGGCGCGCCGGTCGGTATTGGCAGTCAACTCCTTCAGGTGCCGGTGCTCGGCCCTGGAAAGCCGCAGCGCGCGGGCCAGCGCATCGATCGTCGCTGTGGAAGGACTGACGGACCGTCCCTGCTCGAGCCGGATGTACCAGTCGACGCCGATGCCGGCGAGTTCGGCCACCTCCTCCCGACGCAGGCCCGGCGTCCGCCGCCGCCGCCCGTCCGGCAGGCCGACCGCCTTCGGCGTCAGCTTGTCCCGCCGCGACCGCAGGAAGTCGCCGAGTTCGCCTTGCCTGGAATTCGTCAGCAGGTCCGTCATGGGTGGCCTCTCCGGCAGGGTCTCGTAATCCTAGGATAATACCAGGTCTTGTTGTCCGGGTGAAGCCTGCGAAAATGGGCTTCTGTCGGAAAACGCAAAGCAGGAGCGCCCCATGAAAGCTGCCGTCTTGAAATCATTCGGATCGCCGCTCGCCATCGAAACCGTGCCCGCCCCCGTGCTCGGCACCGGCGAAGTGATCGTCGACGTCGTGGCGAGCGGGGTTCTGGCTTACGCCAACGAAGTTCTCAGCGGCGCCAGGAACTATCTGCTGGAACTGCCCATCGTGTTCGGCGCCGGCTGTGTCGGCCGCGTCCGCGCCACCGGCCCCGATGCGACGCGGCTTCGTCCCGGCGACTGGGTCTTTTGCGATCCGACCGTGCGCTCGCGCGACAATGCGCTGGCGCCCGATGTCATGTTGCAGGGATTGACCGGCGGCAGCGAAGGCGGGCTCAAGCTGCAGAAATACTTCCACGACGGCTCCTGGGCAGAACGGCTGCGGCTGCCGACGGAGAACGCGATTCCGATCGGCGCCATCGATGCCAAGGATGCCGGCCGCTGGTGTGCGCTCGGCAAATTTCTGGTGCCCTTTGGGGGCTTCCTCGCCGCCAAACTGCAAGCGGGAGAGATCGTGCTCGTCAACGGCGCCACCGGAAGTTTCGGCTCGGGGGCTGTGGCCGTCGCGCTCGGGATGGGCGCGCAGTGCGTCATCGCCACCGGCCGTAATGAGACGGCGCTTGCCGATCTCGCACAACGTTTCGGCGCCCGCGTTCGAACCGTCAAAATGCTGGGCAGCGAGGCCGACGATCGCGCGCGGATCGTTCAGGCCGCGCCCGGCCCGATCGACTGCGTGCTCGACATCCTGCCGCCCGCAGCCTCTGCCGTGCAGGTACGGACCGCGGTCCTGGCGGTGCGCCCTTACGGGCGCGTGGTGCTGATGGGCGGCGTCGGCATGCAGGGCGGCGCTGGCCTCGAACTGCCCTACCCCTGGATGATGCGAAACTGCATCACGCTGCACGGGCAATGGATGTATCCGCCGCTTGCGGTGACGCTGATGGCCGGCCTGATTCGTTCAGGCCAGGTGACGCTGGATCATTTTGAGGTCACCGCGTTCGATCTGGACCACGCCAACGAAGCGGTGGCGCATGCCGCAGCCAAGAGCGGACCGTTCAGCATGACGGTCATCGAACCGTGACCGCGTGAGAGACGCGTTTTCCGAGAAAACGCTACGCGCTGATGATGTCGTGCATTTCGAGCGGCTTGTCGACCTGGGTGAACCATTCGGCGCGGTTGGCGGCGCGGCGGCGGCCACGCTCGTCAAGCGGCAGCTTGAGCTGGCGCAAGAGGCTCGTGACTTCCTCGCGCGCCGTGACGTGGCCGAGGCTCGGCCGCGTGCCGAGCGTCGCCTCGTCGATGTCGTCGAGGGCGGTGAGCCCGCGCGGAAAGAATTCGCGGTAGACCACACGTTCGGCGAAGCCGTCGATCGAACGGAAGCCGAGCCGCAGCGAAAGATCCTTCAGACTGTCGGCGACGAGCTGCTTGTTGCGCGAGCCGATCATCGAGAGACGGTTGCGCACCACGATCCAGTCCGTCGTGGCGCCGTCCAGCTGACGACGCTTGCGCCTGACGTCGCGCACCATCTCGGCGTAATGGCTCTCGCCGGTCACGGAATAGGTGGCGGGATCGACGGTGCCGAGCACATCGAAGTCGAGAAAGCTGTCGTTGATCGGCGTCACCAGTGTGTCGGCCATCGAATGCGCGAGCCGCATCAGGTAGGAGTCCGATCCCGGCGTATCGATGACGATGAAATCGAAGGAGCGCTCGACCGTGCTCACCGCTTCCATGAATTGCTGGAACTCGGAATTTTCATTGTCGGCGATCTGCATCGTCTCGCCGAGCTTGATGCAATAGTGCACGGGAATTTCGAGATCGAGGCCGGTGCGACGCGCCCAGGCGCTGCGGTTGCCGATATAGCGGGTGAAACTCTGCTGGCGGCAGTCGAGATCGATGGTGGCGACGCGTTGTCCGGCCTTCATCAGCGCGACAGCAATGTGCAGGGCGGTGGTTGACTTCCCCGAACCGCCCTTCTCGTTGCCCAGCACCACAACGTGTGCCGAACCGGATTGACTCTGACTCGCCTGTACCAACATCACCCGTCCCCCGTCCGATATCTTCAAATCACGGGCGGCTGCGGTCAAGTGAAATGCGCGGTGACGCTTCTAAATCGCGCTCGGCACGCCTTAATGATGAATCCGCGAGGCGTGCAGGTCGCGCATCCGCTCGCAACGGAACTGTTGGCGCACGCCGACCGAGACGGCCAGCCGCAGGGGCGGCAACCGGCCTCAGACCTGCCACCCCTGAACGCCATTCGAGTTATGTTGCGAGTTATCTTGGCGGCAATGGCCTTGCCTTATATGGTCGGCCGGCCCGCCGAGGGCCCCGCCCCGTCTGAAACACCAAGAACGTTCCAAAGAACACTCCAAAGAGATCGAGCCCAGATGCCGCGAAGTCCCATGGTCGTCCGCACCGTTCCCGCATTGCGCCGCGCGCTCGAAGCCTTGCGCGCCAGAAAGGCCACAGTCGCGCTGGTGCCAACCATGGGAGCGCTCCATGAAGGCCATGTGTCGCTGGTGCGCCTCGCCAAACGTCGTGCCCAGAAAGTCGTCGTCTCGATCTTCGTGAACCCGACCCAGTTCGCGCCGACAGAGGATTTCGGTTCCTACCCACGCACCTGGAAGGCCGATGTTGCAAAACTCGCCGCCGAGAAGGTCGACCTGATCTGGAACCCGGACGTCAAGGCGATGTATCCGGAGGGCTTCGCGACCCGGGTCGTACCGGAGGGGCCGGCCATCGCCGGCCTCGAGGACCGTTTCCGGCCGCATTTCTTCGGCGGCGTCGCCACCGTGGTCGGCAAGCTGTTCACCCAATGCCGGCCGGATGTGGCGATCTTCGGCGAGAAGGACTTTCAGCAATTGCGGGTCGTGACGCAAATGGCCGGGGATCTCGACCTCGGCGTCCGGGTGGTCGGCTCGCGCACCGTGCGAGAATGCGACGGGCTCGCGATGTCGTCGCGCAACGTCTACCTGTCGCCGGAGGAACGGCAGACCGCGCCTGTGCTCCATCGCGCCATGAAGGAAACCGCCAAGCGGCTGAAGTCCGGCGAGGGATTTGAAAGCGCTGTCGCCGCCGGCCGGGAACTGATCACGGGTGCGGGCTTCGTGCTGGATTATTTCGAGGCCCGGCATGCCGCGACGCTGGCGCCGATCGCCTCGGTGAAGGATGGACCGGTGCGGATCCTGGTCGCGGCCAAGCTCGGCAAGACCCGGCTGATCGACAATATCGGGATCTAGAATTTGCGGGTGCTCGGCTTGCCTGGCGCAACCCTTGGGTGGAATATCCCCGGATAAGGATTTGTCAGGGGTGGAGCGGCGAGCATGGGCGCGTGGTCCTTAACTGCGATCGTCTTCGGCGGATTGTTGGGCTTCGCCGGCATCGCCCAGGCACAGGACCCGCACCGGCCCGCGGTCGGCGGTATCGGTTCGCCGCTTGATGCGATGATCTTTTATGTCGCGCATGGAGCTGAGGGCGCCTGCGGGCCGGGCTGCTCTGAATGGATCGCCGCTGAAGGCACGGTTCAGTGGGATACCCACAAGCGGCTGATCGCGATCCTCGACCGGCAGGCCGGGCGCAAGCTTCCAGTGATCATCCATAGCTGGGGCGAGTCCAATCTCAACGTCGCGACCAGCCTTGGCCGCATTTTGCGCGCCCGCGGCATCGACACCACGGCGGGTACAACCGATGTCGACGACTGCCATGGAAAAAACGAGGAGGATTGCTTTGCGCTGAAGCGTCCGGGCGGACCGCTCGACGCAAAACTGAAGGCGTCGGACGCGCCCTGCGACCTCGCCTGCGTGCTGACACTGGTCGGCGGGGTCCATCGCAGCCTGCCGCCCGGCGCAAGGGTGATCCTGAGCGGCATGTCGATTCGCAACCGGCTGGCGCCCAATGTCAGCGAGGAACGGCGACAGGGCCTGACCGTGCGATTTGGCGAACTCTATCGCACCTACCTGCGCGACATGGGCGTCGACACCGGGCTGCTCGACATCGTCGACCGGAACTCGGAATCCCACCGCCAGACCGAACTGCCGGCGCCCGATTGGCTTCGGCTGCGGATCGTCACGTCGGCGTCGCTGTAGCGCGTAAACCTGGCTACAGCAGTCCGAGATCGCGCAATTCCCGTCGCATCGGTTCCGGCATCGCAGCGACGCTGGCGGCGGAGGATTTGGTCAGGTCGGCAGGTGCGGCGTCCTCGGTCAGATAGCGCCAGCCCTGGAACGGCCGCATCGGCCGCGGCGAGACCGCGATCACCTTCGGCTGCATCACGAGGCGGCAGCGCCCGATGCCGTCCTTGTCGCGGAAAGGTTCGATCGCGATGATCTTTTCGCGCGCGGCGATTTCGCCCTTGATCACCCAGTAGAGCGAGCCTCCGGCCAGGATTTCCCCGTCGCGCTTCGGCGTCATCCGCGTGACGTGGACGTGCCGAAGCGGCAGGCCCTTTTTCTTGGCCGTCGCCATACGTTCGGCGACCCAGCCGCGGAGTTCCTTGACCGACTCGCACCCGACCGCAAGCTTGAGAATATGAAGCGCCATTTCGCTAACGGTTTAGCGGCCTGCGTTAACTTTGCAAACGATCATTCATTCGCGGGCGCCGCGGCAGGCGCTGGCGCGGCCGGTGCGATCTGGACCGGTGGTGCCGCGGGCGGCACTCGCTTTGCCGCCGCCTGCTTCTTGGGAGCTGCGGGCGCGGGAGACGCCGCCGGACGCGGGGCGGTCGCTCCCGTGGCAGCCGCCGCTGCTGGCTTGGCCGCGCCGGGCCCGGGCTCCGGCGCCATGATGCTGACCGCCGGGGTCGAGGCTGCGGTCGGAAATTCTGCGTTGGTAGGCTTGCCCGTGGGCATCGACGGCGGCAGCGCCGCGACGACCCCCGCACCCGCCTGGATCGGCGCGTTCCACGACGGCGCGTAACGCGTGATCAGGTTTTCATAGACGCGATCGTCCATGTTACCCGCGAGCTGACGGCTATCGGCCAGCGAGCGAAACACCGGACAGGCCTGCGGCGTGCAATGGTCGCGCGCCATCAGCACATAGGCCATCAACCCGTACCGGTCGCGCTCGATCGCGCGGCGCAGCGCCAGAAATTCGGAACTGGGATTCTTGCCGACGGTGGCGGTATCGCCGGCCTCGGCCAGTTGCGTAATCAGGGAGGCCGCATAGGCAACCGCCGCGGCGGAGGACTCGGCGGAACCGAACAATGCCTTCTCGCAGGCGTTCAGCACGGCATCGCCGGCGAGGTCGTCGATGCAGGAAAGCTGTGGCAACCCCGCGCGCACCGGCTGCACGTTGCGGGCCTGGGCGGAAGCGGGCTGCCCGACCGGCCCGAAGCCACGGATGGTCGCGGCCACCGCAACGGCGATCGCCAGCAGCGTGATGACGGTGAGCGCCCCGTTGGCCACGGATTTCTCTGCGCGCAACAGCGTGATCAGAACGATAATGCCGAAAAATCCCGCCGCGGCCAGCGTCAGCCACATCGGAAAGGTCGGAGAGCGCCAGATGTCATCCAGCGACGAAGCCCAGGCCCAGTTCATGCGCGGTGTCCCTCAACGCTGCATAAAACACGATCGTCGAAGGCGAATGCGCATTGGCGGCATTCAACCTTCGCCAGAATTGTTCTGCGAACGGGGCCTTTTGACGGCGGTCGAAACCGGAACCGTCAGCCGGCTGTCAGCGCACAACAAATTCAGGAAACCGCGAGCTGGCTTTCCTTGGCGACCCGTTCGAACGTTTCAGCCGAACTCTTGATGCGATACTGACAATCGTCGCCGTCGGTCGGAAGCAGCCGGATCACCTCATAGGTGCCGGTGGCGGCCGGACGGGCAACGTTGCTGGCAGTAAAATAGACAGTCTCTCCAACGGAGTACTTGTGCTTCAACGCCCTCTCCATACGCAAGAACGTCGGCCGCGCTCATGGTCCCACTAGCTTTCGGCCGACTTGAGAACCCTGTGTCAACCTAGCACACCGAAGGCGCCAAAAGCCAGCAACATCGGGGCATGGGAACCACATGGATTTCCAAGTGTTCTCAGTATGATAGAAGGCAATCCCGGGGTTTCGCAGGAATCCGCATGGCCCCCATCCAAACCGCGAATTCGCGGTCAGGCGGTGTGCGGCAGCCTGCCGTCCGGGCTGGCATGATCGACGACGGCCGGGAGCTGCTGCGCCAGCACCTTGGAGAGCTGGTCGACCGGGATGTTGAAGCGCGCCGCGAGCTGCTTGACGGTGTCGCTGCCGAGCACCTGCTGCAGTTGCTCGGCGGTAATCGGCAGGTTCTGGCCGTTGCCGATCCAGGATTTGACCTGATCGCCAAGGCCGGCCTGCTGGAGCTTGGCCACGATCGCCGACAATCCGCCGCCCTGACCGCCATTGCCGAGCACCTCGCTCAGCACCACCGGAATTACGGCAGATTCGAGCTGACCGAGCACGCCCTTGAACGCATCCGAATTTTCCAGTGAATCGAGAATTCCCATGGTCGCGTCCTTTCGTTCGGCGGCAACCGCCGGTGGCGGATTCAGACTGCTTTACCGGCGATCCGTCAAGCGGCGATGACATCACGAACAGGGCGTCAGACCGTCTCGAATCGCTCGATCCGGATCGTCTCGGCCAGCCCCTCGCGGGTCCATTGCTGAAAGGCCGCGTTATCAGTCATCGCCTCGAAATAGTGTCGCGCATCACCCTTCACCTCGATCGCATAGGTGCGAAACCGGTGCACGACGGGGGCGAACATGGCGTCCGCGCCGCCGAAGGCGCCAAACAGGAACGGGCCTTCGTTGCCGTAACGCCGATGGCAATCCGCCCAGATCTCCTGAACCCGCGCCACATTGGCCAGCGCATCTTCCGACAGCTTGATGGCGCCGACCGGCCGGTGCAGGTTCATGCCGCATTCGTTGCGCAGCGGCATGAAGCCCGAATGCATCTCCGCCGAGATCGACCGCGCGTGCGCACGCCGGGCGCGGTCTTCCGGCCACAGTTTCGCTTGCGGGAATTTCTCGGCGAGGTACTCGATGATCGCCAGCGAATCCCACACCGTGACGTCGCCGTCGATCAGCGCCGGCACCTTGCCCGCACGCGAAACGTTCAGGATCCGGTCCTTGTCGGCCTGATCGGTGTAAAGCGGGATGAAAATTTCCTCGAACGGGATGTTATTGGCGCGCAGCGCCAGCCATGGCCGCATCGACCATGACGAATAGTTCTTGTTGCCGATGACGAGTTTCAACATTTCAAGGGAAATCCTGTTGGGACGCCATCTTGCCATAGTGCGCTGCCGACGTTCAACCTGTACATCGGCATGGCTTGAAATCGGCAAGACTTGGTGACCGATAAGACTTGGTGATCCATAAGACTTGGCGATCGATAAGGAAGGCATCATGCGCGGATACTGGGTCGATATCGCCGCTGTTGGATTCTTCGCCCTGGAGTGGACGGTGTATGCCTTCACGCTGGAGCGGACCGCCTACGGGCGCGACAGCCTGTCCGCCCGCATGCACATCTATCGCGAGGTCTGGATCCGGAACCTGCTCGACCGCGAAACGCGCATGGTCGACATGCAGATCATGGCCTCGCTGCAGAACGGCACCGCCTTCTTCGCGTCCTCGAGCCTGATCGCGATCGGCGGCGGATTGGCGCTGCTGCGCGCCACCAACGACGCCCTGGCCGTGTTCGGCGCGCTGCCGATCGATCTCAGCCCCTCGCCTGCGCTGTGGGAAGTCAAATGCATCGGGTTGATCCTGATCTTCACCTACGCCTTCTTCAAATTCTCCTGGGCCTATCGCCTGTTCAACTATGTCGCGATCCTGCTCGGCGCGATGCCGCCGGCCTCGCAACGCGACACGCCGGAGGCGGAAGCGCATGTGATGCGCACCACCCGGATGTTCGAATCCGCGGGCCAGCACTTCAACCGCGGCCAGCGCTCATTCTTCTTCGCGCTCGGTTATCTCGGCTGGTTCGTCAGTCCGTGGGTGCTGTTCGTGACCACGGCGATGGTTGTCATCGTGACCTGGCGCAGGCAGTTTGCGTCGAACGCCTGGAAGGCGATGGAACGCTAACCAATCACCCAGACTGACCCAATCAAGAAGAAAAAGGGAGAGAACATGATTATCGACCACGCCCGGCTGCGCACGTTTGCCAACCGCATCGTCGCCGCCGGCGGCAGTACACCTGCGGAAGCCGCCATCGTTGCCGAACATTTGGTCGAGGCAAACCTGCGCGGCCATGACAGCCATGGCGTCGGGATGCTGGTCGCCTATGTCAGAGACTTCGAGGCCGGTACGCTCAAGGTCAACCAGAAGCCGGAAATCATTTCGGACACCGGTACGATCTCGGTGTGGGATGCGCATGCCGGCTATGGCCAGGTGGTCGCCCGTCAGGCGGTCGAATGGGCGATCGAAGCAGCCAAGAAACATGGCGTCGCGGTCAATGGATTGCGCAACGCGCACCACATCGGTCGCGTCGGCACCTATGGCGAGATTGCCGCGCGCGCGGGCATGGTGGCGCTGCACTTCGTCAACGTCGCTTCAGGCCCGCCACCGGTGGCACCCTTTCGCGGACGTGAGGGGCGTTTCCTGACCAATCCGGTCTGTATCGCTATTCCCGGAACAGCCAGCAACGAGCCGATCCTGCTCGATTTCGCCACCAGCCGTGTTGCGCTGGGAAAGGTGCGCGTGGCGCACAATGCCGGCAAGCCGATGCTTGACGGCGCATTGCTCGACCATGCCGGACAGCCGACGACCGATCCATCCGTCATGTACACCGAGCCACGCGGCGTGGTGTTGCCGTTCGGCGATCACAAGGGCTCCGGCCTGGCGCTGGTATGCGAACTGCTGGCCGGCGCGATCGTGGGCTCGGCAAGCGTGTCGACCAACACGCCGCCGGAGCGCGGCATTATCAACGGCATGCTGAGCATTGTCATCGACCCTGGCCGGCTGTCCACCCGCGACAGCATGCTGGCCGAAATCGATGCCATGATCGGCTGGGTGAAATCGGCCAAACCTTCCGACCCTGATCTCCCGGTCCTGGTGGCGGGCGAGCCCGAGCAGATCGCGCGGGCCGAGCGCATCAAAAACGGCATCGACGTTGAGGAAGAGACCTGGAACCAGCTAACGGCGATCGCCGAACGCTACCAGATTTCGCTTGATCGATAGAGAAGTGGCATCTTGCTCTATGACGCGCCGCCGAAATCCCGCGGCGTGAAGCTGAGATCGAGCACTTTCCATTCGCCGTAACGGTCCGCCGGCAGCATCGCATAAGGCTGGCAGGCCTGCAGCGCTTGGACCGCGCCCTGCATCAGGAGCGGCCCTTTCATCGAAGCGCTGGCCTCGATCAGGATCGGATCGCCGGCCAGCGTTCCCCGCTGCGTCATCATCACGCGCAGCTTGACCCTGACGTCGTCGGACGCCGCCAGCGAGGGCGGCAATTTCAGGCAGGTCCTGAGATGACGCCGGAAGGCGGTGACGACGCTGGAAGCGACGTCGGCGTCCTGCGTCGCCGGCGCGTCGAAATTGTCATCGCTCTTGGCAAGACCTTGTGGCGCCGCAGGCAGGGTCGGCGAGAGATCCGGCGGCAAGCCCAGCATCACCTGATATTTGAGCGTCAGATCAGGCTCGGGCTGCTTGTAAGCCGGCGCGGCCGGTTGCTGCGGCGGGGCCGCCGGTTGCAGTGGAGCCGCCGGCTGTGGCTGGGCGGCGGGTGGCGCAGCAAGTGCTGCCTGCTTCTGCTGCCGCGCGGCCGGCTGTGACTTCGCCGCCGGCTGAGCCGCACTCGGCGGCGCGGACTTGTTGTCGAACAGCGAAAAATCCGGCAGCGGCGTTGGCGTTGGCGTTGGAACCGGCTCCGGCTGTTTCTCTGTCGTCGGCTCTTGCGGAATATCCTGCGGCGCGACGATCTCGACCGCCATCGTCTCGGCCGTCACCGAACCGAATTGATGGACCTCGGAAAACAGCAACAGCAAGGTCAGCAGCGACAGATGAACGATCGCCGATACCGTGATGTCGGTGGGTATGATCCGCCGCAGGTTCATCGTACCCGAACAAGTTTCGAAGTTTCCCCTGACGGCCAGCATAACGCCCGACGCAGCCGTTCCTCAATCTTTTTTGCCTTTTTGCCCTTTTGGCTCAATCCCAATTCGGCGCGAAACCATAATTGGTGAGCCGGCCGCCGGCACTGCCCATGGCGGAAATCGCCTTCATGTCGTCCTCGAACAATTCGAAATCGAAGATCTCGATGTTCTCCGACAGCCGTTCCAGCTTCGAGGTGCGCGGGATCGCCACGACATTCTGCTGCACCAGCCAGCGCAGGCAAACCTGCGCCGCCGTCTTGCGGTAGCGATCGCCGATCCGCAGCAGCGCGCGGTCGTTCTTGATGCGGCCCTTGGCGACCGGGCTGTAGGCCACGACCGCCATACCGTGCCGTGCGCAGGCCTCGCGAACCTTGGTCTGGTCGAGATAAGGATGGTACTCGACCTGGTCGCACACCAGAGGCTCCGGGCATGCCGCCACGGCTTCGTCGATCAGGGCCACGGTGAAATTGGACACGCCGATATGGCGGGCCAGCCCCTGGCTCTTGACCCGTGCCAGCGCACCCAGTGTGTCCGCGAGCGGCACCTGCGGGTTCGGCCAATGCAGCAGCAGCAGGTCGACCTCGGTCATGCGCAGGCGCGCCAGGCTCTCCTTGGCGGATCGCTCGAGATCGTTCGGCTTGAAATGGGTGGTCCAGATCTTGGTGGTGAGAAATATCTCGTCGCGTTTCACGCCGGAGGCGCGCACGCCCTCGCCCACCTCGCGCTCGTTGTCGTAGACCTGCGCGGTATCGATGTGGCGATAGCCGAGCCGCAGCGCCTGCTCGACGATGCGCGCGCAGGTCCGGTCGCGCAATTCCCAGGTGCCCAGCCCGATCGCCGGGATTTTCGCGCCATTGGCCTCGACAAAATGCATTACGGGTACTCTCACATCGAGCGCCCATTATGAGCCGCCGCGGCAGCGGTGCCAACTCACGGCGTCTTCGAACGCAGCGGAAGAATTAGGCGGGCGTCGGCTCCGAGGCCAGGGCGGCAAATACGGTGTCGGGCGAATGGGCGATCACGGCGAGCAACGCCCGAGCCGGTCCACGCGGGGCGCGCTTGCCCTGCTCCCAGTTCCGGATGGTTTCGACGGGGACGCCGAGCCGGCTGGCAAATTCGGTTTGGGTCAAACGCGCGCGGCGGCGCAAGTCGCGCACCGCAGGCAACGCCGCGGCCTCGCAGGGCCCGGCGGTCAAAGCCTCAGCGGGCATCGCTGACGCAAGCCCGGGCATCGCTGAAGCGAGTCCGGGCATCGCCGGGATCGCAAGTGCGACTCCGGGCGCAAGCGGAAATTCCTGCCCGTCCCGCAATTCAACGATCCGTCCGTCCGCTTTCAATCGCAGGCGCTGCATGTTCGACCTCGTAGGCCCAACATGATCGGCGATGCGCGTTAAGGTCCGCTTAACGATGATGAGGCTGCAAGCGAACCGGGATCCACCCCGGATCGGGGCAGGCTGTCGCTCGAACTATTGCAGCCCGAACCACAGCGTGGCGATGCCGAGAAACGAGAAGAAGCCGACCACGTCGGTGATGGTCGTGACGAAGGTACCCGATGCCACCGCCGGGTCGGCGCGGACCCGCTCCAGCACCATCGGGATCAGGATGCCGCCGAGCGCGCCGGCGACCAGGTTGCAGATGATGGCAAGGCCGATCACGATACCAAGGCCGGGGATCTTGAACCAGGCCACCGCGGCAACGCCCGTGATGACCGCAAAGGCGAGCCCGTTGACGAGGCCGACCATCGCCTCGCGCATCACCACCCGCATGGCGTTCTTGGAACCGAGTTCGCGGGTCGCCAGCGCCCGCACCGCCACCGTCATGGTCTGGGTCGCGGCGTTGCCGCCCTGGCTCGCCACGATCGGCGCCAGCACCGCGAGCGCCACCATCTTCTCGAGCTGGCCCTCGAACAGGCCGAGCACGGAGGATGCCAGAAAGGCGGTCGCAAGATTGACCAGCAGCCAGTTGAACCGTGCCCGCGCGATGGTCCAGACGCTGTCGGACAGTTCTTCGTCGCTGGTGACGCCGCCGAGCGCCTTCAGGTCCTCGTCGGCTTCTTCCTCGATGACGTCGACGACGTCGTCGATGGTGATGACGCCGACCAGACGGTTGGTGGTATCGACCACGGGGGCTGCGACAAGATTGTATTTGCCGAACATCCGCGCGACCTCTTCCTGGTCGTCCAGCACGGAAACGCGGCGGCGGTCCTCGTCAATGAGATCGCTCATCTTGACCGGGCGGCGCGCGCGCAACAATGCGTCAAGCGACACCGCGCCCTGCCAGTGCTTTTCGGAATCGACCACGTAGATCTCATAAAAGCGCGCGGGCAGATCGGGCGTGTCGCGCATGTAGTCGATCGCCTGCCCCACGGTCCAGTCCGGCGGCACCGCGATGAATTCGGACTGCATGCGGCGGCCGGCGGAGTTTTCCGGATACAGCAGGCTGCGCTCCAGCGCGTCGCGCTCGGACGGCGGCAGCTTTTCCAGGATCTCTTCCTGGTCCTCCTCGTCGAGGCCTTCGAGCAGTTCGACGGCATCGTCGGATTCCAGTTCGCGAACGCCTTCGGCGACCGTTGCCGGCTCGAGTTCCTCGAGGATTTCCTCGCGGACGGCGTCATCGACCTCGTTCAGCGCCGAGAAGTCGAAATCCGTGCCGGTCAATTCAACCAGGCTGACGCGGTCATCGGGTTCAAGCGCGCCGATCAAATCGCCGAGATCGGCCTCGTGCAGTTCCGCTACGACTTCGCGAAGCCGCGGCGCTTCGGCGGCCCGGATGGCGCGCGTGATCTCTTCGACAAATTCCTGGCGGATTTGGCCGTCTTCATCCCGCATCTGGAGATGATCGAGCACGGCGCTGTCGCCGGCGTGCGCTTCGGCGGGTTGGGCCACGTCGATTTTCTCGGCCATGCCGCGCCTCGCCGGTTTGACAGAATGAGAGAACTCGTCTGAGCTATCGCAGCACGCATTACCCAATCGGCAATGCCCAGCGCAATGACAAATATGTAGAACTTGGAATGACCGGAAACCCGATCAAGACGCTGTGCGCGGCCGCCGTCGCCCTGTTCGCCACGAACATGGCAGCACAGGCAACCGAATGCGCCCGCAAGGACGCGCTCGGCACGTCACGCGTTCTCGTCGTCGACCCCACAACCTCTCCGCGCGTCGGCCTGAAGAGCTTTCCGCAGACGTTGCCGCTTGGAGATCACGAGGTGGTGCTGACCTTCGACGACGGGCCGTGGCCGGCCACGACCTCGAAGGTTTTAAAGGCGCTGGCGGACGAATGCGTGCGTGCGACGTTCTTCCTGATTGGAAAATCGGCCTCGGAACACCCCGAACTGGTGCGGACGATGGCCGCCCAAGGCCATACCATCGCCCACCACACCTGGACCCATCGCAATCTCAAATACTCCAAGCCTGAAAATGCCGCCGTCGAGATCGACAAGGGCATCGCGGCGGTGGAGACGGCCCTTCACAGCGCCGCGACCACGAACCCGACGACGCCGTTCTTTCGCTTTCCCTACTTCGACACGACGCCCCGGACGCTCGACGATCTGGAAAAGCGCGGCATTGCGGTGTTCGGCGCCGACCTGTGGGCCAGCGACTGGAACAAGATGACGCCGCAGCAGGAGCTGAAACTGCTCACCGAACGGCTCACGATCGCCCGCAAGGGCATCATCCTGCTGCACGATCCCAAGGCGCAGACCGCGGCGATGCTGCCGGCCTTCCTGCGCTACCTCCGCGACAATCACTATCGCGTGGTCCATGTGGTCCCACCCCCGCCGAAAACCGTCGCCGACAAGGCGCGGTAGATCATCAGGCAATGGATCGGATCATGATCTGATCTCATTGTTTGGGCACCATCTTTTCGATGATTCGAATGGCTCCTGTTGCCGCCGCGCCCGTTCCGGTCCGGATCGTCGCCTGCGGCCAAATTAGGGGTGGAATTCGGACGATTAAGGCGTCATTCATGGCGCCACAGGTAGATAGTTGCGTCCTCTTTGGAATGAAGCCGGGGTGTTATGATTGCGAGCGTAGGTGTGAGGCACCGGGGCCGGATATCGGCCGCGCTCTGCCTGAGCGTGCTGGCTCTGATCCCGGCACAACGTGCTTCGGCTGCCGATTGCCCCGGCCATCCCGACGCGCTCGGCACGTCGCGCACGCTGGTGGTCGATCCGCGCGAATATCCCATCATCGGCACCATGCAATACGCCAAGACGCTGCCGCTTCAGGACCATGAGGTAGTTCTGACGTTCGACGACGGCCCGATCCCGAAGAACAGCTATCAAGTCCTGCAAATCCTCGCCGACCAATGCGTGAAGGCGACCTTCTTCCTGGTCGGAGCGCAGGCCAGGGCCAATCCGGGAGGCGTGCGCAAGGTCCGCGATGCCGGCCACACCGTCGCCACCCACACCCAAAACCATCCGTCGAACATGCAGCGCATGCCGATCGACCGCGCGCAAAAGGAGATCGACGACGGCATCGCCTCGGTAACGGCAGCACTCGCCGACGGCACGGGACCTGCGCCATTCTTCCGCATTCCCGGCCTCGGCCGCAACGACGCCATCGAGACCTATGCGGAATCCAAGGGCATCCAGGTCTGGAGCGCGGATTTTCCGGCCGACGATTGGCGCCGTGTCTCCCCGCAGCGCGTCTACGATCTTGCGATCCAGCGGCTGGAGGCCAAGGGAAAAGGCATTCTGCTGCTGCACGACATTCAGGCGCGCACGGTGGCTGCCCTGCCGAAGATCCTGCAAACCCTGAAAGCGCGCGGCTATCGCATCGTGCATGTGGTGCCGGCGACGCCGGAACGGCCGGCGACGCCGACCGAGCCGCAGCAATGGCAGTTGCATCCGACCTCGGAGACGGTGGCGATTTCGCGCTGGCCGAAAGTTCCGAATTTCGCGTATGCCGCCACGTCCGCGCTTCCTGCGCCGGCCTGGTTCGATTTCGACTGGCGCGACGCCGAGCTCGGCATATTGACGCGCCGCATGCGTGGCGTGCCGCTGGCGCAGCGGACTCAGTGGCCCCGCGAACTGGTCGTGGCGGAGAACGGCGCCGCGACCGTATTGCCGGTTCCGGCCGCGAGCCTCTTCAATATGCCGGAATCGACCGGGGTCACGATGCTGGGCACCCTGCGCCGCACCGAACAAGCAGCCCAGGCGGCGCTTGAAGCAGAGGCCTCAGCCAGGCTGGCCCCGGTACAGCCCGGCAAATCCCGGCGACCGGCGCGCGGCGCTCTGACCCAGCAGGCGCATGGCGGGCAAACCACCGCCAAGCCTGCCGCGCACCAGAGCCGGCACGCCGCACATGCCGGCCGCGGCGTGCCGCAGCAGGCGGTGCAGGGAAAGAAGAAGCCGCGCTCGGTCCGGGTTGCCGGCCTCAAGAAGCGCTAAAAGATCCCGGCTCAGTTCGTCAGGATCTTGGTGACGCAGAGCAGGATGACGAGGGCGAGAAACAGCAGGTCGATATACGACTTCATCTCGCCGGCATGGCGGAGCGCGCTGACGTCCGTGACGATCTGCTTGCGCGCAGAGCTCGAATTGGGCCCCTCGCCCAATGCAGCCACCAGCCGGCGCGCCTCGATCTCCAGCCGCTCGATGCGTTGAAAGAAATGGAACGAACGCAGCGCCGATGCCGCATGCATGCCGGCATAGACCAGCACCAGAACCGCGACGACCACGCGGTGCTGGTACTTTTCCAGAAAATTCAGAGCGAAATAAACCAGCGCCAGGAACACGAAATTGGACAGGAATCGGTAGGCGTAGCTCAGAAACAGCATGACAGTGCTCCGGGGAGTGATCTTGGAAGCGCCGAACTGCGGCGAGCGGGCTGAGATCGCCAGCAGGCGGGTCCGGTCAGCTTACGCCAACGGCGTTACAGTAAGGTATCGACATTCCCTTGCCCTCAAGGAATCGCGATGCCGCGGACAAGCGCGTGAGCTCGCCGAATCGATTGGGTTGAACCCAAACTGCATGATTTTGTGGTGCGCTCGGAGAGCGGTCGCGTTTGCCGCGATATCAATGGGTTGCCAAGACTTGTCAAGCCGTACGGTGCATTTCCCTCCTATAAGTGCCCTTCGAGCGGAATACCCAGGCTGCACCAAGTCGGGGGCGCGGCGCCGTTTCAGTAGCTCCGCGGCCGACCCTGCGGAACATTGAAAAGACGTTGGTTAACTCTCGATCGTCTTGATTGGCCGGCCCGCGCCGCTCGTGCGGCTGAGCTCTTCAACGATTTCGGGGAGCCGTTGCTTGAACTCATCGAAATTCTGGAAGAAGTCCTCTTCAGACAAAACCGTCGGAACAATATGCATTGCCTCAAGCTGATCGATCTGGTCTTGAGGAAGTCCGATAACAAATACCTTTAGTCCAGCGCCTTCCAGATCGACCAATACGTCCTGCAGTGCATAAATTCCGGATTGATCCATATAGGTGACGCGCTCCATCCGCAGCACGAGCATTTTTCCATCCATCGCTCGCTCCGCAATTCGGCGGAAAGCATAAACAAATCCAAAGAACAGCGGCCCGTTGACATGCTTGATCAGAAGCCGCTGCTTTAGTTCGTCCGGAAGCTCGAGTTCATCCTGCCACAACTCATCTTCGACCAGCGTCAGAGTCGTGTTCTGTTCCATCGTGCGCGCAATCTTGGTCATGAAAATCAGGGAAGCAAGCACGGCGCCGGTGCCCACCGCGGTGATCAGATCAGTGAATATCGTCAATACAACAACGATCAGCATCACCCACGTGTCGCCGCGCGGCGCACGAAACAGATGAGCAAGGCTGCGATAGTCGATGATGCTCAACCCGGCGCTGACCAGAATTCCTGACAAGACGGCATGAGGAATGTACCGCACTACGCTGGATAGACCGAGAAGAACCGCCAGCAGGAAGAGACCATGTATCACTCCCGAGGAGCGATGCCGTCCACCGGCCCGAACATTGATGGCGGTTCGCACGAACGCGCCGGCGCCCGGGATACCGCCGAACAGCGCCGCACCTATATTGCCGGTACCCTGGCCGATCAGCTCTCGATTGCTGTCGTGATGCGTCTTCGTCATGTTATCCGTGACGAGCGATGTCGTTAAAGCGTCGATCGCGCCCAAGAATGCCAGTTGAAATGCAGCAATGAAGGAAAACTTGAAGTCGGCAATGTTGAGCCCGGGCAGGACAAAGTCCGGCAGCCCCCTGGGAATGTCGCCGATGGTCGGCGCCGAAAGCCCGAAAGCTACGGCTATGCCCGTCAGCAGGATCAATGCGACGAGAGACGGAGGCACGGCCGAAAGAAAGCGCGGGAGCAGAAATGATATCGCGACGGTCGCCGCCGCAAGCAGGAACGCATCAAGGCGGGCGCCCTGCGCGAGGGCGCCGAAAGACTTCAGGATTTCGACCGGATTGGATGATGGCGAAGGCAGACCGACTATTGGGAAAATCTGCTGAATGATGATGATAATCCCGATGCCTGTCATCAGGCCCGAGATCGCCGGATATGGCAGGAACCGAATATAGTTTCCAAGCCTTGCGATCCCGAAGAGCACCTGCAAGGCACCCGCGAGGCAAAAAATTCCAACAACCGGCGCGAGCTGCACTTCTCCGCTGGATGATGTGTTTGCCGCAACGACGCTGGCCGCAATGAGCGTCATGGGTGCCGTCGGACCGGAGATCTGGACTGGCGTGCCTCCCAACAGTGCGGCAACGATGCCCAGGACAATTCCACCGTACAATCCGGCGCCCGGCCCCAATCCCGACGCAACGCCGAACGCGAGGCAAAGCGGCAACGCTACGATGCCGGCAGTTATGCCGCCAAAAATGTCGCCACGCGTGATCGCGAACCCTGACAAAATTCCCCCCCTTTTTCCAACTCCCCGGACAGAACCGGCAAGTTCACCCTCGTGAACGGTATGGAAACAATCAGGCATCTGGAACGTAAGGGAGCGCCGATTTGTGGGCGCAAAGCCGAAGCTTGCCATCCTTGCAGAGGCGAAAGACGAAGGTCTTGTCGACCATGATTTCGTTCCCCTCATAATCGGCGAGATATACGTTGCCCATGGTAATGGCAATTATTCCGTGAATCTGAATTCCATTTTCAGCGGCATTGTTGTCGTACCAGACGCGCGCCCAGGGCTTTAAGGCAAAGCCCTTGTCATCGGGAAATTCGGGATCGCCACCGACAAAGTATGACAGTGCTCCTCGCGCCGTATTGCGAAACGTCTGACGGCCGTGAGCCTGCGTGGGTTTGAAAAACACCACTCCGTCCTGGTAATCGTAGAGTTCATCGATCACGACCGTTGCAGCCGCCCGAAAATCTCCAGACGCCTTATAGACCGTTCCGATCCTCACTAAACCATCGCACCATGCCTGTTGAGCCGCATTCACTTGCCTCTCGGTGATAGTCATACGATCACTCCAGTGAGGGCGGCACGAGAAGCAGCGCAAGCATGTTTGCGCTTTAAGTCGGATGTTTTCAAGTTTAGATTGCGTTGAAGCGGAAGTGGAAAGCCCCGCTTACCGTGCTTCGCCGGGTAACGATCTTATGACCTGGAAGAGCGACATCATGGGTTTGGTGGCGTGCACGGTGTTCGCATTGCGATGCAACCAGAGAATGGCGGGAACAACGCCGGAAGGGAAGCTTCCCGCCGGACGCTATCGCGCAAAGATCGCATTCATGAGATCGGTCGCTCTTGGCAGGCGGCATTGTTTGGGGAAGAATGCAACACGCTGACGCAGCCTCAAATTGCCTCAGATGGAGCCGACAATGAGTCGACGACCGTTGCGGTTTGTGATCTGCGCGATAGTCGTGTTCGGCTTGCAATCCTGCAGCAGAAAGGATCAGGAAGTCACCGAGCAACCCGTGCGGGGGCTTCGCGCCTTCAAGGTAAACGCAAAAGCCGAGAGCCGGGTTCGCCGCTTTCCCACAGTCCTGCAGCCGGCAGACGTCAGCAGCTTATCCTTCGAAATTGCCGGACAATTGAAAGCAGTATCGCTTGCTGTCGGCCAAAAGGTGCAGTTGGGAGACCTTCTGGCGGAAATCGACTCGCGCTCGCTGCAATCGCAGGTCGACCAGGCCAGTGCCGGCGTGCAGCAGGCGCAGGCCCAGCTCGATAACGCAGAAAGCGATTTCCGGCGCAAGGAAGACCTGCTCGGAAAAGGGGTCACAACCCAAGCAATATTCGATCAGTCGAAAGCGACCTTGCTCACTGCGAGAGCGCAATTAGACCAGGCGAAGCGCCAGCTCGAACTGGCAGAACACAACATGGACCGCAGCAAGCTCGTCGCGCCGTTCTCCGGCACCATCGCCCGCGTCGAGGTCAAGTCGTTCGCACAGGTTTCAGCCGGGCAACCGATTGTCACCTTGTACAGTGACGACCGTTTCGAGATGTCTTTCCTCATTCCCTCCCCGACCTTTCAAACCCTGAGGGTCGGGCAACCGGTCACCGTCAAGGTCGCCGACATGCCTGATCTCTCGCTCAAGGGAGAGATCAAGGAGCTCGGGTCCAAGGCAGAGCAGGTCTCCGCGTTCCCGGTCGTTGTGCGGCTGGAAGACAGGGTTGCGGGGCTGAATGCCGGGATGTCGGTCGAAGTCGCGATCCAGGAGCCACTGATCGGTGTAGCCAGCGGTTTTCTGCTTCCGCTCAGTGTCATTGCGCCCGAGGCCGGCAGGGAACTGGAGGGCGTTGCGACCGTCTTTGTCTATAATGGCGCCAGCTCGACGGTGAACAAGCGCAAGGTCACAGTTGGAGGAGTCCGTGACAATCGCCTGATCGTCACGGAAGGCCTTGCCGCGGGCGACATCGTTGCCGCGGCCGGCGTCTCCTATTTGCTTGACGGACAAAAAGTCAAGCTTCTACCCGTCGTGGAGTAGGTATCGTGAATCTCCTCACGCGATTTGGTCTCGTGCGATCGCGATTCACCATTGCGGCCATGATTGGGCTGCTTGTTGCCGGCGTGGTCCTCTATCCGAATTTTCCCAAGCGCGAGGACCCGATCATCGTCATTCGCACGGCGGTGGTATCGGCGCTGTTCCCGGGAATGGCGCCCGAGCGCGTCGAAAACCTGATTGCAGTTCCGATCGAACGGAAAATCCGCGAGCTTGCCGAAGTCAAGGATATCAGGACGCTTGCGAGCGAAGGATCGCTGACGATCTACGTCGACCTCAACGATGAGGTCGGCAATGTCAACGCGACCTGGCAACGGCTGCGCGACAAGGTTGGCGACGTCAAGATCGAACTGCCCGACGGCGTCGTCGGCCCGTTCGTCAACAGCGACTTCGGCGATGTCGCCATTGCAACGATCGCGATAACCGGCGAAGGTTTTTCACCGCGCGAACTGAAGGATGTCGCGGACGATTTCCGCAAGAAACTCTACCAGCTGACGGGAATCTCCAAGATTGATCTCTTCGGGGTTCAGGACGAACGGGTTTGGCTGGAACTGGACACGCGAAAACTCGCGGCCGTCGGCGTCCAGCTCAACGCCCTGGTCAAGGACCTTCAGGCGCAGAACGTCGTGCTGCCGTCGGGATCCATCAATGTCGAGGGCACGCGCCTGCTGCTGGAAACATCAGGTGACTTTCCGGATGTGCGTGCCGTCGAAACCATGCTGACCCGCGTGGGTGCGACGGACAACCTGGTAAGACTTGCCGATCTCGTCACCGTTCACCGCGGTTACGTCTCCCCCAAAATCAAGCCGGTTTACTTCGACAGGCGATCCGCAGTCGTGCTCAGCGTGATCATGCAGCCCGATCAGGATGTAACTCAGCTCGGGCAAAAGCTGCGCGCGACGGCACGCGCCTATGAGCAGCAGCTCCCGATCGGATATGCGATCCATTTCGCGACTTACCAGGCGGAACAGGTCCGTGCCTCCGTCAACTCTGCGCTGTCAAACGTGGCGCAGACCTTTGTCGTCGTGGCCGCTCTGGTCGTGCTGTTTCTGGGCCTGCGCGCGGGATTGGTCGCGGCGATGATTGTTCCCTTCGCCGTGATGTTTTCGCTCATCGGCATGCGTTGGCTCGGCATTGCGCTCGAGCAGGTATCGATTGCTGCCATCATCATAGCCCTGGGTCTCCTGGTCGACAACGGCGTGGTGATCGTCGAGGATATTGTCAGCCGGATGGGCCGCGGCGTGCCGGCCCAGGCTGCGGGTCTCGCCTCCGGCGAGCAATACGCGCTTCCCCTGCTGATATCGTCGGTCACGACGGTTGCGGCTTTTCTGCCGCTGTTTCTGCTTCCGGGATCGTCGGGCGAATATGGCTACTCGCTCGCCGCGGTCGTCGCCTTGACGCTGACCGGCTCGTGGATCTCGGCCGTCTACATCCTTCCGGCGTTGACGGTCTGGTTGTTCGACCGCGGCCAGGTTGCGGAAAACCAGGCTGCCTCTCCTTCACGGTTGCAAGGGTTCTACGCGATCGCCTTGCGGGCCGCGCTCCGCTTTTCGCCGATCGTGCTGGCCGCCTGCATCGTCCTGGTCGTGCTGTCGCTCTCGCTGTTCGGCCGCGTGCCAAAACAGATGTTCCCGCTGAGCGAGCGCAACCAGTTCCTCATTTACATGAACATGCCTGATGGAACCGACGTCTCCCGCACCGAGACCAAAGCGCTCGAAATCTCCGGATGGCTCGGCGACAAGACCCAAAACCCCGAGATCGCGAGCAACATCGGCTACATCGGGGATGGCGGCCCGAGATTCTATCTGACGCTGACTCCCGTGGCGTCCGATCCCGCGTCGGCCTTCTTCCTGATCAACACCAACGACTACACCGGTGCAGTGCGGGCTGCGGATCGCGCCTGGAAATATCTTTACGCGAATCACCCGGAAGCGAGGTTCAAGATCAAGCGCCTGGCGATGGGCGCGGTGGAATCCGGCATCGTCGACGTAGAAATCTCCGGCCCCGACGCCGACCGGCTGCTGGCGCTCAGCGAAAGCGTACAAGCGCTGTTTCGGGCGGCGCCGGACGTTCACGACAACGAAGACGATTGGGGCAACAAGCTCATCAAGGTGGTTGTCGAGATCGATCAGGATCGCGCGCGGCAGCTTGGAATAACATCCGAAGAGATTACGCAGCTCCTAAATACCTATTTCAGCGGCGCCGCCGTGTCGATCTACCGCGAAGGCGACAATCTCATTCCCATCGTGCTCCGCGCGGGAGCATACACCTTCGAGAATCTGGAAGCGCTCACCAGCGCGACCTTCGCGAAGAACGGCGGATTGATCTCACTCGCACAGGTGGCCAGGCTAAGGCCGCGGTTCGATTTTGCTCGCATCAGGCGGAAAAACCAGGAACGAACGATCACCGTCACCGCCCGGAGCGCTTCGCTGACGGCCGGGCAGCTCCTGGAGTCCATTCGCCCCGGCCTGCAGGCGCTCGACCTGGCCGGCGGCTATCACTACACGATCGGGGGCGAGATCGAGAAGAGTGCGGAGACCAACCAGAAGCTTGCCGCAGGATTTCCTGTCGCCCTTGGCATCATGGTGCTGGCGATCATTCTGCAATTCAACTCCTTTCGGCGCACACTGCTGACATTCATCACCATTCCGCTGATCGTGATCGGCATCCCATTCGGCCTGCTGCTGACCGGACAGCCGCTTTCGTTCTTTGGAACGCTCGGCATCATCAGCCTGTCGGGAATCATCATCAACAACGCCATCGTGCTGATCGATCAGATCGACATCGAGCGAAGGGAGCTTGACCTGCGCGACGCGATTGTTGTCGCCTCTGAAAAGCGATTGCGACCGATCCTGCTGACATCGGCAACGACCGTTCTCGGACTGGCGCCGATGGCGATCGCCGGCGGCGCATTATGGCAGCCCATGGCCGTGCTCATGATGTCCGGGCTTGCCATCGCTTCGCTGTTGACACTGTTCTTTGTGCCGGCCGGATATTTGCTGCTCTTCCGGTTCGACAAGAAGCTTTAGGGACACCATCATGAAGCAGGAGGCCCGCCGATTTCTACGCTGGGCTACGCCACTACACTCTCGCGTGGAGATGGTGGTTTCGCGGGGCGTTGGTTCAAATAAAGATGCGACGACCGAAAGAGCAAGCACTGCACCAAGATGCGCGAGATCAAACAGGGAAGATAGCGCGGAACAAAAACCAGCGCTCGCTGTGAGTAACAATGTTGGAGTATAAATCGCGAAAACACTTTTCGCATCAATGATTTACGCCCTTGGTCCGCTCGGAGGGCGGTCGCATTTGTTGCGGTATCAATAGGTTAGAAAGATCTATCAAACCATAAGGTGCATTTCAAACCCAAAGTACCTTTCAAAAGCAGCGCCCAAGGAGCGGCTCGTCCAGTCGCCTTTTCCACGGAGCGCCCCGTTCCCACGGCGCGATTAGTGTCGCGGCCGGTCGTTGTCTTGAGATCACTCGAAGAGCTGCCTCCCCGCGCGCGGGCGTTGTGGGGAGCGCCTTGCTTTGAGCGAGGAGCGGACGGTGTAGCACTTATCTGAAGTGTTGAACGGGAGATTCCCGAGGTTATTGCGTGAACGGATTCGGACAGGGCCGCTGATTAAGAGACATGGTCTCAGATTGATATCTCGAGCGATTTTTTCCAACTGCGCCAGAATCCGAGCATTGGACATCAACGGCTTACAGCGACAAGTCCAACTATGAGCGCGCGTCACCGCTGGCAGATCGAGGCGTGGGGCGAGTCGCTGGAGCGGTCGCGTACCGCTTAAAGGTGCCGAGCTAGAGCTCGCATGACTTTTCGAGATTCAACTCACGCCGCCGTTTTTGCACGCTGCAAGGAAGAACGCAACGCTGCGCGCCACGTGCGCGTCGATCTCTGCATCCAGCACCTTGAGGTTTACCTCGAACAGCGCCCGAAGCAGCATGGGCACGGCAACGAGATCGAGCAAGAGCCGGGCCGTCGTCGCGAGGCGCTCCGGGGCGAAGGCCGGCAGCGACGAAAGCTCGTCCGATTGCGCCAGTTCGCCCAGCAGCCGGACCCCGAGTTCAGTGCTGAGATCACGCGCGGTCCGGCTGACGGTGCTTGCCAGATCGGGGAATCGGCGCGCTTCCGCAACCGCCAGCCGCATCAGTGCGATCCTGTCGCTGTCGAAACCCCAGTGCACCAGGGTGATCGCGGCACTCGTGAGGCGCTCCTCGATTGTTGCGCCGGTCGGCGCCTCACTCTTGAACTCTGTAATGCGAGAAAGGATGTCCCGTGTCACCACTTCGGTGAACAGCGCCCGCTTGTCGCGGAAGCGGGCGTAGATCGTCGGCTTTCCCGAGCGCGCTACCTCGGCGATCTCGTCGATACTCGCGCCTTCAAAGCCGCGCTCCAGAAAGACCTTGCGCGCCGCATCGAGGATGCGTGTGTCAACCTCCCCGGCAAGTTCCTTCGGCGGGCGACCAAAGCGCACCGCGGCGCGCTTTGCCTTCGCCGCCGGTGTCTTCTTCAAACTGCTGGTTTTCATCGCGATTGATCCGGGTTCCGCACCGCTGATGGTCGGCGGCGCAGCTCAATTTATGCAGATCACGTCTGCTTGTAAATAGAACGAAACCGTTTCGTTCCTATTGACGAGCCGATCTGGGCGAACTATTTGGCTTATAGAAACGGAACGGTTTCGTTTCTTTTGGCGATAGCCTTTCGCGGACCTCGCCTGACAGCAGGAGCGGCAATCATGTTCGAAGACAATTTTTTGGAACGGGACGGACGGGTGCTCGAGGGCGTCGAAATCCCCCAATCTGTCACGGCCTCCCACGAGCCCAGCGCTGCGTCCGAAAAACTCGTCGTCACGGCGCGGGCTCCCTCCCCGCACGAAAGCCCGGTTGCCAAAGCGCCAGCCTCACCCGTTCAGGCGGAACCAGCTCAGACGCAGGCCACCGGCAAAGGGCACAGAGCCGGCTTCCTGCGTCGCCGCCCTATTGTCTCCGCCATCGGTGCGATGCTCCTCGCCTCTGCGTTGGGCGGCGGCTATCTTTACCTGGACTACGCCAGACACTTTCAGTCCACCGATGATGCATTCATCGCCGCGCGGCAATCCTCGCTCGCCCCCAAAGTGTCCGGCTACCTGACCGCCGTCCCCGTCACCGACAACCAACATGTCAAGGCTGGCGACGTGATCGCCCGTATCGATGACCGTGACTATCGCACGGCACTCGATCAAGCGGAGGCGCAAGTCGCGGCCGCGCACGCCAGCATTGAGAACATCGACGCGCAGCTCGATGTGCAGCAGGCACAGATCAGCGCCAACCAGGCACAGGTGGATCAGGCGCAGGCCGCACTGGTGTTTGCCGAGCAGCAGGCAGCGCGGTACGAGCACCTCGGGCAAACCGGCTACGGCACCGTTCAGAACGAACAGCAATATACCTCGCAGCTCCACCAGCAGCAGGCCGCGCTCGCGAGTGCGCAGGCGACCCTGAAGCTGGCGCAGCGGCAGGTCGAGGCGCTCAAGGCTCAGCGCAACAGCGCTGTTGCAAGTCTGCGGCAAGCCGAAGCGCAGCGTGACCAGGCTGAACTCAATCTGTCCTACACGACGGTGACGGCGGCGCAGCCGGGACGCGTCGTTAATCTGACCGCCGCGGTCGGTCAATTCGCCCAACCAGGCACGAGCCTGACGATGTTTGTGCCGGATCAGATCTGGGTCACGGCAAACTTCAAGGAGATTCAACTCGACCACATGCGGCCCGGCGATCCGGCAACGCTCGCGATCGACGCCTATCCGGACCGCAAAATCCACGGTCATGTTGAGAGCGTGCAGCCTGGGTCCGGCACCGCGTTCTCGCTGCTCCCGGCTCAGAATGCCACTGGCAACTACGTCAAGATCGTCCAGCGCGTGCCCGTGAAGATCATCATGGACAATCCGCCAGTCGATGTCGCGCTGGGCCCAGGCCTGTCGGTCGTCCCGACGGTGCGCGTCGAATCCACCTCGTCGCTGATTGAGAAGTTGAGGAGGGACCTGTGAGCACTGCCGTCATCGAAACCGATGCTCCCGCCGCGGCAGGCGGCACCGGCGTCAATCCCTGGCTGATCGCCATGCTGGTCGCGCTCGCGAGCTTTATGGAGGTGCTCGACACCACGATCGCCAACGTGGCGTTGCCCTACATTGCGGGCGGCATGGGGGTGAGCGAGGACGAAGCCTCCTGGGTGGTCACCACCTATCTGGTCGCCAATGCCATCATCCTGACGGCCAGCAGCTATCTGGCGCGAATGCTTGGCCGCAAGACCTTCTTCCTGATCTGTCTTGGATTGTTCACCTTAAGCTCGCTGCTGAGCGGCTTTGCCCCGAATCTGAACGCGCTGTTGCTGTTCCGTATTATGCAGGGCGTTGGTGGCGGCGGCATGGTACCGGTCGCCCAGTCGATCCTGGCGGATTTGTTCCCACCGGCAAAGCGCGGCCAGGCCTTTGCGCTGTTCGGCGTCGCCGTTGTCGTAGCGCCGGTAGTGGGCCCGACGCTTGGCGGCTGGTTGTCCGACAATGTCTCCTGGCAGTGGTGCTTTCTGATCAACGTGCCGGTCGGCGTGATCGCAATGGCGCTGATCTCGCTGGTCCTGCGTGAGCCCCGAACCGCGCATGCGGAAAGCCACTCGCAGCAAGGCAACGGATTCGACGTCCTCGGCTTCATCCTGATTGCGACGTTCCTCGGCGCGCTGGAGGTCGTACTGGACCGCGGTCTGGAGGACGATTGGTTTGGTTCACCTTTCATCGTCACGTTCGCGGTCATCTCGGGTCTGGCGTTCGTGCTGATGATTCCGTGGGGATTGACCCGCGGCAATCCGATCATCGATCTGCGCATGGTGGCGACGCGCCAGTTCGGCGCCTGCTTCCTGGTGATGCTGACGACCGGCGCAATCCTGCTCGCGACCACACAATTCCTGCCGCAACTGGTGCAACAGGATTTCGGCTATACCGCCACCTTGGCCGGTCTCCTGCTCTCGCCGGGCGGCGTGGTCACCATGGCGATGATGTTCGTGGTGGGCCGTGTGGCGGCCAAGGTGCAGCCCAAATATCTCATCGTCGCGGGCGCGGTGCTCATCGCGCTTTCCATGTACGGCATGACCAACGTGTACGCCGATCTCGACTTCTGGTTCATGGCCCGCTCGCGCATCCTGCTCGGCGTTGGACTGCCGCTGATCTTTGTGCCGATCATGGCCGCATCCTACGACGGCATTGAGCCGTCCAAGACCGACCAGGCCTCTGCCTTAATCAACGCAGCCCGCAACACCGGAAGTTCGATCGGCGTCTCCATCGTCTCCAACGTGTTGACGCATCGCGCGCAGTTTCACCAGAGCCGGTTGGTCGAGCAGGTGATCCCGTCAAGCACAACGTACCAGGACACACTGCAACAGATCACGAACTACTTCACGGCCCATGGGAGCTCGCTGATGCAGGCGCATGACCAGGCCATTCAATGGATTGGCGCGCAGGTGCAGGCGCAGGCGTCATTCCTTGCTTACATGGATGCGTTCTGGGTCCTGATGTTGATCTCGCTTTCAGCCGTGCCGCTCGCCCTAAGCCTGCGCAAGGTCAAGCTCGGCGGTCCTGCCCACATGGGCCATTGAGATCGAACGCATCGCTTCATTCTCTGCCTAACCTCCAACCAAGGGAGTTTGACATGTTGCTTCACCTACCAATCGCAATCCTGGCAACGCTTTCGCCAATCCACGTCTCCGACACGGTACCGACGTACGACATTGTGAGAGAGTGCCGCTATGAGGGCGGGTCGGCCGCTAATGTCGAGTGGTGTTCGCAAGACGAAACGGCGGCACTGGGACAGCTCAAGACGGAATGGGTGCAGTTTGTCGGTGCCGACAAGCGGTCCTGCATGGCGACGACGCAGATCGGCGGCTTCGCAAGCTATGTCGAGCTGCTAACCTGCCTGGAAATGGCACGCGACGTTGTCGGCGCGAGCGCTGATCCCGAAAACCTGCGTGCGAAGTCTGGGTCACGGTCGACGCGGCCCTCACGTCGCGGCGAGCGAAACGCCTCAGCGAAGGCGAGCGGCGCCAGCGCCTGGCAGATCATCGGCATGAGGCGGTAGGCCTGCTCAAGGACGTTGACAGGAAATCTGCGGACCGCACCCTGCCCGCATTTTTTTGATGGACACGCAGTCCGGGATACCGCGTAGCGCCCACGGATGAGAGTACGAACCGGCCGACTTCTGCGCGGGGCTACGCCAGTGCCCACTCGTGAGCAAATGGTGGTTTTCCTTTGCGCGGCGTTGGTTCAAGAAAAAAGATGCGACGACCGCAAGAGCGAGCACTGCACCAAGACGCGCGAGATCAAACTGGGAAGATTACGCGGAACAAAAACTAGCGCTCGCTGTGAGTATCAATGCGGAGAAACCGCGAAAATATCTTTCGTATCAATGTCTTATTGCCTGTGGTGCGCTCGGAGGGACTCGAACCCCCACGATTTTACTCACTGCCACCTCAAGGCAGCGCGTCTACCAATTCCGCCACGAGCGCTTGGGATACCGGCTGGATGGATGCGGCCTGCCGGATCAACGGCGCCGATGTAACAAATCAGAGATGGGGGGACAAGGCAGTTTTGCGACCGAATTAACTACCTAACACCCGGCAATTTCGGCAGCATTTGCTTGACTTCGACCGCGATCCGGTTGCGATCCACCAACACCACGCCGGAAGCCACCGGCAGGTTGTTGGCGAGGATCTTGACCTCGTCCGCCTCGGTGGCATCCAGCTCGATGATGGCGCCTCGGGAGAGCCGCATGACCTGGTGGACCGGCATTGTGGTGGTACCGAGCACCACCATGAGATCGACGCTGACTTTATCGAGGGTCGCCACTTCTGAACCACCAAACTGAGAACTAAATCTGTTGGGTCCCAACTGACCACGTTATGGTTAGCCAATGGTTAATGACCGCCAAAGCCTTGACTTGACGACCTTCGCGCGGCCCCAGGGCGGCGCGGACGTCGAATGGCGGATTGCGGCCGCCCCCGTGCCCTACCCCGAGGCCGTCGCCGCCATGGAAGCGCGCGCGGCCGGTGTCGCCGATCAAAAGGCGTCCGAACTGGTGTGGCTGCTGGAGCATCCGCCGCTCTACACCTCCGGAACCAGCGGCAGGCAGGACGACCTGCTCGATCCGCGATTCCCCCTGTTCACCACCGGACGCGGCGGCCAGCTCACCTATCACGGCCCCGGCCAGCGGGTGGCCTATGTGATGCTCGACCTGAAGCGGCGGCGGCCGGACGTGCGCGCCTATGTGGCAGGCCTGGAAGAATGGATCATCCGTACGCTCGATGCCTTCAACGTTCGTGGCGAACGCCGCGAGGATCGCGTCGGCGTCTGGGTGAAGCGGCCCGACAAGGGCGCCGGACACGAAGACAAGATCGCAGCGATCGGCGTGCGCCTGCGGCGCTGGGTGTCGTTCCACGGCATCGCCATCAATGTCGAGCCGGAACTGTCGCATTTCCAGGCGATCGTGCCCTGCGGCGTCGTCGACCCGCGCTACGGCGTCACCTCGCTGGTCGATCTCGGCCTTCCCGTGACCATGGAAGATGTCGACGTCGCGCTCCGGCAGGCTTTTGGCGAGGTGTTCGGCGCCACTGCCATGCGCCTGCCGGAAGTGGCGAGCTAGACTCCCGGCAGCGTGCCCAGAAACTCGAGCAACGCCGCGTTGACCTCGGCGGGCCGCTCCTGTTGCAGCCAGTGGCCGGCGCCTTCCATGATCTTGACCTGGCGAAGGTCGGCGCATTGGGCCCGCATCCGCTCGACCATGTCGACGCCGGGGATCATGCCCAGGATCGGTTCAAGGCTGCCGGCCAGAAATGCCGCCGGTTGCGTTATTTGCCGGCCGTCGAACCCGGCCATGTCGGAAAAATCGCGCTCGGAGTTGCGATAGCGATTGAGCGGGCCGCGAAATCCGCTGTCACGGAATTGACTCGCGTAATAATCGAGATCGGCATCGGTCAGCCAGGATGGAAACTGCGCGGGATCGACCAGGCGATCCAGCAATCCCGGCCCTGTCGGATTTGCGACCCTGTCGTTTGCCTTTCGCGCTTCTCCGCTGCTCCCGTAATAGAACTTGCGCAGGCTGGCGCGGATCGAGGTTTCCAGTTCGGCTTCGGCAACGCCGGGTTCCTGAAAATAGAGCTGATAGAAGAAGCGGTCCTGATAGATCTTGCGAAACAACTCGATGCTCGGCGCCGGCCCGCGGCCGGCATAAGGCGCGCTCAATCCGGCTACCGCGCGAACGCGCGCGGGATGAAGTAGCGCGGTCGCATAGGCGATCGGGGCGCCCCAGTCATGGCCGACAACGACGGCCTGCTGTGCACCAAGCGCGGCAATCAGGCCGGCGATGTCGCCGCACAGCTCCTTGATCGCGTAGGCTTCGATCGCGTGCGGCTTGTCGCTGCCGCCATAGCCACGCACATCCGGCGCCGCCACGCGGAACCCGGCCTCCGCCAGCACCGGAATCTGATGGCGCCAGGAGTACCAGCTCTCGGGAAAGCCATGGATCAGAACGATCAAGGGCCCCTCGCCGGCGACCGCCACGCGAAGCCGCGCGGCGCCGGTGTCAATCATCTGCAAGTCGATTGGCATGCACACGGCTCCCGGCGAATGGTCCAACTATAAGTTGCCCCTTCGCCGTGTCCAGCGCGCGCGTCACGCCGCAGCCCGCTGCGGCGCGACTTCGAGCTTGCCGGCGATGTAGCGGCGCTCCTGCGTCAGCCCGCCGAAGCCGTAGGCATCGCCCCTGACCTCGTCGACATGCGCGTAGCTCTCTTCATGCAGCGGCCCGAGCAGTTCGCCCATGCGCTTGAAGACCGCGGCAAGATAGGCCGCCTTCTCGTCCTTGGTGTTGGTGCCTTCGCTGACATGGACGTCGAGCCAGAAGCTGGCGAGGCTCTGTTCCCCGAGCGACCTGCCGCCGGCGAACCAGTCGGCGGCGTCGACCGACTTGACGATGACAGCCGTGACCCGGGGATCCTTGTGCAGGATTTCAGCGGTCAGACCGCTGACGGCGGACGCAATCTCAGCCTTCAGCGACGGCGCCTTGCGAAAGCTCGAATAGGTGACGGTGATGAGCGGCATGATCGTTCTCCTTTGGGTTCGCTTTGCGCGTATCGACCGCGCCACCTGTAACTAGACCTGCCCGCATCATTTTGGTATCTTATCTATGTTCATAACAGTGATAATGATTGTTGATGATGAAATGAGTACCCTCGACATCGATACCGTGCAGGCCTTCCTGCTGGTCGCCGAACTGCAGAGCTTTACCCGCACCGCCGAAGCCCTCGGCACGACGCAGGCCTCGGTCAGCCTGAAGCTGCAGCGGCTGGAGGCCGTGGTCGGCGAGCGGCTGGTCGAACGTTCGCCGCGGTCGGTGGGACTGACTGCCGACGGCGCGGCATTCCTGCATCACGCGCGGACGCTGATGGAGGCGCATGACCGCGCGCTGTCCGGCGGGCTGCCGGTGCGGCAGACCCTGTCGCTCGGGATCAGCGATCACGCCGGCGGGCCGGAACTGGTGCCGCTGCTGGAGCGGCTGCACGCGATGTCATCGCAACTGGCGCTCAACGTCACGATCGGCTTTTCCCGCGAGATCGCCGATGCCTACGATGGCGGCGAACTCGATGCGATCGTGGTGCGGCAGGAAGGCAGCCGACGCGGCGGCGAGAAACTGACGGTGGATGAATTCGGCTGGTTTGCCGCCAAACGCTTCGCCTGGCGCCGGGGCGAGCCGTTGCGGCTGGCGACGCTGGCGCCGCCCTGCGGCGTGCGCGCGATCGCGGTCCGCGCGCTCGACAAGGCCGGTATCGGCTGGAACGAGACATTTGTCGGCGGCGGCGTCACGGCCGTCGCCGCCGCGGCCCTGGCGGGGCTGGCGGTCGCCCCGCTCGCCCGCCGGATCGCGCCTGTGGGCCTGATCGATATCGGACCGTCCGAGAAACTGCCTGGCCTCGGCACGTCGAAAGTGATGCTGCATTCCAGGGTCAGCGACCCCGCCAAACGGGCGGCGCTGCGGACACTGGCGGCGACGTTTCGAAGCGTCGCGGCCGCGGTGTAACGGTCCGTTTGAGGAAACATTCCGGCGCCATGGAACGAATGTACCCGTCGTGCGTTTGGGCCCATTAGGCAGGACGCGGATGTTCGGAAAAGACAAGCAACAACAGCGGGATCTGTTCGAGAGCGAACGTAGTTTCCGGCTTCTGGTCGAGGGTGTTGTCGACTACGCGTTGTACATGCTGGACCCGTCTGGCATCGTCACCAGTTGGAACATTGGCGGCCAGCGCATCAAGGGCTATTCGCCCGAGGAGATCATCGGCCGGCACTTCTCCTGCTTCTACACAGAAGCCGACCGCGCCAACGGCAAGCCGGCCCGAGCCCTGCGCACGGCCGAGGAACAGGGCCGCTATGAGGAGGAAGGCTGGCGCGTCCGCAAGAACGGAACGTTCTTCTGGGCCAGCGTCGTCATCGATCCGATCCGGGAAGGCGACAGGATTGTCGGCTTCGCCAAGATCACCCGCGACATCACCGAGCGGCGCGAGGCCCAGCTCAAATTCGAGCACATGCAGGCGCAACTGGCGGAATCGCAGAAGCTCGACGCGCTGGGCCAGCTCACCGGCGGCGTAGCGCATGATTTCAATAATCTTCTCATGATCATCAGCGGCAGTCTTCACACGCTGAGGAAGGGCCTCGACAACGATCCGAGGCGCCTGCGCGCGCTGGCGGCGATCGAAGTGGCCGCCAAACGTGGCGCAGCCCTCACCAGCCAGTTGCTGACGTTTGCGCGGCGTCAAAGCGTCAATCCGGAGCCGATCAGTGTCGCCGAACGGATCGATGCAATACGCGAGGTGCTCGGCACCGGCGTCGGCGGCGCGGTGACGCTGCAATTCGACATCGACCGCGGCGCGTGGCCGATTATCGTCGATGTCACGGAGTTCGAAACCGCGCTGGTCAATCTCGTCATCAACGCGCGTGACGCGATGCCGAGCGGCGGCGTCATTACGGTATCGGTGCGGAACGATACGCTGAACGAGGCTGTCCATGCCGGCGACTGCGTCGCGATCTCGGTCGAGGATACCGGCGTCGGCATCGCGCCCGATCTGATGAGCCGGATATTCGACCCCTTCTTTACGACCAAGCCGGTCGGCAAGGGTACCGGATTGGGGCTTTCGCAGGTCCATGGCTTTGCGCACCAGGCCGGCGGAACGATCAGGGTCGCCAGCGAAATCGGCAAGGGCACCAAGATCACGATCCTGCTGCCGCGCAAGGATGTCACACTACCGGCTGAAGAAACTCGGGCTGCCGCAACTGGCGGCAGTGGCACGGTGCTGCTGGTCGACGACAATCCGGATGTCGCGACTGTCAGCGCCAGCCTGCTCGAGCAACTCGGCTATACCGTCCGCCGGGTGGCGGATGCCGAAGCTGCGTTGACCGAAATCGAACGCGACGGGATCGACCTTGTGTTCTCCGACATCGTGATGCCCGGCAAGATGGACGGTCTCGCCCTCGCCCGTCATCTGAAGGCCCATCGGCCCGGATTGCCGATCCTGCTGGCGACCGGCTACAGCGATGCCGCCGCAAACGTGCGCGGGGATTTTCCGATTCTCCGCAAGCCGTATGAAATCCACCAGCTCAGCCAGGCGATCGCGAAATTGCCGAAGTAGCGCGAGCAAGGACGCCCGGCCTGATGACAGTCCGGCGCGGTCGATGACGGCTGATGGCTGAAAAAATGGTCGTCTCGATGCATCCGGATCTCTCCGGGGAACCACGACAAAGGCCCTCCCCGGTTGGTTTTCGACCAGTTTGTTAACCTCATCGGCACCTATCGGCCGCTAGATTCCGGCTCGCATTTACCCGCCGGTGGCAGTGGCCGGCTGCGGCCCGACAAGGCGAGAAATGAGCGATCGAAGGCAGTCCAGTTCCGGCGGGCCGTTGCGGCTGTTTACACCGGGCGCCGTCGTCATCATTTTCGCGTTGGTCATGACGGCTTGCATCGTCGGCATCGTGGTCTGGAAGGCGCTCGAAGCCAAGACGTCGACGCTGGCACGCGGCAATACCGACATTCAGAACCTCGCCCACTCGCTGGCCGAGCACGCCGCGCACACCATTCAGGCGGCCGACATCACGTTAACAGGCATGGTCAGCCTGCTCGCATATCGGGACCCGTTGCCGGAACGGTTCAACAAATATCTGGCGGAGGCGGTCGCCACGCTGCCGCAACTGCGCGAGATCGGCGTGCTCGACGTCGATGGCGAGTGGCAATATTCATCGCTGCCAGAGACGCCGCATCACAACAATGCCGACCGCAAATACTTCATCTTCCATCGCGACACGCCCGGCAAGGCGCTGCGCATCAGCGAGTCGTTTCAGTCGCGCCTGACCGGACGGCCGACGATCCTGCTTACCAAACGCATCGAGCATCAGGACGGCAACTTTGCCGGCGTGCTCGTCGCCGCTGTTGACAGCGACTATTTCAACGGCTTCTACCGGATGTTCCAGCTCGGGCCCGACGGCGGCATCACCCTGATCCGGAGCGACGGCACCGTTCTGATCCGCTGGCCGCTCTCGGATGCGACCGCCGATCTGTCAAAAACCGACCTGTTCACAAAACACCTCAAGCTGAGCTCCGTCGGCGCCTACAAGATCGTCTCGCCGTTCGACGGCATCGCGAAATATTTCGGCTACGAGGAAACGCCGAAATATCCCGTGGTCGTCACGGTAGCGATGTCCGAGGACTGGCTGCTGGCCGGCTGGATGACGACATTGCGCACCGACGCGCTGGTCGCCGGCGTGCTGTTGTGCGTCATCGTCCTGCTCGCCGCGGTGTTGTCGTCGCAGTTCCGCTTTCGCATCCGGACCGAGCGCAGGCTTCGGGACAGCGAGTCCCGCTATCGCCTGCTCGCCAACAACATCGCCGACATCATCATCCTGATCGATGCCCGCGGCATCCTTCGCTTCGTCTCGCATTCGGTCGAACCCGTGCTCGGACTGCGCGCGCAGGATCTGATCGGCACATCGTGCTTCAACCTCGTTCACCCCGACGACGTGGCAGCTGTCCAGGCGGCAAGCGCGCGGCTCGGCGACCCCGGGGCCGTCAGCACCGTCGCGTTCAGGATCCCCCGCGTCGACGGCTCGCTGGCGTGGGTCGAAGTCAACTTCAAGCGGGCGTCCGATAACGATGACGCCGCCCGGACGGAATTCGTCGGCGTGCTGCGCGACGTCACCGAACGCAAGCGCATGGAGGATAAGCTCAACCTGCTCAACCGCCGCCTCACCCAGCTCGCCGCGACCGACGGACTGACCGGACTGACCAACCGGCGATCCTTCGACAGCTTCCTGCGCCGGGAATACGAGGCCTGCGAGCGGATTTCGGTGCTGTTGTTCGATATCGATAATTTCAAGGGCTACAACGACAGCTACGGACACCAGGCCGGCGACCGCTGCCTGCAGGCCGTCGCCCGGGTGATCGGCGACGCGACCTCGGACATTTCGGGCCTGTCGGCACGTTACGGCGGCGAGGAATTCGCGGTGGTGCTGCCGAACACCTCGGAAGACGCCGCGTTGAAGGCCGCCGAATCGATCCGGCTGACCGTCCGGGCGCTGGGAATTCTCAACGTCGCCGCCAGCCGCGGCTATGTCACCATCAGCGCCGGCGTTGCCGCGAGAACCCCCGCTACGCTCGACGAAACCGCGCTGGTCGGGGAAGCTGACACTGCGCTCTACGAGGCCAAGCGGCTCGGCCGCAACCGCAGCGTGGTCTATTCCGCGATCGACCTGCGCTATGTCGATGCCGCATCGATCCAGCCCGATCCGCCAGGCCCGGCCGGCCAGCAGGAGCCGATGCGCCAACCGATCGACCTCACGGCAAAGTAACCGCTTCAACCGCCTGAATTTTTTCGACAGGTGAGCCAGCTCACATTCGGCCGCCGCGATCTGCGCTAGCTTCGAATCCAGCACTGCCGGGTAGCAGGAGCATGGAGGTCGCAAATGACTGCTATCGCACGCGCGCTGTCACGCGCTTTTGTCAGCGTCAACGAAGCCGACACCCTCAAGCAGCTGCTGCTGTTTTGCCTCGCGGGGCTGTTCGTCTCCGTACTGCTGATGACCTACGGTGTCGATCTCAGCCCGGGATTTTTCTAGCGCCTTTTGACGCGTTTTCTTTACGCGAACCGGCGTCCACTGTGCTCGAAAACGCTATAGCGGCTAGCGCGCGCCCGGCCGCCACGACAGGTCATCCGACAGCACGTAGATCGTGATCGCCGCCAGGCACATCACCACCCCGACCCAGAAGATCGGTGAGTGATGGATTCGCCTCCAGTCGCGTCGAGGGGCCGTCGGCTTCATGGAATCACCCTGTCTGTTTTGAAGTCTAGATTGTCGGTAACACCGAAAAGCGCTCTCCCGGCCGTCGCAGGTTTAGCGCGTCGGAATGGCCGGCCTCTTCCTGCACCGCCTCGACCCGCGCCAGCGACGGCCCGCGCCGGCACGCAGCGATCATGGCCGCAACCACGTCCTCTGCGCCTGCGAACACCGCCTCGACGCTGCCGTCCCTGAGGTTACGCACCCAGCCTTCGAGACCGCGTGCCCTCGCCTCATGGTCGACCCATGCGCGGTAACCGACGCCCTGCACGCGGCCGCGAACCGTGACGTGGCGAACCACGGCACTCATGTCACTTCAGACCGAGAAATTCGTTCGCGCGCGCCTTGGTGTCGGCTTCGCGCATCGCGTTTGCGGTCAATTCCGCCGACGCCAAACCCTTCAAATTCTTCGGCGAGGCGCCGTCGCGCAGCGCTTTCAGCGTTTCGTAGACGGCCTGCGTGGCTGCGGCGAACGGCGCGTGGCCCTGCAGCGCGATCCGCACCCGCAGGTTTGCGAGATAATCGAGCCCGGTCATCTCCTCGGGCGCGCCGCCGAGCACGATCGGCAGCTTCGTTGCCGCCGAGATCGCCTCCAACTCGCCGCGATCCTTGATGCCGGTGAAGAACAGCGCATCGACGCCGACCGCCTCATAGGCCTTTGCCCGCGCGATCGCGTCGTCAAGGCCGGTGATCGATACCGCGCCGGTACGCCCGATGATCACAAGCGAGGGATCGCCGCGCCCGTCGAGCCCGGCCTTCATCTTACCGACGCCTTCCTCGCGCGAAATCAACTGCGTCTTCGCCTGCCCAAACGGCTGCGGCAGCAGCGTATCCTCGATGGTCAGCCCGGCAGCACCCGCGGCCTCGAGTTCCTGCACGGTCCGACGGACATTGAGCGCGTTGCCATAGCCGTGGTCGGCATCGACCAGCACCGGCAGGGCTGCTGCGCGCGACATCCGGCGCATCTGCTCGCAAAGTTCGGTCAGCGTGATCAGCGCAATGTCGGGATCGCCAAGCACCGCCAAGGAGGCCACCGAGCCGCCGAACATGCCGACCTCGAAGCCGAGGTCTTCGGCAATGCGGATCGAGGTGGCGTCATAGACCGAGCCCGGCCGGATGCAGCCGGAACCGTTGAGGATCGAACGCAGCGCCTCGCGGCGTTTCCGGAAGGCCATGGCGAAACTCCCTGTTCGTCATTGCGAGAAGCGAAGCGACGAAGCAATCCAGCTTTCTTCTTTTTGGCTATGGATTGCTTCGCTCGCAATGACGGGATGATGTTCTACGCGAATTCCAGGATCAGCGCGTCGACCGCCAGCGTGGCGCCGGCGGCGGCGTGAATCTTCTTGACCGTGCCGTCGCGTTCGGCGCGCAGCACGTTCTGCATCTTCATGGCCTCGACCACGGCAAGCGTCTCGCCGGCCTTGACCTCCTGGCCTTCGTTGACGGCGATCGAAACCACGAGGCCCGGCATCGGACACAACAGCTTCTTGCCGGTATCGGCCGCCGACGTCACCGGCATCAGCCGGGCGGCTGCCGCCTCGCTTTCGGTGAAGACGTTGACCGGGACTTCAAACCCCTGATGCGCGAGCCGGATGCCGTTCGGAATCGCGCGCACCTGCATCGCGATCAGGTTGCCGTCGATCCGGCCCTGCCAGACCGGCTCGCCCGGCGTCCAGGTCGAGACCAGTTGATGCGGGTTGCCGGGCAGACCATCGGCGCCAATGAAGCGCACCGCGATGCCGTCGGCCTCGCGCGCGACGTCGAGCGCGATTTCCTCGCGGCCGAGCCACACCGCGCGACGGCGCTCGCGCTGCACCAGCCGGCCGGTCAGCTGACCGGAAATCTGCCGCTTGCGCTCGCCGAGCACATGATCGATCGCCGCACCGACGGCGGCCAGCCGCCGCGCAATCTCGCCCTCCGGCGCACGCGCGGCAAATCCCTTCGGGAATTCTTCCGCGATGAATCCGGTCGAGAGCTTGCCCTCGCGCCAGCGCGGATGGCTCATCAGCGCCGACAGGAACGGAATGTTGTGGCGGATGCCGTCGATATAAAAGGAATCCAGCGCGGTCGACTGCGCCTCGATCGCCGCCGCCCGCGACGGCGCATGCGTCACCAGCTTGGCAATCATCGGATCGTAATGGATCGAGATTTCGCCGCCCTCCTGCACGCCGGTGTCGTTGCGGACGGTGATGCCGTCGTGGCGCGATTCGGCGGGCGGACGGTATTTCACGAGGCGCCCGATCGAGGGCAGGAAGTTGCGGAACGGATCCTCGGCATAGACGCGGGATTCCACCGCCCAGCCGGTCAGCGTGACGTCCTTCTGCGAAAGCTGCAGCTTCTCGCCGGCGGCGGAACGGATCATCTGCTCGACGAGGTCGATGCCGGTGATCAGTTCGGTGACGGGATGCTCGACCTGCAGGCGGGTGTTCATCTCCAGGAAGTAGAAGCTCTTGTCTTGCCCGGCGACGAATTCGACGGTGCCGGCGGAATCGTAATTGACGGCTTTCGCCAGCGACACCGCCTGCTCGCCCATCTTGCGGCGGGTGGTCTCGTCCAGCAGCGGCGACGGCGCTTCCTCGATGACCTTCTGGTTGCGGCGCTGGATCGAACATTCGCGCTCGCCGAGATAGATCACGTTGCCATGCTTGTCGCCGAGCACCTGGATTTCGATGTGACGGGGATCGACGATGAACTTTTCGATGAAGACGCGGTCGTCGCCGAACGACGACTTGGCCTCGGCCTTGGCGAGGTTGAAGCCTTCGGCGACTTCGGAGGTCGAATGCGCGATCCGCATGCCCTTGCCGCCGCCGCCGGCGGAAGCCTTGATCATCACGGGATAGCCGATCTCGTCGGCGATCTTCACCGCATGCTTTTCGTCCTCGATCACCCCGAGATGCCCGGGCACGGTCGAGACGTTGGCTTTGGCGGCGGCCTTCTTGGATTCGATCTTGTCGCCCATCGCGGCGATGGCGCCGGGATTGGGACCGATGAAGACGACGCCGGCCGCTTCCAGCGCGCGCGGAAAGGCTTCGCGCTCGGACAGGAAGCCGTAGCCGGGATGCACCGCCTGGGCGCCGGTCTTGCGGCAGGCCTCGACGATCTTGTCGATCACCAGATAGCTCTCGGACGCCGCCGGCGGGCCGATCAGCACGGCCTCATCGGCCATTTCGACATGGAGCGCGTCGCGGTCGGCCTCGGAATACACGGCTACCGTCTCGATCCCCATACGGCGCGCAGTCTTGATGACCCGGCAGGCGATCTCGCCGCGATTTGCGATCAGAATTCGTTTGAACATGTTCTTCTTGCTTGAGCTTTGGGCAGGATCCTCACCCGCACTGTGGCATGCGGGGATGCGGGTAACAAACCCGTCGTACAGCAAAAATCGACCGAGGCAACTCTCTCCTGCCGACCCGCCGGGCCGGGCCAACGGGACTCAGGGCCGCCCGCTCGCGTCAAGGCGCCATTTCAGCCGGAATAGCTGTTGAACCGGCCGCGCGCATAGGCGTGGCTGACCGCCTTCATCAGTTCGCCGACCTCGGTCTCCAGATAGTCGTTGGCCACGATCAGCGCCCGGATGGTCGCCCGCACATTGCCGCCGCAGGCCGAAATGGCCTGATCCGCAGCGGCTTCCAGCCCGTCATCTGGCTCGGGCGACGGCTGCGACGATGAGGGCATGGCGGAATTTCCATGGTGCGCTGAGGGAAGATAAGTTCTTCTTTTGTTCTTGTGAAGTCAATGGCTCGCTTCGTCTTGCCTCTTATAGAGGTGCAAATTTCGGGAGCGGATGAATGGACTGGCAAGCGATCGTGCGACGAGCCGTCGAAATCGGTAGCCAAAACGGCTTCATGACATTTGACCAGATCAACGAGCTCATACCGCCATCTGCCCACAGGCTTGTTGAACCCGAGCTTATCGAAGCTCTCCTTGAAGCTTTAAATGCCCACGGCATAAACGTGACGGATACATAGACCCCTGCGCTTGGTTTCCCCGATGGCGGCATGTGCTAGAACGGTCGCGCAGGTACACAAGACATTTTGAAATGAAACAAATGCAGTTGCGCGTTTCCCTGGTTGCGGCTCTCTTTTTAGCAGCCCTCTCCTCGAACTCGACTTGGGCCGCCTCCCCCACCGTCCGCGACGGCAGCACGCTGCAACTCGGCAGCGTGACCTACCGCCTCGACGGCGTCGAAGCCCCCGCCTTCGACCAGCTCTGCATCGACGACCATGCCGATAGCTGGACCTGCGGCGTCGAGGCCCGCGATCAACTGTCCAAACTGATCGGCGGCCGATCGGTGCACTGCGACGATCTGGGCGCAGATCCCCTCTACAAGAAACGGCACATCGGCATCTGCTCGGTCGATGGCGAGAAGACCAGCCTCAACCAGGCGATGGTCAGACTGGGCCTGGCCCTGAACCTGGAACCATCGGTCAAGGGACGTTTCAAGGACGACGAGGCCCGCGCCAAAGACGACAAGCAAGGCCTGTGGAAAGGCTGCTTCATCGCGCCGCGCGAGTTCCGCCTTGGACGCAAGGATGGCGCCCTGCTCGGCGGTTCATGCCGCGCCGACCGCGACCGCGAAATCCGCGAAGCCTTGTTCCCCGACGAACTGGTCCAGCCGTCCGGCTGCAACATCAAGGGCAAATACGCCGTGCGCGCCCGCGTGACCGGCAATCTCGGCATCTATCACCTGCAGGCCTGCCGGAGTTATCCCGGCACCACCCGGCCGGACCGCTGGTTTTGTTCAGAGGAGGACGCGCAGGGCGCCGGGTTCCGCAAGGCCTACAATTGCCGGTCGCCCAGCAAGGGCAAATGACGCTGGCAAAATTACCGCCTGGTGTGTGAGAGTGCCGGCAGAGGTTGCCGTCGCGTATGCCCCCTTCCGAACCATCGAACGTCCTGCCCGAAGTTGAAGCCGCCGAACGGTTGCGGCAGCATCTGGAGGAGATCGCGCGCGAACGCGACCGGGCGCATCGCGCGCTGCAGGAACGCGAAGCGGAACTGGCGCGGATCCAGCGCATCGGCCGCGTCGGCGGCGTCGAGGTCGACTTCCACGACGGTTTCAAGAACCGCCGCTCGCCGGAATATCTCATCATTCACGGGCTGCCGCCGGACGCGGCCAACGAGACCCATGAGGATTGGGTCAACCGGATTCATCCCGACGACCGCGAGCGCACCGTCAAGCAATTCCTCGATGCCCTCAAAGGCCGCGACGAGGATTATTTCGCGACCTACCGGATCGTGCGGCCGAACGACGGCGAGACGCGGTGGATCGATGTCATCGCGAAGATCGAGCGCGACGCCGGCGGCCGCGCGCTGCGGCTGGTCGGCGCCCATATCGACGTCACCGAGCGGATGCTGGCGCAGGAAAAGCTGCGCGAAAGCGAACAACGCTTCCGCCTGATCGCCGACAGCGCGCCGGTGCCGATCTGGGTCACCAAGCTCGATCGCACGCGGTCTTTTGCCAACCAGGCCTACGTCGATTTCCTTGGATTGCCGTTCGAGGAAGCCATCGCGTTCGACTGGCGCAAGGTACTGCATCCGGACGATTTGCAGCGCGTCCTGCAGGAATCGGTTGCGGGCGAGGCCTCGCTCAAGCCATTCGTCCTCGAAGCCCGCTACCGGCGCGCCGACGGCGAATGGCGCTGGCTGCGATCGGAATCGCAGCCGCGTTGGGATCCGACCGGCAACCATATCGGCTTCATCGGTGTCGCCCACGACATCACCGCGTCGAAACAGGCCGAAAGCGACCTGCGCCGGCTCAATGAGACCCTCGAGCAGCGGATCACCGAGCGAACCGCACAGCTCGAATCCAACGAAGCGCAAATGCGCGCGATCTTCGAGACCAGCCATCAGTATCAGGGGCTGCTCAATCCGGATGGCGACCTGCTTTACGCCAACCGGACGTCGCTCAACGGCATCGGCGCCAAGCCCATCGACGTGATCGGTACGCCGTACTGGACGACCCCCTGGTTTTCAGCGACCGAAGGCATGCGCGACATTGTCCGCGATGCCTTCTTCGCCGTGATGAAGGGTGAAGAGATCCGGACCGAGATGCGGCTTCAGCTGCCGATCGGCGAGCGCTATTTCGATTTCGCGATGCGCCCGATGCGCGACCGGCACGGCGCCATCATCGGCGCGGTGCCGGAGGCCGTTGATATTACCGAGCGCCGCAAGGCCGAGGAAGTGCTGCGTCAGTCGCAGAAGATGGAAGCGGTCGGCCAGTTGACCGGCGGCGTGGCGCACGATTTCAACAATCTGCTGACCATTATTCGCTCGGCGACCGACTTCCTGCGCCGCCGCGAATTGCCGGAGGAGCGCCGCCGCCGCTACGTCGACGCGATTTCCGAGACCGTGGAACGGGCTTCCAAGCTGACCGCGCAGCTGCTGGCGTTCGCCCGCCGCCAGCCGCTGAAGCCGCAGGTCTTCAATGTCGGCAACCAGGTCGACGCCGTGGCGCAGCTCATTCGTCCCCTCGTCGGCAGCCGGATCAGGATCGACGTCGAGCTATCCGACTGCAACTGTTTTGCGATCGCCGACATCGCGCAGTTCGAGACCGCCCTGATCAACCTCGCCGTCAACGGCCGCGACGCCATGGACGGCGAAGGTCAGCTCACCATCTGCGTCCGGAAGGTGCGCGCCATCCCGCCGCTCCGCGCCCAGTCCACGCGCCGCGGCGACTTCGTCGCCATCGCGATGGCCGACACCGGCACCGGCATCGCCGCCGACCAGCTCGAAGCGATCTTCGAGCCGTTCTTCACCACCAAGGAAGTCGGTAAAGGTACGGGTCTCGGCCTCAGCCAGGCCTTCGGCTTCGCCAAACAATCCGGCGGCGACATCGAGGTGACGAGCCCGCCCGGCCAGGGCGCGACCTTCACCATCTATCTGCCGCAGGCCGAGATGCCGGCGGATGCGGCCGAAGCCGCGGCCACCGGCAGCGAGCCCGCCATTCGCGGACGCGGCTATCGCGTGCTTGTCGTCGAAGACAATGACGACGTCGGGCGCTTCTCCACCGAGCTATTGGAGGATCTCGGTTATACGGTCCGCCGCGTCGCCAACGCCAGCGCTGCGCTCGCCATGCTGGCCGCGGACGAGTTCTCCGCCGATCTGGTGTTCTCCGACGTCATCATGCCCGGCATGAACGGCGTCGAACTCGCCGGCATCATCCGCGAACGGTACCCCGGCCTGCCGGTGGTGCTGACCTCTGGCTACAGCAACGTGCTGGCGGAAAATGCCCATCGCGGCTTCGAGCTGATCCAAAAGCCCTATTCGGTGGAGGTGCTGTCGCGGATTCTGCGGAAAGCGATTTCGGCGCAAAAGCCGGAAAGCGCGTAGCGACCGGCCGGCGACCATTGCACGCTATTCGATCGAGACCCTGACGACGCCGGCCTTCATCATCCCCAGCGCCCGCGCCGCGGCAGTCGAGACATCGATAATGCGGCCGCGAATGAACGGCCCGCGATCGTTGACGCGGCATTGAATGCTGTGATTGCCGAAGGAGACCCGGACCATGCTGCCGAACGGCCGGCTGCGATGCGCGCAGGTCATTTCACCGCTTCTGCCGACACCGGGATAGTAGGAGGCCTTCCCGGTCTCCGCACGCGCGACCGAACTGCCAAGCAGCAGCAGGGCCGCCAAGACGATCGAAATTCGCATTTAAATCCTGCACCGGTCGGCCCCGGCAGGAGAACGCGTTGCCATGGCGAGAGTTCCAGTCCAGGCCAATGGCTTCAACAAACCGGAGAACCGGCATTTCGGAGAGCTCCCGCTGACCGGACATGCCGCAGACATGCCAAAATCGACATGGATGGCCCAACTTAGACGTTCTACGTGATGTCAGCCTGCCCGCCGAATGTCCGCCTTGAGAGGTAAAGCGGAAGTCGGTGTCGGCCAGCTCAACTTCCGTTTTGACCCGGAACGGACTTAGGTTGAGCTCTGGTCAGGGGGATGGAACCCTGGAATCGATATTGTATTTGCAGCGACTACATTTCGATCGAGCTGTCCGAAGACAAATGACACCCGAGGTTCAGCTGTCCGCTATCGAGCCTCGATACGCATGCGCTACCTGTTTCGATTCTCTGCGGTGACCCGAAATTTTCCCCCAGCCAGCATGCCGGTGCAATACCACCAGGATCGTTGTCGGTCCCAGCCCAGGAACATTTTGGTTTCTACGCATTGCGCGTAGTCCCTGTGAGTGAGGGTGTCTTTGCAGGTTGCTGAGAAAACTGAGTAATAACCCGCCGATTCGCTGCATCCAACCCAAGGGTCCTTGCCGCGTTTGAAGCTTGATTCGCAACCATCGTTGCAACTGCTGGCCTCTCTCTCGAGCCGTGCAAGCTTTGCCATGATAGGACCCCGCGCAGCCGACGGCGTCCCAGTCGTCGGCGTCCCAGTCGCCGTTTGAGTGGATCGCGATGTGCGGCCCGCTCGGTGTGCCACCCGACCGGACCCTTGTGGCGTTACCTCCGGCCGTTGCGGCCTTGCCACTTGCCTCGGCGCGTCGACCGTGATGCTGGGAAGCGTGCTGGCGGTTTGCGGCGCTGCCGGGCCGCCGAGGGCGCACAGCAATGCGGTTGACAGGATAGCGACGGCCGAGGGCGCGACAAAGCGGGATGACAATCTCATGATCATATCCTCCCGAGAAGTCGGACTTTCCCTTGCCCATGTGTGCACGACACCACTCAAACTAGCCCGAATTTCCGAATTGGGCCACTGAGGCTCGCAATATTTGCCCGGCGTCCCGCCGTCGACATGTCAACCCGGAGAGAACGCTGACCGCTCGCTTGAAGCCGTTGCGATGTGTGCTTCTGGGAGCAGAGCGGAAAACATTTGCTCGTATTGAGCTTTTCCGGTTTTGGCACTTTCGGACAGAGCGTTTGTGGTGCGCGATGCCTGCAATGCGGGATAAAGCGGACTTTGCGGTTGCGGAGGTCGAGCTCCGAATTCTAATGCCCCCGTGACCGCAAAGCGTGTATCGAAAATAGAGTCTTCGCGATTGGCGGCCTTACTTCGAAGCGTTGGCGATCTTGTGCTCCAGGTGGCCGGTTTCATGATCGCGGCGGAGCTGGCTCAGCGACGTCTCGTTTAGCTGAACCAGGACCTCGCTCAGCTTCTCGGTTTCAGGATAGCCGGCCGCGAAGCCCCGTCCGTAAATCTTGCGCAACGTGCCGACGAGGGTGTTGCCGTGCTTGTGGCTGATTTCGCCGTCGTGGTTGCGATGACGATTGTCCAGACCTGCCTTGCTCATGCTGCTCTCCCTGGTGGTCGCAAGCGACAGCATCCTCCCGCCGGGCTGAGATGGCAACCAGGGATCGGCGATGTCAGGTCAATTGTTACTTCCACCTTTGGCACTTTTCGGACATGGAGCGATGTCCGACGTGGGTCTGCCATGCGCGCCAAGGCCGACGCCCGCTGACCCTCACAATTTGCGGTTCACGCCCTGATCAGAACCGATCGAGATCTAAGCCGGGTTTTCGACCGCCGCAGCGCTCGCCGCCAGCAGCCCGCGGATTTCATGCGCCGGACGCGCGGCGCTGAACAGGTATCCCTGCATCTGCGTGCAGCCGAGATTTTGTACGGTTTCGCGCTGCTGCAAGGTTTCGACGCCTTCGGCCGTCGTGACCATGTCGCGGTCGGCGGCGATTGAGACCACCGCCCGAATGATCGAGGCCGACGAGGAATTGCGGACCACTTCCTTGACGAAGCTGCGGTCGATCTTGATCTTGTCGAACGGGAAACGCTGCAGATATTGCAGCGAGGAATAGCCGGTTCCGAAATCGTCGAGCGCAATCCTGACCCCGAGCACGCGAAGCTGATTCAGCGCGGCCAGCGCCGCGTCGTCGTCAGCGATCAGCACGGCTTCGGTGATCTCGAGTTCGAGCCGGCGCGGGTCGAGCCCGGTCTCGGCGAGTGCGGCGGCGACTTTCAGCGACAGCGTTTCCGACTTGAACTGGATCGGCGAGACGTTGACGGCGATCCGGACATGGGCCGGCCAGGTGGCCGCTTCGGCGCAGGCGGTACGCAACACCCACTGCCCGATCTCCTCGATCAGGCCGGTCTCCTCGGCGACCGGAATGAAGTCGGCGGGCGAGACCATGCCGCGCACCGGATGCCGCCAGCGCAACAGCGCCTCGCAGCCGGTGACCTCGTCGCTCAGCAGATCGACCAGCGGCTGGTAGTGGATCTCGAATTGGCCTTCCGCCGGCGCGTTGCGCAAATCGCATTCGATCTCGCGGCGATGGTTGGCTTCGGCTTCCATCGCCGGGTCGAAGAAACGATAGGTCCTTCGGCCGGCCGCTTTCGCGGCATACATCGCCAGGTCGGCGCTCTTCAGCAGATCGAACAGGTCGGTGCCGTGGCGCGGGGCAATCGCGATGCCGATCGAGGCATCGCTGGCGAGCTGGTGGCCGTTGCAGTCGAACGACGTCCGCAACGCCCGATAGATCCGCTCGACCAGGGCGCTGACATCGTCGTCGTTTTCCACATCGTGCTGAAGGATCGCGAACTCGTCCCCGCCGAGGCGAGCGATGAAGTCGCTCGGCCCGACCGACTGGCGCAGCCGTTCCGCGACGCCCTTGAGGAATTCGTCGCCGATCAAATGGCCCAGTGAGTCGTTGATCGCCTTGAACTCGTCGATGTCGATATAGAGGATCGCGAACTGGACGCTTGCGGTCTGCAGCAGCAATCCTTCCGCGTGGCGCTGGAACAGCGTCCGGTTCGGCAGGTTGGTCAGGGGATCGTAGTGGGCGAGATGCTCGATCTGGGCCTGGACGCGCCGGTTTTCGGTGACGTCTTCCAGCGTCGTGGCCCAGCCGCCGTCCGCCGACCGCTTGTAGATCAGCCGGATCGTGCGCCCGTCGGGCGTCGAGATCACGGTTTCGTTGATGCCGCCCTTGGGATCGAGGAACTTGGCGCAATAGCTGTCGACATCGCCGACAAATGAACCGAGCTGCTGGCGGTGCAGGATGAGCTCGCGTAGGTGGCAGCCGGGTTTGACGACGTCCGGCGAGACGCCGAACATGTCGATATATTGCTGGTTGCAGAACACGAGACAACCCGTGTTGTCGAACAGCAGCAACCCCTGCGTCATGTTGTTGATGGCGATGTCGAGATGCTGGCTCTTTTCCGACAGCTTGTGCTGCGCGGCCGCATGCTGGCGCTGCATCTGGCGCACGATCAGGAAGATCATGAAGACGACGACGACGACGGCCAGTACCGCGGCGAAAAACTGCAGCTTGGTCTGCGCCCGCCAATCGGCCAGCGCGACCGACGTGTCGGCTGTTGCGACGACGACGATCGGGAAATGGATCAGCGGCCTGACGGAGCCGATCAGGTCTTCGCCGAGGCTGCTCCTGAACCGCCCCGAAATGTTGCCGTCGAGCTCCATAGCGCGGCGAAACTGCGCCATCCCCGACACGTTGCGGCCGACATATTTGTCGTTCTGCGGATAGCGCGCGATGATGGTGCCGTCGTGGTGGATCACCGAAATTCCGGTGTCGCGGCCCAGCGCCAGTGACGCGACGAAGTTCTCAAAGTGCGAAGGCCGCAGGGCCCGGCTGGCGAAACCGACGATCTCGCCGCGGCGGTTGACGATCTTGCGCGCGAACACCGTGGTCCAAAGCCCCGTCACCTTGCTCTTGACGGGCTCGACGAGCACATCCGGCGTTGGTTTCCCGGACGCAAAGTCCTTGAAGTAGCGCCGGTCCGCGATCGAAACATCGGGCACCGGCCAGACCTCGGTCGCGTTGATCAGTTTTCCCGCCGCATTGTAGAGATGCAGGCCGTTGGGTTGCGGCAGCGCCTCCAGCTTTGTGCGCAGCATTTCATGCGCTGATAACGTCGACATCGAGTTCTCGAAGTCGGCAGCGGTCTCGCCGGCGCTCGCCTGCATGTAGGCGATGACCTCGTTGTGGACGTGCTGGAGATCGCCGAGCTGCTGGTCGAAATGGCGCGACAGCAGCAGCGCCGTGTTGTTCTGCTCGCGCTCGGCGACCTCGAGGGCGCGCTGGCGGAATTGCATGGCGAAGTAGGCGGTGCCGAGCGCGATCGCGATCACGAGGGCTGCGCCGCACACGACGAGCCATTGAATCGCGCCGAATCTGGACCGGAACAGCATGCCGCCGATCGATCCGCGCAAGCTCTCCGTCATGACGCCCCGAGATGAACTGTCCAGCATTATCGCTGCCCCCACAGATGTTTTTTTAGGGGAGCACTACCCAAGGGGGCGTTAGCAAAGTGAGTTATTGCGAGGTTAAAGAGACTATAGCGTCTTCGAGCGAAGTGGGCACCGGTTCGCATAGCAATCAAGTTTACGCAGATTGCGTAGACTTATCTGCGGTAGAAAACGCGTCGAAAAACAAGGCTTTGCGCAATCAGGCCATCGCCTTCGCCATCTCGTCCGCTTCGGCGGTCTCCGTTTCCCTCATGCTGCATTCGATCAGGGACCCGTCGATCGTGAACTTCGAGAACGGCGACAGCAGTGATTCGACCCGCAGGGCTGCAAAAAACTGGGCGTCGCCCGGGCTCTTCAGGAAGAACCGGATGTGGCTCCCCGAAAGCGTATCCCGAGACAGCCATACGATGCCGGAGAACAGCGCGACCATGATCTGGGCGTATTGAGCGAGGTCGGCAATCCCGAGTTCGTAGACCGGCGACAGGGTGGTGAAGCGCGCGCGCAGGGTCGGCGCGGGATACTTGCTCATCATGATGCGGCTGACCTGACACACCGCATGCGACCGGTCACCTTCGGAAAGGCAGAACAGGCTCGGGTTTTTGTCGTCCTTGGCCAGGCCGTCGATGACGGCGTAGCTGCCCATCGCGAGGGTGGAATAGTCCTCCCCGACGGCTTCGGCGTCCTTCTTCCACTGGCTTTTGATCGCGCGCCAGGCCTTATCGGGCTCTTTCATCGGCAGCAAGCGCATGACTAACCGGGGGTTAATGCAGGAGGTGACGACAGGTATCCTACAGGCTGCCCCTAAACGTTTGCTTACGCGGGTACCGGGAGAAGCCGGTATTTGTGCGGACAGGCACGTTTTCTATCTGCGCGATATTTCAACCCACATCACACCCTGACGGTGTCGTCGGTAAAACAACCACCCGGATGCGGCCGGCGCGGTATCGGGGAGACCGGCTTTTTGCTATGCTTTGCGCTTTAGCAATCCGATTTTCCATATTTCATCGTTGGAGATTTTTCATGAAGCATATTGTGGCAGCAGTGCTGGTTTCGATCGCGATCGCCTCGCCACTATCGGCGCAGAAATTGGTTGATCCGACCAAGGTGGCTCCGGAATACCGGGAGGCGGCGGAGAAGCGCCGCGCCGAACAGATCAGGCAGCAGGAATGCGCGCACAGGGCGGATGCGGAAAAGGTGGCACCGCGCGAACGCACCGCCTTCCTGATTCAGTGCCTTGAATCCGACGCGGGGAAATAGCTGCATAGCGTTTTCAAGCGAAGTGGATACCGGTTCGCGTCAAGAAGACGCGTCAAAACTTAACGCTTCAGGCCCGAATCTCTGCTTCATTGAGCCGGATGAACGATTTCACCCAATCCGTCGCCGCGGCGCTGGCGCTGATCGGCCGCCTCGATTCCGAACTGGTCACGATCGTCTGGCTGTCGCTGCGCGTCAGCCTTTCGGCCAGCCTGATCGCGCTGGCGATCGGCGCGCCGCTCGGCATCTGGCTTGCGATCAGCCGGTTTCGCGGGCGACAGGTCCTGATCGTGCTTGCCAACGCCCTGCTCGGCCTGCCGCCGGTCGTGGCCGGGCTCGTGCTCTATCTGCTGCTCTCCCGGACGGGTGTCTTCGGCTTTGCCGGGTTGCTGTTCACGCCACCGGCCATGATCATCGCGCAGGTGATGCTGGCGACGCCGATCGTCGTTTCGCTGGTGCACCGCCCGGTGTCGCTGCTGTGGGCCGAATATGCCGACCTCGCCCGCACCGATGGCCTGTCGCATCTGCGCAGCATCGCGTTGATGATGTCGCTAGGACGGGTTTCCCTGCTCACCGCCTTTCTCGCCGCCTTCGGGCGCGCGATCGCCGAGGTCGGCGCCATCCTCATCGTCGGCGGCAATATTCGCGGCTACACCCGCACCATGACGACGGCGATTGCGCTGGAAACCAGCAAGGGCGAATTGTCGCTCGCGCTCGGGCTCGGGCTCGTCCTGGTGTCGCTGAGCGTAACGGTGAGTACGGTGGCGTTCCTGCTACTCGGACGCGTTGGGGAAAAATAGCTGTTCACCGCCGACCTTGTAGTCGGCGATGTTTTTTTGTCCCTCGGCAGAGACCAGCCAGTCGATGAAGGCCTGGCCATCCCGGGCTTTGACGCCGGCATGTTTGACCGGATTGACCAGCATCACGCCATACTGGTTGAACAACCGCCGGTCGCCTTCGGTCAGGACCGCAAGTTCGCCACGGTTCTTGAAGGACAGCCAGGTGCCGCGATCCGCCAGCAGATAGGCGTTCGACGACGACGCCATGTTCAGCGCCGCGCCCATGCCCTGCCCGATTTCGCGATACCAGTCGCCCTTGACCGCGGCGAGATCGACGCCCGCTTCCTTCCAGAGCCGCAGCTCCGCTTCATGGGTGCCGGAACGGTCGCCGCGCGAGACGAACACGGATTTTGCCGCGGCAATCTTTCGCAGGGCCTCGGCGACGTCCTTGCCGCCTTCAATGTGCGCCGGATCGGCCTTTGGCCCGATCACCACGAAGTCATTGTACATGACCTCGTAGCGCTTCACGCCGAACCCGTCCGCGAGGAACTTGGCCTCCGCCACCTTGTCGTGGACGAACACCACGTCGGCGTCGCCGCGGCGGCCGATGTCGAGCGCCTGCCCGGTACCGACGGCAACCACCTTGACGCCGATACCGCTCACCGACGTAAAGCGCGGCAGCAGATAGTCGAACAATCCCGATTGCTCCGTCGACGTCGTCGAGGCGACGGTGATCGTTCGTTCCTGCGCGGATGCGCCGCAGACGAGTGCGAGGCTGGCGACCGCGGCGATAAGGCGTTTCATTGCATTTTCCCTGCTTGGCGACCGCGAACATTATAACATTCGCCACCTGGTCGAAAGCCACGCCTTGAACCTGAAGGCCGCGGGCGCTAACTAGCGCAGCATGGAAGTCCGATTCACCGCAACGCATTCCGTTCAGCGTCAGCCGACGCCGCGCCATTGGCGCCGGCTGTTCGCCGCGCTGGTCTCGGTTGCGTTCGCGCTGTCGTTCTTCCACGGCCTGAGCTTCGATCACGACGACGGCGCGCCGGCGATCTCGATCGCGCAAGGCTCGGGCGATACGACCGGCAAGACTCCGGCCCATCCTGCCCCGCTCCATGGCGATCATTGCCTGACGCATCTGTCATCGGTGACCCCGCAGGAAACCGCCATCGCGATCGAATATGTCGCGCATGGCTACCGCATCGTCAGCCTGCCGTCGCCGGACGGCGCCTGTCCGCGCTCTCCGTTCGAACCGCCCCGCGCCTGATCCGGTCGAACTGACCGCCTCGGTCACGCTGCCCGCGGGCGGCGGACCTCCCTCGCACATATCGATGTCGCAGCAGTCGCGGGCGTTTGCCGGCGGCTTGCGGGAAAGCGCACATGAAACGGATTATCGTCTTCCTCGCCGGCATTTTTGTCGGCATCACCCTCATTGTCGCCGCCGCCTTTTGGAGCGGATGGCCGTTGTCGTTCGAACTCAAGCCACCGGACGCCGCAATCGCGGCTCCGTCAAAAGCCGAGAGCGCGCATCACGGCCCCGAGCGGGTCGATCTTGGCGACGACCAGATCCGGGATGCTGGCATTGCGCTGGCGCGCGTCGCCGGCGGGGCGCTCAAGCGTCACTTCCTGGCGCCGGGTTCGCTGGTTCCCGATGCCGACCATATCGGCCGGGTATCGGTGCGCGTGCTGGCAACGGTGGCCGAGTTGCGCAAGCGCCTCGGCGACAGCGTCGAGAAAGGCGAGATCGTCGCCGTGATCGAGAGCCGCGAAGTCGCCGATGCCAAGAGCGAGTATCTCGCCGCACGGCTGACCAACGACCTGCAGCAAACCCTCTATGGCCGGCAGAAGACGCTTGCCGAAACCCGGACGGTTTCGGAAAACGACTTTCTCCGCACCCGTCTCACCGCCAATGACGCGCAGATCAAGCTCGACGGCTCCAGGCAGAAGCTGTTCGCACTCGGCCTGTCGGAAAGCGAAATCGCCGACCTGCCGAACCAGCCGCAGGAAACCCTGCACAAGCAATTCCTGCGCGCGCCGATCTCGGGCCGCGTCTCGGAGCGCCGGGTCGATCTCGGCGGGCTGATTGGGCGCGAAGGCCAGGAGAGCGAGCTGTTCGTCATTGTCAATCTCGACGACGTCTGGGTCGATCTTGCGGTTTCGCCCGAGGACATCGCCGCGGTGCGCGAAGGCGGGCCGATCACGGTGCGCGCCATCGGCACCGGCGATGAGGCGCGTGCGCAGGTGATCTTTGTCAGCCCCCTGCTCGACCGCGAAACCCGCAACGCCCGCGTCATCGCGACCATGCCCAACACCGACCATCGCTGGAAGCCGGGCACTTTCATTACCGCCGAAGTCCCGCTCGCAAGCGAACCTTCGAAACTGCTGGTTCCCCGGACCGCGCTGCAGATCGTCAAGGGAAAGCCCACGCTGTTCGTGCGCGACGCCGCCGGCTTCGAGGCCCGATCGGTGCGGACCGGCCGCGAGGACGACGATGACGTCGAAATCCTTGGCGGCCTCGCGGCCGGCGAGACCATCGCAGTCGCCAACAGTTTCACGCTGAAGGCCGAGCTTGAAAAAGCCGATGCGGAGCACGGTCATGATTGAATGGATCGTCGACCTTTCGATCCGGCGCCGCTGGGCCGTCATAGCCCTCGGCGCCGTCGTCATGATGCTCGGCGGCTGGGCGCTCACCATGCTGCCGATCGACGCGGTGCCCGACATCACCAACAAGCAGGTGCAGATCAACACCACCGCGCCCGCCCTGTCGCCTGCGGAGATCGAGAAGCAGATCACCTTTCCGATCGAAACGGCGCTGGCCGGCGCCCCCGGTCTGGAAAGCACCCGCTCGCTGTCGCGCAACGGATTTTCGCAGGTTACGGCGGTGTTCAGCGAAGCCACCGACATCTATTTCGCGCGCCAGCAGGTTGCCGAGCGGCTGACCGAGGTTCGCGGCCGTCTGCCGCAGGGCATCGAGCCGCGCGTCGGCCCGACCTCGACCGGTCTTGGCGAAATCTACATGTGGACGGTGCATTTCTCCGGCACCGGGGCCGCATCGGACGGTGCGCCGGGCCTGCAAGGCGACGGCCGTTTTCTGACGCCCGAGGGCGCGCTGCTCGCAAGCGACATCGAAAAGAACGCCTATCTGCGCACCGTGCAGGACTGGATCCTGAAACCGCAAATCAGGATGGTGCCGGGCGTTGCCGGCGTCGATTCGATCGGCGGCTATCTCAAGCAGTACCAGGTCAATCCCGATGCGGCGAAGCTGATTGCGCTGGGCTTGACCTTTGCGGACGTGGCAAAAGCCATCGAAGGCAACAATGTCAGCCGCGGCGCGCGCTATATCGAGCGCAACGGCGAAGGCATCGTGGTGCGCTCCGGCGGCCGCATCGAGAGCATCGAGGAACTCGGCGCCGTCGTCGTCTCCACCCGCGGCGGCGTACCGGTCCGGATCCGGGACCTCGCCACCGTTTCGATCGGCGGCGAGACCCGCACCGGCAGCGCCAGCGAGAACGGGCGCGAGGTCGTCGTCGGCACCGCGCTGATGCTGATCGGCGCCAACAGCCGTACGGTTTCCTCTGATGTCGACGCCCGCCTGCGCGCGATCGCGCCGTCATTGCCGCCGGGGATCGAGGTCAAGCCGGTCCTCGACCGCACCCAGCTGGTCGACGCCACCATCGGCACGGTGACGCGCAATCTGGCCGAAGGCGCCCTGCTGGTGATCGCCGTGCTGTTCGCTTTGCTCGGAAATTTCCGCGCAGCGCTGATCACGGCCCTGGTGATTCCGCTCGCGATGCTGATGACCGCGATCGGGATGTGGCGCGGTCACATCAGCGCCAATCTGATGAGCCTCGGCGCGCTCGATTTCGGCCTGATCGTCGACGGCGCCGTGATCATCACCGAAAACAGCCTGCGCCATCTCGCCGAACGGCAGCACGAGCTCGGCCGTATCCTGACGCGCGAGGAACGCCTCGCCACGGTGCGGGCTTCGACCGTCGAGATGATCCGGCCGAGCCTTTACGGGCAAGCCATCATCCTGCTGGTCTACGTGCCGCTCCTGACCTTTACCGGCGTCGAAGGAAAAATGTTCGAACCGATGGCGCTGACCGTGATCCTGGCGCTGGCCTCGGCGTTCGTGCTGTCGCTGACCTACGTTCCCGCGCTGATCGCGCTCGCCATCGGCGGCCGCGTCCAGGAAGGCGAGAACCGGATCGTTGCGCGGCTGAAGGGGCTGTACCGGCCGCTGCTGCATCATGCGATCGTCTCGCCCGCGCCGGTCCTTGCCACCGCGGTCGTGTTGTTTGCCACCGCCCTGTTCGGCTTCACGCGCCTCGGCCAGGAATTCATCCCGACGCTCGACGAGAAGAACATCGCGATGCACGCGCTGCGGATTCCGAGCACCGCGCTGTCGCAGTCGCAGGCCATGCAACTCGCCGTCGAGAAAACCGTCAGTCGCTTTCCCGAGGTCGCCTTCGTGTTCTCCAAGACCGGCACGGCGGAGATGGCAAGCGATCCGATGCCGCCGAACGCGTCCGACACCTTCATTATCCCAAGGCCGCGCGATCAGTGGCCCGATCCATCGCTCACCAAGGACGCGCTGATCGAGCGGATCGCCGCGGCCGTCAACCGGCTCCCCGGCAATGTCTATGAATTCACCCAGCCGATCCAGATGCGCTTCAACGAGCTGCTGGCCGGGGTGCGCGGCGACATCGCCGTCAAGGTGTTTGGCGACGAATTCGAGCCGATGCTGAAAGCAGCTAACGAGGTCGCGGCGGCGCTTCGCGACGTGCGCGGAGCCACCGACGTCAAGGTCGAACAGGCGGGCGGCCTCCCGGTGCTGGAGATCAAGGTCGACAAGTCGGCGATTGCGCGGCGCGGCCTCAGCGTATCGACGGTGCAGGAGGTGATCGGCGCCGCGGTCGGCGGCGAGGAGGCCGGCGTGGTGTTCGAGGGCGACCGCAGCTTCGACATTGTCGTGCGGTTGCCGGAAAGCGTGCGCTCCGACCTCGAGGCGCTCGGCAACCTGCCCGTGGCGCTTCCCCGGGCAACGCCGAATTCGCCGGTGCAAAGCCTTTCGCTCAACCGCGTCGCCCGGTTTTCGTTCAGCGAAGGCCCGAACCAGATCAGCCGCGAGAACGGCAAGCGCCGCATCGTCGTATCCGCCAATGTGCGCGGGCGCGACCTCGGCTCGGTGGTCGAGGAGGCGCAAACGCGCGTCAAACAGGGCGTTCGCCTGCCGCCTGGATACTGGATGACCTGGGGCGGACAGTCCGAGAACCTGGCGGCCGCCCCGCAAAAACTGGCGATCGTCGTTCCCGCCTGCTTTGCGATGATTTTTCTGCTGTTGCTGGCAGCGATGGGTTCGGCGCGCGACGCGCTCCTGGTGTTCAGCGTGGTGCCGCTGGCACTCACGGGCGGCATTTTTGCGCTTTGGCTTCGTGGCATGCCGTTTTCGATTTCGGCGGCGGTCGGCTTCATCGCGCTGTCAGGCGTCGCCGTCCTGAACGGGCTGGTGATGCTGAGCTACATCCGACAGCTCCGCCAGAGCGGGATGCCGCTTGCCTTGGCGATCGAGAATGGCGCCCTCACCCGGTTTCGTCCGGTCGTGATGACCGCGCTGGTCGCCGCGTTGGGCTTCGTGCCGATGGCATTTGCCACGGGAACGGGGGCCGAGGTGCAAAAGCCGCTCGCCACCGTCGTGATCGGCGGCCTGATCAGCGCGACGCTGCTGACGCTGGCCATCCTTCCTGCACTCTACGCGCGCTACGGCCGTGCGGCCGTCCAGCCGTCATCCCGCGCGACGCCGACGGTATCGCCCCAGCCTTCGCCGTGAACGCGAAGACTGGCGACGAAATGGCTCTAAACCGGCGGTCCTGCGCCGAAACGCATCTGGACGTCAAAAGCCCGTTGACCGCGACGGCTTACCTGTAACAAATCTGTCGCAGAGCAAAACTAAACGGAGGCAACGGCAGATCGCCGCAATTGCTTCTGATGGGGAGAACCTGATGCGCCGCACAACCGTGTTGCTGTCCGCCAGCCTGATCGCGCTCACCGCAACTGCCGCGTCGGCGCAAAATGCCGCACCGCGTAACCTGATCCTGTTCGTGCCGGACGGCTTGCGCGGACGGATCGTGACGCCGCAGACCGCACCCGCGATGGCCGAGGTTCGCGACAAGGGCGTCCACTTCAAGAATTCGCACTCGCTGTTTCCGACCTTCACCATGGCGAACGGCTCGGCGATGGCGACCGGCCATTACCTCGGCGATACCGGCGTGTTCTCAAACACCATCTTTACCGGCTACACGTCGGTGCCCGCCGGCGACACCGTCGTTCCCTTCATCGAGAATGACGCCGTGCTCGGCGACATCGACGAGCATTTCAGCGGCGACTATCTGAACGAGGAAACCCTGCTGAAGATGGCGCGGGCGCAAGGCTTCTCCACCGCCGCGATCGGCAAGCTCGGCCCTACCCTGCAGTTCGACCACGCTGACCGTGGCAAGACCACCATCGTGATCGACGATTCCACCGGCGGCAAGAACGGCGTGCCGCTGTCCGACGAAATGAAGGACGCCCTGACCAAGGCCAACCTGCCGGTGGCGACGCCCGGGCGCGGCGACAACGGCAAGGCCGGCGACGCCAAGACGCCGGGCACCACGTCAGCCAATGTCGCGCAGCAGGCCTACATGGCCGACGTCGCGGCCAAGGTCGTGCTGCCGATGTTCAAGGCGCGCAGCAAGCCGTTCGTGCTGGTGTTCTGGTCGCGCGATCCCGACGGCAGCCAGCACAATACCGGCGACAGCCTCAACAGTACGACGCCCGGGATCAACGGCCCGACCTCGATGGCCGGCATCAAGAATGCCGACGACAACCTCGCGCAATTGCGCAAGGCGCTGGACGAACTCGGGCTCAGTGCCTCGACCAATATCATGATCTCCTCCGATCACGGCTTCTCGACGATTTCGAAGGAGAGCAAGACCAGCCCGTCGGCGAAGATTTCCTACGCCGATACGCCAAAGGATTTCCTGCCCATGGGCTTCCTCGCCATCGATCTGGCGAAGGCGCTGAACCTTCCGCTGTTCGACCCCAACGACAAGAATGCGGCGGTCGCCGCTGACGCCCACCCCAAGGCCGGCAACGGCGTGCTCGGCAAGGATCCGACAAAGCCCGAGGTCGTGATCGCCACCAACGGCGGATCGGACCTCGTCTACATTCCCGGCAAGGACCGCAAGCTGGTGGACCGCACCATCAAGGCGCTGCTGGAGCAGGACTATGTCAGCGGCATTTTCGTCAACGACGATCTCGGGCGTTTCCCCGGCACGTTGCCGATGTCGCAACTCGGCCTGATCGGCAAGGCGGTGACGCCGCAGCCGTCGATCGTGGTCAATTTCCGCTCGTGGTCGTCGGGCTGCGAGGAGCCGACCAACTGCTCGGTGCAGGTGGCGGATACCGTGCTGCGCCAGGGCCAGGGCATGCATGGCAGCTTCAGCCGCGGCGACACGCTGAACTTCACCGCCGCGATCGGGCCCGACTTCAAGTCGGGTTATGTCGATGCCCTCCCCGTCAGCAATGCGGATGTCGGCGCCACCGCCGCAAAAGTCATGGGCCTGACGCAAAAGCCGAAGGGCCCGCTGGTCGGCCGCGTCATGACCGAAGCGATGCCGAACGGCGCGACGCCGCAGGCCTATGCCGGCACCGTGAAGTCGAAGCCCGCGGCGAACGGGCTGCGTACCGTGCTGAATTTCCAGCGCGTCGGCACCCAGCGCTATTTCGACACCGCAGGATTCCCGGGCCGCACCCTCGGGCTAGAAGCGGAAGAAAACAAGAAAACCGCGGGGAAGTAACCGCGGTCGCGATCAGGCCGCGACGCGGCTCGGCTTCACCAACACATCGTAGGGTGGGCAAAGCGTAGCGTGCCCACCATTCGAAGACATTGATCGATAGATGGTCGGCACGGTGCAAGCGCGCGTTTTGCTCACCCTACGCACCGTATTTGCGCCATCTGCGCCAAACAGGCCGCGCGGCGGCGATACCATTGCGCCGCGAAGGCTGGCCGGGATGCCGCGAACCCGTTGAACTCGCTTCCGCTTTCGGCGGAACAACCGATATGGCGGGATTTGCCTCCGGTTAGCCCCCGGTCGCGATTGACCCTATTTCTAAATTGCAAAACTGCCGGAACTTTTCGCCCCGGCGCGAATTTGCATCAGCCCGGATAGTACTCGGAGCGGCTCCCTTGGCCGTAATGCTCGGGAAGAAGAGCTTCGATAGCCGCGGTCCTCGCGCAATCGATCAGCTAAGTGCGGGAGCACTGGGGAGACGCCGTGTTCAATAAAAACGACGAGACGGCGCGGATTGGCGCGCTGCAGAGCGCGATCTTCAACAGTGCCAACTTCTCCAGCATTGCCACCGACGCCAAAGGCGTCATCCAGATCTTCAACGTCGGCGCCGAGCGCATGCTCGGCTATGCCGCCGTCGAGGTCATGAACAAGATCACGCCGGCCGATATATCCGATCCGCAGGAGATGATCGCGCGCGCCGAGGCGCTGAGCGTGGAACTCGGAACCCCGATCACGCCAGGCTTCGAAGCTCTGGTGTTCAAGGCCTCGCGCGGGATCGAGGACATCTACGAACTGACCTACATCCGCAAGGATGGCAGCCGGTTTCCGGCGGTGGTGTCGGTCACGGCGCTGCGCGATGCGCAGGACGTCATCATCGGCTATCTCCTGATCGGCACCGACAACACCGCGCGCAAACTTGCGGAAGAAGCCCTGCTCCAGGCGGGGGCCCTGCAGAGCGCGATTTTCAACAGCGCCAACTTCTCCAGCATCGCCACCGACGCCAAGGGCGTCATTCAGATCTTCAACGTCGGCGCCGAGCGGATGCTCGGCTATGCCGCCGCCGAGGTGATGAACAAGATCACGCCCGCCGACATTTCCGATCCGCGGGAACTGATCGCCCGCGCCAAGGCGCTCAGCGTCGAACTCGGAACCCCGATCACGCCGGGCTTCGAGGCCCTGGTGTTCAAGGCCTCGCGCGGGATCGAGGACATCTACGAACTGACCTACATCCGCAAGGATGGCAGTCGGTTCCCGGCGGTGGTGTCCGTCACAGCGCTGCGCGACGCCAAGGACGTCATCATCGGTTACCTCCTGATCGGCACCGAACTCAAGGCGGGAGCCCTGCAGAGCGCCATCTTCAACAGCGCCAACTTCTCCAGCATCGCCACCGACGCCAAGGGCGTCATTCAGATCTTCAACGTCGGCGCCGAGCGGATGCTGGGCTTCGCGGCAGCCGACGTGATGAACAGGATCACGCCGGCCGACATTTCCGATCCGCAGGAACTGATCGCGCGCGCCAAGGCGCTCAGCGTCGAGCTGGCAACCCCGATCACGCCGGGCTTCGAGGCCCTGGTGTTCAAGGCCTCGCGCGGGATCGAGGACATCTACGAATTGACCTATATCCGCAAGGACGGCAGCCGATTCCCGGCCGTGGTGTCGGTCACGGCGCTGCGCGACGCGCAGGACGTGATCATCGGCTACCTGCTCATTGGCACCGACAACACCGCGCGCAAGCTGGTCGAAGAAGAGCAAAAGAAGTCCGATCAACGGCTGCGCGATCAGCAATTTTACACCCGCTCGCTGATCGAATCCAACATCGACGCGATCATGACCACCGATCCGTCCGGCATTATCACCGACGTCAACAAGCAGATGGAGGCGCTGACCGGCTGTACGCGCGACGAGTTGATCGGTGCGCCGTTCAAGGGCTATTTCACCGATCCGGAACGCGCCGAGGCCGCGATCAAGCGCGTGCTGAGCGAAAAGTCGGTCACCGACTACGAGTTGACGGCGCGCGCCCGCGACGGCAAGCAGACGGTGGTGTCCTACAATGCGACCACCTTTTACGACCGGAACCGTACCCTGCAGGGCGTCTTCGCCGCGGCGCGCGACGTCACCGAACGCAAGCGGGTGGAGGCGGAATTGCAGCAGGCCAAGGCCGCCGCCGAGAGCGCGAGCCGGACCAAATCGGATTTCCTGGCGAGCATGAGTCATGAGATCCGGACGCCGATGAATGCGATCATGGGTATCGCGGACCTGCTGGCGAAGACCCCGCTCTCGCCGGAGCAGGACAAATATGTACAAATCTTTCGCCGCGCCGGCGACAACCTGCTCAATCTCATCAACGACATCCTCGATCTCTCCAAGGTCGAATCCTCCCAGCTCGAGCTGGAGCGGACCGGCTTCTCCCTGAACGATCTCCTGGAGAAGGTGACGGAGATGGTGGCGCTCCGGGCCAGCGAAAAGGGATTGGCCATGGTGTACGAGATAGCGCCTGGCGTGCCCAACGACCTGGTCGGCGACCCGACACGGCTGCGCCAGGTGCTGCTTAATTTGCTCGGCAACGCGATCAAGTTCACCCAAGCGGGCGAGGTAACCCTGCGGGTTACACCGGATGCGGATCCTTCCGTCCCGACCGCATTGCGGTTCACGGTCTCGGACACCGGCATCGGCATCGCCCGCGAGAAATTGGGCCAGGTGTTTGAACGCTTCACACAGGCCGACTCATCCACCACGCGCAGGTTCGGTGGCTCGGGACTGGGGCTGACGATTTCGCGGCGCCTGGTGGAACTGATGGGCGGGCGCATTTGGGTCGAAAGCGAAGTCGGGAAAGGCAGCGTCTTTGCGTTCGCGGCGCCCTTCGAAATATCCACTTCGGTCAATCGTCCGGCGGCCGATCCGGTCGGAGCGGATCCCGAACTGCCGCTGCCGGCGCTACGAATTCTGCTGGCGGAAGATTCTCCCGACAATTGCATCATCACGATCGCCTATCTGGAGGGCACGCCGTACCAGGTGCAAATCGCCGAGACCGGGGCCATCGCCTGTAAAATGTTTGAAGCCGGACGCTACGACCTCGTCCTGATGGACCGTCAAATGCCTGTCATGGATGGCCTGACCGCGACGCGAACGATTCGAGCGTGGGAGCAGGCGAACCATCGGCCGCCCACGCCGATCATTGCACTGACGGCCTCTGCCCTGAAGGGCGACCGGGAAATGTGTTTGGCGGCGGGATGCACGGCTTTCCTGACCAAGCCCATCAAACAGGAAGTGCTGCTGCAGGCGATCAGGGAGAACTCACTGGTCGCTCCTTCGTTAGCGAACGAGGACAGCAACCCGATGGACCTGATCCGGTTGAGCGCCAAATCCCGATCCGCAATCCGGATCCCCGCCTATCTGCGGAACTGCAAGCAGAATGTCATCGTGATGCTGGATGCCCTGGATCGCGTTGACTTCGAGACAGTGACGAGTCTGGGACACCAGATGATGGGTTCCGGGGGCATGTTTGGATTCCAGACCATTACCGACATCGGCAGATCCATTGAACAGGCAGCCGAGAGCGCCGATTCGGATGCGTCGCGCAAGTGGGTGGGTGCATTGTCCATCTATCTCGATGGTGTCGAGACCATTTCCAACTAACCTGCACTCAATCCCAAAGCTCAATCTGGCCTATCCAAAAAATTGAGAGATACCGACGGCCTGGACTGAAGCGGCCCACCTATCGCTCAGCTGATATAGGAAACGATCTCTGACCACTTGCACGGCGCCCTGCTTCGCTTCCCGCGCAAGAAAAATTTCGCGCGGCACCTGCGACAAATCAACCCGACGGGCAAATCACCAAAAGTCTGTCCAGCCCCTCGCGTAAAAATATTTCCGTTGCCCCGTCGGGCAAATCAGACGTCTAACTCCGCCCGTCTCACCCGACGAGAGGGGCGATCGCGATCGTCACGACGTGCGGTGGGATGCGGTGGACGCAGGGTCGCGACTGACGAGCGCGGCCTTGCGTACGGTGAAATCGTTTGGGTCCGACGCCCCGGTGCTGGCGTCAAGTTGGCGGAAGCGAAAGCTGAAGCGGACGATGGTGGCAAGAAAGCCGGTCACCAGGACGATTACGTATAAGCCGTAAAGCCATTGCGCAGGGAAGGCCGGGTGTTCTCCGCTGAACCTGTATGCTCGTGTGCAAACTTTTTGATGCAAATCGCACGCGAGACCGCGGGTGCAGCGCGCATCCGGTCTTCCCTGCGCCCTCTTCTCTTCCAGAGGGCAAACGAAATGCAAAACTCCGGGCGATCAGCGCCGCGAGAACGCGAACACACGCTCAGTTGTCATCATCCGCGAAAGCGGATGATCCAGTATTCCAGAGACGCTGATAATTTGAACGATAGGCCGAGGCGTACTGGATCCCCCGCATGCGCGGGGGAAGACAGTTGAGACCAAAAACAAAAACGGCGGGGAATGCCCCGCCGTTTCGAAATCCGGAAAATGGGGATGCCAGACTTACATCAATCCCATATCGAGCACGCGCGGCAACTGCGCCAGCGGCAGGGCCGCGGCGCCGACCACGGTCGCGACCATCGCGGCCAGCGTGTGGTGGCTGCGGCGCTTGCCGCGCATCTGGCCGGCGAGCCATTCCAGCACCTTGGTATCGATCTTGTTGGCCTGTGCGGGCGCCCAGCTCTCGATGTCAGTGTCGGGCGACAGCGCGACCGTGCGCGGCGGCACCGGCAGGCCGGACTCGGACGCCGTGTGATGGGCGACCGCCTTGGCGAGCAGATCGTCGAAACGGCCGTCGTCGTTGCGCTCGGCGGCAGCGTCGGAAATTTCAAACAGCGCCTCGACTTCGGCGCGGCTCACCGGCTGATGCTCGACCTCGGTCACGGTCAGGATGCGCGCGCACCAGGCGGCGTCGTCGGCATCGAGCGTGCGGGAAAAATGGATGCGGCCCCTGGTGGTGGGCCCCTCGCCGGTGATCACGCCATCGCGCACGATGGTCAGAGCGTGGGCAGCGGTCTTGCGGCAGGACGGTTGAAGCACACCGGACGCTTCAGCGGACTTTTCGGTGGCCTTGGCACTAAAGGCGGACATAGTTTGCACTTCTCAATTTCATTTTCAGACCCAGCATTTCCATGCGGGCGTAAACGAGTGGTTAACGATTCGAAACTTGCATTCCGAGATTTTTAGATGGTTGCCAATTAGTCGCTTTGAACTCGGTCACGGTTCGAGCCGGCAATCCGGCCGGGCCGTGATGCGGGTTATAAAAGGCAATATCGGGGCGGACAGTGCTTTTATTCCCGATGTGTTGTTTTCGTCGCAGGGGCGCCGACGACAAGAAGATGCTAAGAGTTCCCACCCACGGAGAAGGATTTCACCTTTTACGTGAACGGGTTCCCATAACCTCTACTAGCCCGTATACTTTCCAGGACGAATTCCCCTGTAAACTGAATGAGATGAGGTCAAACCATGGCACTCCAAATTGGCGCCACCGCCCCTGATTTCGAAGCCCAGACCACCGAGGGCAAAATCAAATTCCACGACTGGATCGGCAATAGCTGGGCGCTGTTGTTCTCGCATCCGAAGGACTTCACCCCGGTCTGCACCACCGAACTCGGCGCTCTCGCGAAGTTGAAGCCGGAATTCGACAAGCGCGGCGTCAAGCTGATGGGATTGAGCGTCGATCCCGTCGACAAGCACTCGAAATGGTCCGAGGACATCAAGGAGACGCAGGGTGCTGCGCCGAACTATCCGATGATCGGCGATACCGATTACAACGTGTCGAAGCTCTACGACATGCTGCCCGCCTCCACCTCGGGCGACCCGGCGACGCGCACCGCCGCCGACAACATGACCGTCCGCAACGTCTTCATCATCGGGCCCGACAAGAAGATCAAGCTGGTGCTGGTCTATCCGATGACGACCGGCCGCAATTTCCAGGAAATCCTGCGCGTGATCGATTCCCTGCAGATGACCGCCAAGCATCGCGTGGCGACGCCCGCCGACTGGAAACAGGGCGAGGACGTCATCATCGCCGGCTCCGTCAGCGACGACGAGGCCAAGACGATCTATCCGGCCGGCTGGAAATCGCCGAAGCCGTATTTGCGGATTGTCCCGCAGCCGAAGTGACGGCAGCCGCGCGCTCGTAGGGTGGGCAAAGGCGCACTTGCGCCGTGCCCACCAATACTTCGAAATGCTGGACTGGGATGGTGGGCACGCTGCGCTTTGCCCACCCTACGAAGGCTGAAGCAGGGACCCAAGCCCTGCCTGCCGAGTTGAACAACTAATGCCGAGCCAAACCACCCGTCCCTGCATCGTCTGGTTCCGCGACGACCTGCGTCTCTCCGATCACCCCGCGTTGCATGCCGCATCCAGAACCGGCGCGCCGGTGGTCTGCCTTTACGTGCTCGACGAGCACAGCCCCACGCTGAAGACGCCGGAAGCGCGACCGCTCGGCGGCGCCGCGCGCTGGTGGCTGGCGCAGTCGCTGCGCGCCTTGCAGGCGAGCCTGACCGGGCTCGGCGCCACGCTGGTGCTGCGCAAGGGACCAGCCGCCAAGGTGATCGCCGATCTGGCGCGCGAGATCGACGCCGGGACCGTGTTCTGGAACGAGATCGCGCAAGCGCCGCACCTTGCGGTCGCCGGTCAGGTGGCAAAAGCGCTCGACGAGATCGGCGTCGGCCGCCAAAGCTTCGCCGGCGATCTCTTGGTCGAGCCGCGCGCGATCCGCAACAAGGAGAACCGGGGCCTGCGCGTGTTCACGCCGTTCTGGCGGCGCGTGCAATCGCTGGGCAATCCGCCAACGCCGCTGCCGGCGCCGAAGAAGCTGAGCGGCGTGAAAGATCTTGCCAGCGACCGGCTGGAAGACTGGAAGCTCGAACCTGCCAAACCCGATTGGGCCGGCGGCTTGCGCGAAAGCTGGAAGCCGGGCGAGGCGCAGGCCCAGGCGCAACTCAAGTCATTCCTTAAAAGCGGCGTCGCCGGCTACACCGGCGAACGCGACCGGCCCGACCGCGACGGCACTTCACGGCTTTCGCCGCATCTTCGTTTCGGCGAGATCAGCCCGCGCCAGCTCTGGCACGCCGCGCGCTTTGCCGCGGCCGAGCACCCTCGCCTGGCAGGCGATATCGAGAAACTCCTGAGCGAACTCGGCTGGCGCGAGTTCTGCCGTCACCTGTTGTTCGACGTGCCCGATCTGGCGATGCGCAACCTGCAGCCGTCGTTCGATGCGTTCCCGTGGAAGAGTGATGCCAAGGCGTTGCGCGCGTGGCAGCGCGGCCGGACCGGTTATCCGATCGTCGATGCCGGCATGCGCGAGCTCTGGCACACCGGCGTGATGCACAACCGGGTGCGGATGGTGGTGGCGTCGTTCCTGGTAAAACATCTCCTGATCGACTGGCGTCATGGCGAGCAATGGTTCTGGGATACGCTGGTCGATGCCGATGCCGCCAGCAATCCCGCCAACTGGCAATGGGTGGCGGGCTCCGGCGCCGACGCCGCGCCCTACTTCCGGGTGTTCAATCCGATCCTGCAGGGCGAGAAATTCGATCCCGATGGCGTCTATGTCAGGCACTGGGTACCGGAGCTGAAGGCGCTTCCCGACAATCTGATCCATCAACCCTGGACCGCGACGCCGCTCGAACTCGCAAGCGCCGGCGTTGAACTCGGCAACAACTATCCCGAGCCGATCGTCGATCACAAGGTCGGCCGCGAACGCGCGCTGGCGGCTTACGCGAAGGTGCGCAATGCATCGACAACATAGCCGTCATTGCGAGGAGCGAAGCGACGAAGCAATCCATGCTTCGATGGAAAAAAGACTGGATTGCTTCGCGGAGCCTGTCATCGGGCGGGCGTTCGCCCGACCCGTTGGCTCGCAATGACGAGAGAGAAGCGTCAAGCCGACCGCCGGTTGACCAGAAACACGGCCGCTGCGCAGGCCGTCATGCCGGTTATCGCGACGGCATCGAGCTTTTCGCCGAACAGCACATAGGCCATCAGCGAGGTCACCGCCGGCACCAGATAGAACAGGCTTGCCACCGAGGTCGCGGCCGAGCGGCGGATCAACCAGTACAACAGCCCGATCGATCCGATCGACAGCACCACCGCGAGCCAGCTCAGCGCCAGGACGAATTCGGCGGTCCAGTGCACCTCGTTGTTCTCGAACAGCCACGCGCCGAGGCCGAAGAAAATCGTCACCGCGATGTACTGCACGAGATTGCCGGCGCGCCAGTCGATCGCGTTGCAGTAGCGTCGCTGATAGAGCGTGCCGAGCGTGATGCTGACCAGCGAGACACCGGAGGCGAACCAGCCCCAGCCGGCTTCCCCGCTCATCGGCCGGTTGTGCAGGATCAGCACGACGCCGGCGAGGCCCAGCAGCAACCCGGTCCATTGCAGCGGCGTGACGCGTTCGCCGAGCCAGCGGTTGGCGAGCGTCGAGGTCAGGATCGGCTGCAGGCCCGGAATCAGCGCCGAGAGCCCGGCCGGAATCGAATGCGAGATCGCTACCGCCGTGCCGCCGAGATAAAATCCGTGCACCAGCAGGCCGGCGACGATGCTGTGCCCGATGCCGGCGCGATCCGGCCATTTCGGCCGCGCGATGGCAGCAATGATCGCCATCAATCCGACCACGCACGCCATGCGGATCGAGAGGTAGGTCAACGGCTCGGCGCTGTTGAGCACGTACTTGGTCGCGACGAAGCCGGTGCTCCAGAGCACCACGAAGATCGCCGGCGCCGTGCGTGCGGCGAATTGCTCAAATTGCTGATTCATTTACGGCCCGTGTTGCCCGATCATATGCTATGCGGCAAGGCCGAAGCATGCGGGGCCGCCCGCGCGCCGGCACATACCGAAGCCTGAAATTCAGAGACCTGAAATTCAAAGACCTGAAATTCAAAGACCTGCAATCCAATCATCTGCAATGAGGAAATGCCATGGACGTTCGCGCCGCCGTTGCCGTCGCTGCCGGAAAACCGCTGGAAGTCACCACCGTCCAGCTTGACGGGCCGCGCGAGGGCGAAGTGCTGGTCGAGATCAAGGCCACCGGCGTCTGTCATACCGACGAGTTCACGCTGTCAGGCGCCGACCCGGAGGGGCTGTTTCCCGCCATTCTCGGCCATGAAGGCGCGGGCGTCGTGGTTGACATCGGCAAGGGCGTCACCGGCGTCAAAAAGGGCGACCACGTCATTCCCCTGTACACGCCGGAATGCCGGCAATGCCCGTCCTGCCTGTCGCGCAAGACCAACCTCTGCACCGCGATCCGCGCCACGCAGGGCCAGGGCCTGATGCCCGACGGCACCTCGCGCTTCTCGCTTCACGGCAAATCCGTCCATCATTACATGGGCACCTCGACGTTCGCGAACTACACCGTGCTGCCGGAGATCGCGGTGGCGAAAATCCGCGAGGACGCGCCGTTCGACAAGGTCTGCTACATCGGCTGCGGCGTCACCACCGGCATCGGCGCCGTGATCAACACCGCCAAGGTCGAGCAAGGCGCCAAGGCGATCGTGTTCGGGCTCGGCGGCATCGGCCTCAACGTGCTGCAGGGCCTGCGGCTGGCCGGCGCCGACATGATCATCGGTGTCGACATCAACAACGACCGCAAGGCGTGGGGCGAGCGTTTCGGCATGACGCATTTCGTCAATCCGAAGGAGCTCGGCAAGGACCTCGTCCCTCACCTCGTCGACATGACGAAATCGGGAGCGGACCAGATCGGCGGCGCCGACTACACGTTCGACTGCACCGGCAACGTCACCGTGATGCGTCAGGCGCTGGAAGCCTGTCACCGCGGCTGGGGCCAGTCGATCGTGATCGGCGTCGCGCCCGCGGGCGCTGAGATTGCAACGCGGCCATTTCAGCTGGTCACCGGCCGGGTCTGGAAAGGATCGGCGTTCGGCGGCGCCAGGGGTCGCACCGACGTCCCGAAGATCGTCGACTGGTACATGCAGGGCAAGATCCAGATCGACCCGATGATCACGCATGTGATGCCGCTTGCCGACATCAACAACGCGTTCGAACTGATGAAGCGCGGCGAATCGATCCGCGGCGTGGTGACGTTCTAGACAACCGGTGAGAAATCAGACCAGCGCGTAAGTCGCGGCGGCCTGGGCGTGGGTCACGCCCAGCGCCGTCGGATTCCAGCCGAGCGCGGCCATGACCACGACGTCGTTGCCGCTCAAGGGCTCCGTGACGCCGGAGAAGCTGAAGCCGAACGGATCGGTGCCCATCGTGGCGTTCCAGTCGCCATAGTCGGCGGCGCCGGTCGAGGAATTGAAGCCGCCCAGATTCGGATTGCCGTTGTTGATCGAGAAGTACTGGACGTTGCCGCTCTGCTGCGTCAAGGCGCGGATCGGCGTTCCGGCCGAGGGATCGGCGTTGTTGGTCGAGGTGTAGCGGAACAGGTCGAGCGGGGTATAGACGTTCGGGCCGAGGCCGGCGCCGACCGAAGAGAGCCGGCCCATGATCTCGCTGAATTCGTGCTGGATGGCGCCGATCGCGTCATACTTGCCCGCGACCGCGTTCTGGTTGAACTCGAAGGGGATCGCGCTCGAAAGGCCGATATAGCCGTCGAGGTTGGCGCTTGCGCCGCTGATGCCAAGCGCCTTGGCTTCCGCCGTCGTGATCGCGAAACTGCCGCCGCTGGTCGGGTCGCTGCCGCCGAGGCTCGCGGCCGCGGTGCCCTGCACCGCCGAATTGCCGGCATATCCCTGGATCGCAGTCGCCAGCGCGGAATAGCTGACACCGCGCGCATAGCTGACGCTCTGCGCGGCGGCGCCCGGCGAAACCGGCGAGCCGGCCACTTCGCCATACCCGACCTGGATGTTCACCACCGTGTTGTTGCCGAATTGGTTCGAAAGGCCGGCCGCGGCGGCGACAACCGCATTGCGGAAGCCGGCCGGCGCATTCGCCGTGCTCGAGCCCCAGGACAGGTTGAACTGCAGGCCGTTCGTGGCGCCGACCACCGTCGTGGTCGAGAGCTGCTTGTCCGTGAAGGAGGAAATCTGGGCGACCGACAGGCTGTCGGCCTGATTGGCAAGCAGCGACGCGGTCTGCTGCGCCGACAATTGCGCAAGGTGTTGCGTGGACAGCGCGCTGACGCTGCCGCCGCCGAGACTGCCGAGCTGCGATGGATCGAGGGCGACGAGCTGGACCTGCGACAGATGGCTCACCTGCGCGGTGCTCAGGTTGGTCAGTCCGCTCAGTCCCTGCAACTGGGCGGTGGTGAAATCGCCGACATCGAGCGCGTTGAGGTTCGCCTGGTTGAGGCCGTTGAGCTGGCTCGCCGTCAGCGCCTTTGTCTGCTCCGACGAGAAGCCGCCGATCTGCGTCGCCGACAGGCTGTTGAGCGCGGCGACCGAAAGCGCGCGGATCTGGCCTTTGCCCAGCCCTGCGATCCCCGCCTGCGACAGGCCGGCGACGGCGGCCGCTGAAAGCTTCCCAACCTGCTCATCGGTCATCTGCGCGACCGCGGCGCGCGACAGGCCGCTGGTTTGCGTCGCGGTCAAACCCGCGACCTGAGTCGTGGACAGCCACCTCGGCTGATAGAATGCGAGGTTGCCGACGGTCGCGGTCGTCAGGCTTTGAAGCTGCGCGGTCGACAGCGCGCTGATGTCGAGGGACTGCAGCGACGACTGCGAGATGCCGTTGAGCTGGCCCGTCGTCAGCGCGCCGATCTGGGTCGGCGACAGCGCACCCGGATGCGCTGATATCAGCGCATCGGCCTGGGCGGTGGAGAGGTTGCCGATCGCAGTGGTGTTCAGGCTGCGGACCTGCACCGCGGTCAGGCTGACGACGTTCAAGGCATTCAGATCCGCGCTCGTCAGGCTGTTGAGCTGCGTTGGCGTCAGCGCCTTGACCTGGACATTAGAGAGCGCGCCTACTTCCGTGGCGGTGAGATTTGCGGTCTGCCCGCCCGACAGCGCGAGGAAGGTGTCGTAGGAAATGGCGCTGATCTGCGACGGGCTGAACGCCGCGACCGCGGACGACGACAGCGAATTCAGTTGATCGCCCGTGATGCCCGCAACCTGCGCCGTGCTCAATGACGCGACGTCGGCACTGGTCCATTGCGACACAGTGGAGGTCGGCAGCACGGCGATCTGGCTTGCCGTGAAACCATTGACAGTCGAAGTCATGAAACGCCCTTGCTACGCCGCGCGCGACCACCGCGAAGCTGTGCGGTCGCGCCACGAGACCCGAAACTAGCGGGAAAGGGTTAAGATCAGGTCACAATGTTCCCGAGATCAGGCAGGTTCGCTTAACCACGCGAGGCACCAGACCATGTCACGGGATCGCGCCGGTGAATCCCGGCTACCACTCTTCCGGGCAGGGATCGACGATCTTCCAGAGGTCGTTGCCGTTCTTGATCTTCTTCATCTCGGTGGTGAGCCCGCCGTTGCGGCGGATCCAGTCCTTCACGGTGTCGGGATAATAGGACATCAGGTCCGACGTCCCGTCCAAGCTCGTGACCTTGATGCCGAAGGTGAAGGCCTTGTCGTAATAGGCCTGGTGGAAGCCGAGGCTGGCCTTCGGCGTCACGCAGATCTTGTTCATCGGCACGATGCCGAACACCAGCGTGCAGGCCGAATTGCAGATGCCATCGATGATGACGCGTTCCTTGCGGTCGCGGATGCGCGCATATTTGGCCTTGTATTCCTCGACGTAGCCGCCGTGGTCGCGTGTGATGTGCAGCTCGGCGCGCGCGGGCGCAGCGACCAGGACAGTCAGGACCAGAAGGATGAGGGACGTGATGCGCATGGATCGATCGGAACCGGGGTGCCTTGTCGGACGCGGGGCGGTCAGGCCTCAAGGAACGGACCTGACCGCAGGACTCTGGCCGGACTGTGTTGGTAATTCGTTAAGCATCCGTTGCGGCTAAAAATTGACGCGCTGTGGCGGTTTTCCCGCAGCTTTTCGTCCCATTCCGCGCTAAATGGAACCCAGACCGGCCGAAAATGTAGTTTCCAGCAGGACTTCCGGAGAATCGCGATGACAAAAGCCAAGTTTCTGATTGCCGCCGCCCTGCTTTCCGTGTCGGCCCTGGCGCCCAGCCTCGCCGAGGCGCGGCATTACCGGCACCATCATTACCGCCACTACTGGCCGCTGCCTTACCCGATCAGCTACCTCCATAATTACGGTCCCGGCCCGCAGCCCGGCACATTTGCCTATTATGACGGCCCCTCGACCAACCACTGCGACCGGGGCGCGGCCGCCTATATCGGTCAGGACCGCCGGCGGCACCCCTGCTTTTGACCGCCCGCTGCTGGCCCTGTCCGGCCAAGTCTGATAATCGACCGAACCACAAGCGCTCGTAGCTCAGCTGGATAGAGCATCGGATTTCGATTCCGATGCACTACATTGATTTTGCTATATTTTTTGCCGTTATGTCGCACTCATGTCGCGCCTATACTCAAGCAAGCGACAGCGATCGCTCTAGGTCGGTAATTTCCACATCCTCGCGGCCCCGTGGAAACAGATGACCGTAAACGTCCAACGTCATGGTTATGCTGCTGTGACCCAGTCGCGTCTGAACCTCCTTCGGCGGAAGCTCCAGCCCCCCGTCGGCCTTTCGGTTGATTAGCCAGCTGGCGTGGAAGTGCCTCAGCGAGTGTATTCCGTAATATTTCGCCACGAAGACCGGCTTGCCATTCCCGTCGCGAAGCGGCTTGCCGTGCTCATCCTTGGCCGGGACCATGACGCCCGCGGTAACCTGCGCCGGCTGAAAACCTCGCTGCAGGATGTTCGACAGGTTCTCAATCCCACCATCGCCATTGGGGAAAACTAGACCGAGGTCACCTTTGGGGCAGACCAATTTCCATTCCCGCAACGTCTGGAGCACGATGGGCCGCAGCGGGATCTCTCGATCGCCGGCGGCCGACTTTGGTCGGCCGATCTGATTGAGACGATCGGCGCGCTGCCGGACGTGAATCTTCTCCCCTTTCAAGTCTACATCTTTCCAGCGCAACCCGCGTAGCTCACTAGCGCGGAGCCCGACGAATGCCGCCGTCATCAGGACCGGCCTCCAGCGTCCCTTCGCGGCGCCGATGATGACCCCGACCTCTTGCGTCGTCGGAATATCGACGCCGACCTTCAGCTTGACGTTCTCCGTCCGCTTCTTGATCACCACAGCGCGGGCGACGTTCTGCGCAACATTGCCGCGACGCTGGGCATCCTTCAGAATCGATTTCAGGCTGGTCAGCACCTTGCGAGCCATCGGCCGGGACAATTTCCGATTTCAGTTGTGGGCCTAGGAGTACCGTCGGTGCAGTTTCCGTGTGGCACATAGCTGACCTCGGTCTTTCGGCTAATGCGAGATCTATCCACACCTCAACGACCGCTTTGCGCGCCAGAAGCGGACGCTCCGACCAGGTCAGCGTTGACCCAAACCCAAGATGGCTAGTCCGGATACCTTCGATCAGCGCACGTCATTAAGATCGAATTTTAGCCCGATCATAATTCGGGCGTTCTGATGCGACTCAGGTCGCGTCGTGGAAGATCACGCCGACCGTATGGCGTTTCCCCGAGTAGAGTTTGCTGACGCCGTGATTGAGCTTCACCTGGTAGTCGCCACGAACACCCTTCATCGGTCGACTGTTCACGGCAAAGATGGCAGCGTCCCCCTTCTTGAGGGGCAAGACCATTGCGCGCGTTTGCATCCGAGGGCGTTGCTCGGTCATGACGAACTCGCCCCCTTCAAAGTCCTCGCCCGGCTGGTCCAGCAGAATCGCGATCTGAATCGGAAAGACGTGCTCGCCATACAGATCACGGTGAAGACAGTTGTAGTCTTCAGGCGCGTACTCCAGCAGAAGGGGCGTAGGACGGACCTGGCCCGCCTTGTGGCAGCGATCGAGGAATGCGGCATGATTCGCGGGGAACCGCACGTCCTTGCTCATGCGCTCGTGCCATTTGTTTGCGACCGGCACCAGATGGGGATAGGCCGCCGCCCGCAGCGCCTGGATGATCGGCGGCAGCGGATAGCTGAAGTATTTGTACTCACCGCGACCGAAACCGTGCCGGCCCATGATGACGTGGCTCCGGAAGCCGTCACCCCGATGGTAGAGGCCGACGACCGCATCGGCTTCCGCGTGGGTCAGAAGCTTCGGCGCGATGGCCCAACCTTGGGCGTCGAGATCGGCGTAGATCCGTTCCCAGTCGACGCGCTCCACGCGCGCCTGAATCGCCGCCGTCACCGTGGCTCCGTTTCCCTTGGTGGTCTTCTCAGTCCCGTTTTTCATTTGGCTCACATTCGCGGTCATAGGTCGATACCCTCTCTATTGATCAATCGAAGCTTGCGCTTCACGCCCCAACGATAACCGGCAACCGATCCGTCGGCCTTCACGACGCGGTGGCACGGCACGGCGACGGCAATGCGATTTGCGGCGCAAGCCGCACCGACCTCTTGAGCCGTCGCCGCGATCGGCAAATTCTTTGCGATTTGGCCATATGTCCGTGTTTCCCCGATCGGGATGGACATCAACGCCTTCCAGACCGCCATTTCGATGGGCGATCCACGCAGATCGAGCGGCAACTCGACTGCGGCGCGCGGCGTATCGATCATCGAGATGGCACGGCTGATCGTAGTCTCAAGGGCGGCCTGATCGAGAACGAGCCGCGTGCACGGAAACGCCTGCTCCAGGTCGCGGAACAGCTTGGCTCGATCCTCGCCGAGGAACAGCGCCGCAACGCCGCGCCTGGTTTCGGCCACGACGATCTGCCCGAGCTCGGTTTCTCCATAGCCGAAAAGAAGGATCTCGGGCTCGGTCGTGTTGGGGGCCGGCGTATTCATGACAGTATTCCTCCGTATCAATCCGGAGCATCTGCCCTTTTGCTCCCGTCCCCACTCCGTGCCTTGCTTTCAAATTGGCTTTTTGCGATGGCCCCGACGGTCACTCCGGATATCCGTCGCTTCGCGACGCTGAGCGCGATCTCACCTCCAGGCGCGCGACGCGGGCGCCGAAGCGAACGACCAGGATCCGAGGGGGCGAGCTATTTCGGTCGGAATTTCATCGTCGGCAAGCGTACGCTTGCCAAAAGGCCGCCGTTCTTTCGAACGACGGCCTCACGCAGTTAGGCAGCCTTCAGGATGCCGAGCTGGGTCAAACACGCGACGCCGTCATCGAGGCCGATTTCCTCGACGATCTTGCCATCCTTCAGCTTGAGAATGGTCACGCCGGTGAAGCGCATCGTCTTGCCCGTGTTGGCAGACAGGCTGCCAGCCAGGAAATCCTTGAACGCCGGTCCGGTGTGGGTGCCGCCGCCTTCCCATTGTCCGATGACGTAGTCGCCCTCGGCGAGAAGATCGGCCGTACCCCAGAAGTTCAGGTCGGGGAATGCGGCGCGGAAATCGGTGATGAAGTTCTTGATATCCGCCCGCCCTCGGCGAGGTTCGTGCAGAGAATACTTCAGCAGCATGTCCGGCGCTGCGATCTGCTCGATCACGCTCGCATCGAAGGTCTTTCCCCAGAATCGATCGAACCACTGACCGACGATCGCCTTGTTGTCATCTTGCAAGCTCATGTAAATGCCTTTCGGGTTGTCCGCGATCACCGAAGAGGTGATCACGCCGCCCGTGCCTATTCGTGCGCGGGTGCGCCCGAACTCCGTTTCTTGCCCCCATATCGATGTCGCCGACTCGTCGCCGCTTCGACGAGGCGCAGATCGATTGGAGTAATTCAATTGGGGAGCAGGAAGCGGAGCGCTGCGACGCCCGTCGACCGACATCATCAAGATCACGCGAAAATCGGGAGACGACTACAATGATCCGTATCGGGTACGTGCCGGGCGCCTTCGATCTTTTCCATATCGGGCACCTGAATATTCTACGGCAGGCGAAGGAGAACTGCGACTATCTCATCGCCGGCGTGGTCGCGGACGACGTGCTGATCCGACACAAAGGCGTGACGCCCGTGATACCGCTGCTCGAGCGACTCGAGATCGTTCGCAATGTCCGGTACGTGAACATGGCGCACGCCGCGATGACGAACGACAAGATAGAGATCTGGAAGGAATTGCGTTTCAACCTGTTGTTCAAGGGCGACGACTGGCGTGGAACTGAAAACGGCAACAGGCTGGAGCGCGATTTCGCCAGAGTAGGTGTCGACGTGATCTATTTTCACTACACACAAGCCACCTCGAGCAGCGCTCTCCGCCGGACTTTGCAGAATATCGACGCTATCGCGACCCGGACCCGCAACGTCGCGGCGCTCGAAGCCGCGATCGCCGCCTGATTTCAGCGATGGGACAATCCTGCGGCAACGACGATTCTCGTCGCGGGCGCCGAGATCGCGAACTACCTACGTTTCTGACGGGAACGACGCTGACTTTCCTCAAACCCAGGCTGAAAAGACTGCTGTATCCTGTCGCGGCGCTGCTGGCGCGGACCGGGGTCACAGCGAATCAAGTGACGTTGGCGTCGTTGGCCGGATCGATCGCGGTCGGCTCCGTCCTCTGTGCGTTTCCCGACAGGCCCGCGCTTTTCGGGATTCTTCCGACGTGGGTCCTCGTCCGGACCGCCTGCGCCTCGCTCGACGGCACGTTGGCGGTCGAGTTCGGACAAAAGAGCCGCTTGGGTGGCGTGCTGAACGAGACTGGCGACATCCTTTCCGAGATCGCTTTATTTCTTCCATTGATGTTCATCTCGTCTTGCACCGTCGCAAAAGGCTCGATCGTGATCGCGCTCGTTGTGCTGAGCGAATTCGCCGGCCTGGCCGGCCTCGCGTTCGGCGACCGGCGCCGCGTTGAAGGTCCCTTGGGTAAGGCCGATCGCTCGTTCGTGCTTTCGATCGGCGGCGCCGCCGCCTTCCTGGGGTTTTTACCAAACCCGACCTGGCCGGCCTCGCTCGCTCTCTGCATCGGAGCCGCGCTCACCGGCTGGAATCGGCTGTGCATGGTCGTCAAAAACTAGGGCGCCGTGGGACTGCCTAGCGACTACGCCGCGGCGACTTCGCGATTCACCAGCGCCCGCTTCCGCTCGACGCCCCAGCGATAGCCAGAGGTAGATCCGCTGTTTCCCATGACACGATGGCACGGTATTGCGAGGGCGATTGGGTTCTCCGAGCAGGCTTGCGCGATAGCGCGCAAAGACTTCGGTCCGTGTACCCGACAGGCAAGCTGCGCGTAAGTAACCGGCCGGCCGGATTTCACGGTGCGCAATGCGTCCCAGACGCGATGCTGAAAAGGTGTCCCGCGCACGTCGAGCTCGAGATCAAGATCGTCCTTCGGCGACGCGATGAACTGCACCGCCTTAGCCAACTCGTCACGAACGTGAGGCTTGTTCGGGACCAATAGGCTCATCGGAAAGATCGCAGCGAGGCTCCGCTCCATCTCGTCCTGGTTCGCCCCCAGCAAGATCGCGCAGACACCAATCTTGCTGCGTGCGACCAGCACATTTCCGAGATCGCAACCGTCGATTCCGTATTCGATCATGTCGGCCGCGTTGGCCGTTTCCCCGTCGGCGAGGCGTGTCGCGAAGTTCATGGCCCTTCTCCCGTTAGCTGAGCATGACGTTCACGCTAGACGTTCCGGATCCACGGACACTCCGGTCCTTGTTCTCAAATCATGGAAGCTCGCATCGCGGAAAACGACTGCCCCACAACCACGTCCGCTGTCCGTCTGGATACGACGTACTCGAGCTGCGGCTCTGGGCCCGACCTGCCGCTGCCGCAGCGGCCCGCGCCTCCTTACGCCGCGAGGGCGATCTCGACGCGGTTGGCAAGGTGTTCGAGGGCAAGATCGGGAATGCCGTGGGCGCGCAGTCCGTCTCGCGTCTGAAAGAGATAGTCCGCACAAGATCCCAACCCGCCCGACGCAGAGGCCAGGCGTCGCACCGCGACCTCAGCGGGCACGTTGCCGGCGTACTTTTCGCCCTCCGGATCGATCGTGAAGGCGACGGCATGGCCGAAGCCCACCCCGTCTTCATCACGGAGCTCCAACCACCTTGGGACATAAGCTCCGCGACACAACATTTCTCGTCGCCAAAGCAGGCTCAATTCCGAACGGACGTCGGCGTCGTCGAGCCGGAAAGCACTTCCAAGGCATTCCCCGCCGCCGTCCAGGCCCAACATCAATCCCGGTGAGGCGGGGGAAGCTCGACCCGCGACGATCGACATGCAGAAC